>JANNCN010000152.1:0-104929 GCA_031386665.1 Rhodoferax sp. | reverse complement strand
AGCACGTCGGTTGCGCGCATGCTGCCCGATACATCCATCGCCAGCATGATGGTTTCTTGCTGCGATGGCAGCATCACCACCGCGAATGGCCTGGACGCTGCCAACAGCATGGCTGCAATGGCCAGCAAAAACAAAATAGGTGGAATGTGACGGCGAAAGCCAGGGCCAGTTCCCATGGCTTCGCGCACGATAGACAAAGACGCAAAGCGCACCGCCATTTTCTTTTTGCGACGCGTGAGCCACAGGTAAAGCATGACCAGCAGCGGAAGTGCCAAGAGCAGCCAAAGCAAGGACGGCCACATGAATGTCAGTGGCATGGTCTTGGGCATCAATGCGTCAAAGTTCATCGAAGAATCTCCTGTGCAATGTTCACGCTAAGGTTTAGGCTGTCACGACCTGCGTGAGGTGAACCGGCAACTTGGCACCCGCCCCGACTCGGCTGCGGCGACGGCGCATTTCGGTAAATCGCAACATGGCTTGAACCAGGTCATCGTCGGTTGAAAGTTCCAGAGTGTCCACACCTGCACGGGCCAGACTTTGACGCAAGGCCGTCTCGCGTTGCGCGGCAATCTGGGCAAAGCGCTGGCGAAATTTTGGGTTGGACGTGTCCACCAGCAGCTGTTCGCCACTTTCAGAGTCCAGCATGGTGATCAAGCCCAGGTCTGGCAGATTGATTTCCAGTGGGTCAACCAGGCGCACGGCCACCACCTCGTGCTTTTGTGCCAATTGCCCCAGCGGCTTTTCCCAACCCGACTCACTGATGAAGTCCGAGACAACAAATACGGTCGAACGCCGACGCACCATGGCCGCCGCGGTTTGCAGCAATTCATGCAAACGTGTGACGCCCTGGTTCGACGGGCTGGTTCTCTGGGCCATGGCATGCATCAGCTGCAACACGTGGCGCCGTCCGCTGCCCGCTGGAATCACGGTGTCGACACCTGCACCGTACATCAAGGCGCCGACGCGATTGCCATGGCGGGTGAGTAAGCGTGCCATGACTGCGACAAACCCTTCGGACATGTGGCGTTTGCGTTTTTCGCCTGATCCAAAATCGACGGATGGGCTCAAGTCGAGCAAAAACCAGGCGGTCATCTCCCGGTCTTCGGTGAACACCCGAACGTGTGGAATTTGCAGGCGCGCTGTCACATTCCAGTCAATATGGCGAACATCATCGTGGTGTTGGTACTCACGCAAATCTGCAAGGTCAATGCCAGTGCCACGAAGCAGGGTTCGATAGTCGCCTTGCAGCAGTCCGTCCAGCCGTTTCACAACGGTCCACTCCAAACGGCGCAAAATGTGTTCGGCGCCACTTAACGCCGCAGTCGCAGCGCTCTTTTCAGGCCGCGGTAGAGCGGCAACTTTTTTGGATTTAAAAAAGCCAAACACGTCAAGCTGCCAGCTTTTCATGCGCCAAAGGCTTGGCGGGTACCGGAATTTTCGCCATGATTTTGGCGGTGATCGCATCAGGCGTCAGGCCTTCCGACAAGGCTTCATACGACAGCACCAGCCGATGGCGCAGCACATCGGGCACCAGATCGGTCATGTCCTCAGGTAGCGCGTAGGTGCGTCCGCGAAGCATGGCCAAAGCACGGGCACCCTCTGCCAGGTTGATCGTCGCGCGCGGGCTGGCCCCAAAGGTGATGAAGCGTGCCAGATCTTTCAGGTCGTGTTTGGCAGGCGTGCGGGTGGCCGACACCAATCGCACTGCATACTGAATGAGACTGGGATCAACATAGACTTGGCGGCACTCATGCTGCAATGCGGCCAACTGCTCGGTTGTGGCGACCGCAGTCACAGCCACTGGCGCGCCGGTTACCCGCTGCACGATGACGAACTCTTCCTCATCGGTTGGGTAGTCAACCAAAACCTTCATCATGAACCGGTCAACCTGTGCCTCGGGCAAGGGGTAGGTGCCTTCGGTTTCAATCGGGTTCTGTGTGGCCATCACCAAAAATGGACTGGGTACTTTGTGGGTCACCCCAGCAATCGTGACTTGGCGCTCTTGCATCACTTCAAGCAGCGCGCTCTGCACTTTGGCGGGTGCCCGGTTGATTTCGTCAGCCAGCAGAAGGTTGGTGAAGACCGGCCCGAGCGAGGTTGAGAATTCACCCGTTTTTTGATTGTAAATGCGCGTACCGACCAAATCGGCGGGAACCAAATCAGGGGTGAATTGAATGCGTTTGAAATCACCTCGAATGGTGTTGGCCAGCGTTTTAACGGTCAAAGTTTTTGCCAGACCGGGCACACCCTCCACCAGCAAATGACCTTGGGCCAGTATGGCAACCATGACCCGTTCCAAAAAGCGGTCTTGGCCTACTACGACGCGTTTGACCTCGTAAAGAATTTTCTCCATCAACTGGGCGGTATCGGCGCTTTGCAGGGTGGCTTCGGACATGGGCGTTTCCTGTTCTAGAAAGGTGGCAAACCAGCGGCAGAAGCCGCGTTTTCAATCGGCACAGCAAAACCAATGCCAATGAACGTGCGGTGGGGGGTGGGGTTCAAAATGGCGCTGACGATGCCCACCACTTGGCCGTCCATCGTGACCAGCGGCCCCCCCGAATTGCCTGGGTTCGCAGCGGCATCAAACTGAATCAGGTTGCTCATCTCTTGCTTGCCTTCTGGCGACCGAAACGCGCGTTTCAGTCCCGACACCACGCCAAAAGACGCAGAAGGCCCTATGCCAAACGGAAAACCAACCGCAAGCACTTGGTCGCCGGGTCGCAAATCGCCCGTTGACCGCATGGTGGCAGCAATCATGTCGTCCGGAATTTTGTGCGCCTGCAAGACCGCTAAGTCGTCTTCGGGCTTGGTGCCAGTGACTGAAGCGGTGGACTCCAGTCCATCTGAAAAGATCACCTTGATGCTGTCAGCCCCTTGCACGACGTGCAGGTTGGTCAGGATGATGCCTTTGTCAACTATCACCACCCCCGTGCCGACACCCTGTTGAACGTCCTCTTTGCCATCTTTGCCTGTGACAAAACCAAGAACCTGCACGACGGACGGCAGAATCGCCTCGTAGGCCTTGGCGGCAGGCGACGGAAGATCGACTGTTTCAAGCGTCTTCAGAACCGCGTTGTCGATGATTTCCTGGGTAATTTGTCCCGGGCCGGGGCGCAATGTCAGCCATAAATTGGCGACTAACAAGACTGTCAGCAAGGCAATTGCCGACCAAAGGAGCCTTGCCCCAGTCGGGACATACTTTTTCAGATGGCGAGTCAGCCGCGCTGTTCGGCTTGCAATGCCTTCAATGGCGGGTGTGGAAACACCAGGCGTTTGAAGGCCAACAGCCTTTGGCGCTGCCGACAGGGAACTGCTGTAGTGAGTGGAACGCGCCATGCTTGAGCCTTTGCCGTACAACACTTGAAAACCTATGCAAACGGTATCACGGTTCGTTACGGTTTGCATGACCCGCGACCAGTACCTGTTACTGACTGGCGGTGCATTTCCGTGTCAGTCTGTGTTAATTTCGCCAAATGCCCTATTGGATCGACACCCATTGCCACTTAGACGCCCCAGAATTTGACGGGCAAACCGCCCCCATGCGGCAGAGAGCCGCCGATGCCAATGTGCAGTTGTGCGTGATTCCTGCAGTGCAGGTCAGCAACTTTGACGTGGTGCGGTGGCAGGCGCATGCCCAAGGCGACTGCTTCGCGCTTGGGATTCACCCTTTGTACGTCAAACAGGCCAATGACGAAGATCTGGTAATTTTGCAAGCCCAGTTGCAATTGCACTGCCAAGATCAGAGATTGGTAGCGGTTGGAGAGATTGGCCTCGATCTCTTTGTTCCTGAGTTGCGTGTCAGCCCATTGCGGGAACGGCAGGAGCACTTTTACCGCGAGCAGCTGAAATTGGCCAAAAAATTTGGTCTGCCTGTGATCTTGCATGTGCGGCGCTCGGCTGACCGCTTGCTAAAGCACTTGCGCGATCTGTCACGGGATGGCCATCGTTGGGCAGGCATCGCCCACGCCTTCAATGGCAGTGAAGTGCAGGCGCATGAATTCATCAAACTGGGGTTCAAGCTGGGCTTTGGTGGCACTGTGACCTTCGAAGCCGCACAAAGCATCAGGCGGCTTGCTACTGATTTGCCATTGGAGTCCATTGTGATGGAGACAGACGCGCCAGATATACCGCCCCGTTGGCTTTACAAAACGCAAGCTCAGCGGCAAGGCGGTGAAACGCAGGGGGTGAATGAGCCCTGCCAGTTGCCGCGAATAGCGAAAGAAATTGCAAAACTGCGGGGTTTGTCAGAGTTTGACTTGATGCAAGCCACGACTCGCAACGCACTTCAAGCTCTGCCGCGCCTTGCCGCTTGGGATCAGGTCTCTTCACGTTTGCGCGATGACACGCGCGTCTCAGGCACGGGATAGCCAGCGTCGCTGAAGGTGCTGACGATCGCCTTGTGCGTATCGAAAAATACCTGCGCGTAATGGTCTGTGTGCGTGTAGGGCCGGATGCACAAAAGCGGGCCTTCGGGCGTAAACCGCAAGATGTCAACTTCAGGTGCGGGGTTGCTAACCACATTGGCGATACGAGCAACCGCAGTTTTGAGCCGATCTATGGCGTCCATCACATCGACGCCATGCGCCAAGGTCGCTTGGCATTCAACTCGCCGATGTGGCAAGGCGCTGAAGTTTTGAATCGTGCCTGAAAAGACGGTGTTGTTGCCCACAATGGTGGTCACGTTGTCTCCCGTGACAATGGTAGTGCCAAATAGCCCCAACTCTTTGACGACGCCATTGACTCCGCCCGCAGTCACGGTGTCGCCCACCTTGTAGGGCCGCAGCACCTGCATGAAAACACCTGCGGCGAAATGGGTTAACAAGCCGCCCCAGGCCGTGCCGATGGCCAACCCAGCACCCGCCAAAAGTGCGGCAAAGGAGGTTGTTTTAACCCCAAAAATCTCCAGAACGGCCACGATCAAAACGACGTTCAGCAGCACCGAGATGATGGCGCGAAGGTAATTTGCCAAGGTTTGGTCGATTTTCCCGCCCCGCTGCAAACCGGCCGCGATCAAACGCAAACTCAAACCGATCAACCACCTGCCCACGATCCACGCGGCCAATGCCCCCATTATTTTCAACCCAATATCGGTGCCGTGGGTACTGAAAAAACTCCAAACTGACTCGAGGTTCATTCGTCTTGTCTTTCAAAATTCAACTGATTGCTAGAGATAATGGGTCTATCTTGAAAAACCCCATCACTGTTTTCCCTGAAGTCAATTTCTCAGACGACGGCCCTGTGCGCCACCTTCACCTTGATTCGCAGTGGATTCAGGGCTCCATGCTAACGGACGCGCCGAACGTCTTGGTTCATGAGTACATTCAGCGGATGATGGCCTGGCTGCTGTTGACTGACTTGGACACTGTTCCCAAGCTTCAGGCACTTCAGTTGGGCTTAGGCGCTGGCTCTTTGACTAAATTTTGTCACAAGGTGGTGCGGATGAAGACTTGCGCGATTGAAATCAATCCGCAGGTGATCAGGGCGTGCCGAGGTTGGTTTAAATTGCCACTGGATAACAGTCGGGTTCAAGTCATTTTGGGCGACGCAGCCCTTGAAATCCTGAACCCAAAGTGGTGGGGTGCCGTTGATGCTTTGCAGGTGGACTTGTACGATCACGAAGCCGCCGGGCCAGTGCTTGACACCGAGGCTTTTTACAGGGATTGCCGCAGATTGCTGACACCAACGGGCTGCATGACCGTCAATCTTTTCGGGCGTTCGTCAAGTTTTCAGCGCAGTTCAGACAAAATCGCCGCAGCGTTTGGCCGCGATGCGATTTGGGCCTTCAAAGCCACGCGAGAGGGCAATACGGTGGTTTTGGCACAGCGAACTGCTTCACACCCCAAACGTGCTGAACTTGTGGCGCGGGCTGAAATTATCCAGGCGCGTTGGGGGCTACCAGCCAACCAATGGGTGCGCTTACTCAAACCAAACCTGCCATGACCACCGGACAAAAAACAACTCCCACAGCTCGCGCCTCTGCGGTGGGGCCACTTGCCTGGCGCCAACTCGTGCAATGGCTGCGTACCGATGGCGTGATCAGCCTGGAGGAAGCCGCCCGCACGGTGGCGCGTTGCGCGCAAGCAGAAAGCGCTCAGCACCCTTTGTTGCGCCTGGCCAGCGTGTCGATGCGGCGCACATCGGATGGGCGAGCACTTGACATCGAAATGTTGTCACAGTGGTTGGCGGGCTGGGCTGCGTTGGACTATTTGCGGATCGACCCGCTGAAGGTGGATGTTGGCAAAGTGGCTGATGCCATGAGCGCGGCCTACGCGGAGCGTCACAAAATATTGCCAGTGCAGGTGACGCCGACCGAAATTGTCGTGGCGACAGCCGAGCCTTTTGTCACGGATTGGGTCAGCGAGGTTGAACGTCAGTCAAAGCGATCTGTGCGCCGGGTGGTGGCCAATCCGCAGGATATTCATAAATTCACAGTCGAGTTTTTCGCCCTGGCCAAGTCGGTTCGAATGGCATCCAAAGCGGGAGGTAACTCGGGCGGCGCAAGTTTTGAGCAGTTGGTGGAACTGGGCAAAGCCAACAAGCAATTAGATGCCAACGACCAAAGCGTGGTGCAGGTCGTGGATTGGCTGTGGCAGTATGCGTTTGACCAGCGTGCTAGTGACATTCACCTGGAGCCGCGCCGGGAGCAGGGCGTGATTCGCTTCCGAATTGATGGCGTGTTGCACCCGGTGTACCAAATGCCGATGGGCGTGCTGAATGCGATGACATCGCGAATCAAGCTGCTAGGGCGCATGGACGTGGTCGAAAAGCGCCGCCCTCAGGATGGTCGGATCAAAACCCGTAACCCGCGCGGTGACGAGATTGAAATGCGAATTTCGACTTTGCCCACCGCGTTTGGCGAAAAAATGGTCATGCGGATTTTTGACCCAGACAACGCCGTTAAAGATTTGGACGCGCTTGGCTTCTCGCCGCATGACGCCCAGCGCTGGGAGACGTTGGTCAAGCGTCCCCACGGCATAATTTTGGTCACAGGCCCTACTGGCTCGGGGAAAACCACCACGCTTTACGCCACGCTGAAGCGGGTCGCCACGGAAGAGGTCAATGTCAGCACAGTGGAAGATCCGATTGAAATGATTGAGCCTTCGTTCAATCAGACCCAGGTTCAGCCACAACTGGATTTTGGTTTTCCAGAAGGCCTGCGTGCGCTGATGCGGCAAGATCCGGACATCATCATGGTGGGTGAAATTCGGGATATTCAGACCGCAGAGATGGCTGTACAGGCTGCGTTGACTGGGCATTTGGTGTTCTCAACCTTGCACACCAACGATGCGCCTTCTGCTGTAACCAGGCTGATGGAACTTGGCATTCCCTCTTATTTAATCAATGCAACTGTATTGGGTGTGTTGGCTCAACGACTGGTGCGCACGCTGTGTAAATTGTGCAAAGTGCCGGACGAAACATCCTCTCGGGATGCGCTGGGCGAACTGGTCAAGCCCTGGAAGTTGAGTGGATCGTACAAGCCGTTTCGACCCGTTGGCTGCGTCGATTGCCGCATGACGGGTTTCATGGGGCGCATGGGGCTGTATGAATTGCTGACCGTCAGTGAAGCTTTCAAGGACCGAGTGAGTCGCGAACCAAATCTGCAGGCACTCAAAGCCCAGGCCATCGCGGATGGAATGCGGCCCCTTCGTTTGGCAGGTGCCCTGAAAGTGGCGGACGGGCAGACCGTCATCGAAGAGGTATTGACTTCGACACCGCCACTTTCGTGACACCTTTGCGACCGAAAACAGGGTCGCGCGTAGGTGAAACCCACATGGGAGGTCGGGTCTATTCGAGTGCAGAATCTGAATTCATGTTTATCTCCTGGAGACTTATATGCAAATAAAAAGTCAAAAAGACTTTCTGTCGGGTTTGATGTTCCTTTTGGTCGGCATAGCTTTTGCTTGGGGTTCCACCAAGTACAACGTAGGCACAGGAGCCCGAATGGGCCCGGGTTACTTTCCGTTGATGTTGGGAATCTTGCTGGCAATTTTGGGCGCGGTGATCACCTTCTTTGCCTTGGCGGGAACTGCTAAACCTGAGGATGGCTTTGGCGCAATTGCTTGGCGCCCTCTCGGTTATGTCATCGGGGCGAATGTCGTATTTGGCATTTTGTTGGGCGGCTTGCCCAGTATCAAGTTGCCTGCCATGGGCTTGATTGCCGGTATTTACGCCCTGACCATCATCGCCAGCAAGGCTGGCGATGACTTCAAACTTCGAGACGTTTTGATTTTGGCGACCTGTCTGGCCATAGGCAGCTACTTGGCTTTTATCGTGCTGCTTAAATTGCAGTTCCCGGTTTGGCCCACGTTCATCACAGGTTAAGGAGCAATTTATGGAATTACTGAGTAACCTGTCGTTGGGTTTTGGCGTTGCCTTCACGCCCATTAATCTGTTGTATGCCTTTATTGGCTGCCTGTTGGGTACCTTGATTGGTGTGTTGCCTGGCATTGGCCCAGTGGCTACCATCGCCATGCTGTTACCCGCAACCTATGCATTGCCGCCCGTTTCGGCATTGATCATGCTGGCTGGCATTTATTACGGAGCGCAATACGGCGGCTCAACCACTGCTATTTTGGTCAACTTGCCTGGGGAGTCTTCTTCCGTCGTCACTTGTATTGACGGCTACCAGATGGCCCGACAGGGGCGAGCCGGGCCTGCACTCGCAGCCGCTGGAATCGGGTCTTTTTTTGCAGGTTCGGTAGGCACTTTGATTCTTGCTGCCTTTGCGCCACCACTGACCGAGCTTGCCTTTAAATTCGGCCCTGCCGAGTATTTTTCATTGATGATTTTGGGCTTGATCGGTGCTGTGGTTTTGGCTTCGGGCTCTTTGCTCAAGGCTATTGCCATGATTTTGCTTGGGCTTCTGTTGGGATTGGTCGGCACCGACGTCAACTCAGGAGTCGCCCGATTCAGCTTTGACATTCCCGAATTGACAGACGGCATTGGCTTTATCGTGATAGCCATGGGTGTGTTTGGCTATGGTGAAATTATCAGCAACTTGAGCAAACACGAAGATGATCGGGAGGTCTTTACAGCCAAGGTGGTGGGCCTATGGCCAACCAAGCAAGACTTCAAAGACATGACCCCAGCCATATTGCGCGGCACAGCGCTGGGTTCAATGCTGGGCATTTTGCCTGGTGGTGGCGCTCTGTTGGCAGCCTTTGCGGCCTACACAATTGAGAAGAAAATCAAGCCAAAGCCAGGTGAAATTGCCTTTGGCAAAGGCAACATCCGTGGTGTGGCAGGCCCGGAGTCTGCCAATAACGCCGGCGCACAGACATCGTTCATCCCGTTGCTGACGCTGGGGATTCCGCCCAATGCGGTGATGGCCCTGATGGTCGGTGCAATGACCATCCACAACATTCAGCCTGGCCCCCAAGTGATGACCAGCAACCCCCAGCTTTTTTGGGGCTTGATTGCCTCCATGTGGATTGGCAATTTGATGTTGATTATTTTGAATTTGCCGCTTATCGGCATGTGGATCAAGCTGTTGACAGTGCCTTACCGCTTCTTGTTTCCGGCGATTGTTCTTTTTTGTGCGATTGGCGTTTATTCAACCAACAACAACACGTTTGACATCTGGATGGTGGCGATATTTGGCGTGATTGGGTACCTGTTCATCAAGATTGGTGCAGAACCTGCGCCATTGCTGTTGGGGTTTATTTTGGGCCCCATGATGGAAGAAAACCTGCGACGGGCGTTGCTACTGTCTCGCGGCGACTGGAGCGTGTTTGTGACCCGACCCCTCTCTGCCGGGTTGTTGGTCGCGGCAGCAGTGTTGGTCATTATTGTGCTGCTACCGGCCGTTAAGAACAAGCGCGAAGAGGCCTTCGTAGAGGACTAGTCACACCTTGCAGCCCACCCAGAAACGGCACTTTAGGTGCCGTTTTTCATTTTCATGGGAGTTGAGTTGGTACGATCCTTGCTGAATGAAAGTGACATTGGATGCACCTCCATGGCCGTACCCGACCTGCGTCACAATAAAGGCTCACACTTCGACACTATGACACCACGCCCGTCTTCCCCCAAGCAGCACCCACAACGCGCTGTGCTGCACAATGAAATTCATGCCCGTCCGCCTGAGGCGATGTCTGCGCCCTTGGCTATTTCTCATGTGGTCATGGTTTGTGACGCGGCAGAGCGTGAGGCGAGCCGCGCCCACGTGGCGGCGCTCCTGCGCGACCACCATTTGCCACAACCGGATCAAACATCTACCCATATCAGGATGGACTTGGGGGCTTACCGCTTTCGTTGGGAATTGCACACCGAGTTTGTGACTTGGACCTTTTTGCGAGATTTGACTGACAAGCCGAGGCAGGTCGCCCCTTTGGAAGACGGGTCCGCTCTGGATTTGGTACCGCAAGTCTGGTTGGCGGGTTTGCCTGGCCAGTGCTTGGCGAGCTTGCATTTGTGGGCTTTGCCTTTCAAGTCGTTTGAGAACCAAAGCGTGGTTAAACGCATGCTCAATGACGAGACGCTTATTGCGTCTTTAGTGACGGGTGGCAGCGCCGAGGTCTACACCGATTTCGCAATCCACGCCGACGGGTTTTCACGATTTTTGTTGTTTGCACACGAAATGACACCCAGAAGGTTGGGGCGTTTGGTGCAGCGATTGCTTGAAATCGAAACCTACCGAATGGCCGCATTGCTGGGCCTGCCCGCGGCGCGTGAGGCATCCACGGTACTGGCGTCAGCCGAACGTGAGCTGGCCGAGCTGGCGCAGTCCATTCGCAGCGCTACCCGCAACGATGAACCCTTGTTGCTGGACCGATTGACCAAGCTGGCAGGTCAAGTGGAAAGCCAGCATGCCGCCACCCATTCGCGGTTTTCGGCAAGCAGTGCTTACTTTGAGCTGGTGGACAAACGCATCGACGACATTGCAGAAACGCGGCTTGAGGGATTGCAGTCGATTCGTGATTTTATGGATCGCCGCCTGACCCCTGCGCGCAGCACTTGCGAGTGGGCGACACGCAGGCAAGACGCCTTGTCGCAAAGGGTGTCGCGCATCAGCAACTTGCTGCGAACTCGGGTTGAAATTGAACAGCAACAAAGCAGCCAAGCCTTGCTGGCCACCATGAATGCGCGGCAGGATCTGCAACTTAAATTGCAATCGACTGTGGAAGGGCTTTCTGTCGCGGCCATTACCTATTATGTTGCGGGGCTGGTCAGTTATTTGGCCAAGGCCGCTCAATCGCTGGGTTGGCCCTGGAGCCCCGAAACAACCGCCGCCGGTGCGATTCCTGTTGTGGCCCTCAGCATTTGGTGGTCACTGCGTAAACTGCATCGCAAAGTTCTCACAGCGTCCTAGCACAAGCCAAACTCTCCATGAACTTCAATCACCACAACCCTTACACCAGCACCCGCATCCCGCTATTTGCCCGGAACGTCGTTTCTACTTCGCACCCATTGGGGGCGCAGGCGGGTTTGAGCATGCTGCACAAGGGTGGCAATGCAGTGGATGCCGCCATTGCCGCAGCGGCTGTCATGACGATTTGCGAGCCGGTCAGCAACGGACTAGGCAGCGATGCGTTTTGCATTTTGTGGGATGGGCGGGCGCTGCATGGCTTGAACGCCTCCGGCCGGGCGCCCGCAGCGTGGACCGAAGCTTATTTTCGGGCCAAGTACGGCCCCAACGCCAGCACGCCGCCCAAGCGCGGGTTTGATTCGGTCACCGTGCCGGGTGCTGTCAAGAGCTGGGTGGCTTTGAGCGAGCGTTTTGGCAAGCTGCCCTTCGCTGATTTACTGGCTCCGGCTATCGACATTGCCGAGCGCGGCTATTGCGTGCCGCCGATTGTGCAGGGCAAGTGGCAAGCGCCGGTTGAAGAACTTCAATCGCAACCCGGATTTGCGCAAGCCTTTTTGCCTTTTGGCCGTGCGCCCGCAGTGGGGGAGCTGTTTCAATTCAAAGCGGCGGCCCGAGCTTTGCGTGCCATCGCGGCAACCCGGGGCGGGGCGTTTTATCAGGGTGAAATTGCCGCAGCGATTGAGCAGTTTTCAAGCCAAAACGGCGGCAGCCTTAAAGCCAGCGACTTCGCCGCGCACCAGGTTGAATGGGTCAAACCCATCGCAAAGCCCTACCGGGGTTTTGAGTTGCATGAGATTCCGCCCAACGGACAAGGCATTGCGGCCTTGATGGCTTTGGGCATCTTGGAGAAATTTGATATTTCTGCGATGGCTCCTGATGGCGTCGATGCCCAGCACTTGCAAATCGAAGCGATGAAGCTTGCTTTTGCCGATGTGTACCGCTATGTGTCAGAAGGCTCCACCATGGAGATTACCGTCCAGCAAATGCTTGACGACACCTATTTGGCCTCCAGAGCCAAACTCATTGACACCAAGCGGGCGCAGGTTTTCAATGCGGGCACCCCGAATGACCCGCATCGGCGTGGCGGCACTATTTACCTGACCGCTGCGGACGAGTCGGGCATGATGGTGAGCTTCATTCAAAGTAATTACATGGGCTTTGGGTCAGGTTGCGTTGAGCCCACTTTTGGCATCAGTTTGCAAAACCGGGGCCATGGGTTTAGTTTGAATGCGAACAGCCCCAACGTGGTGGCACCCGGCAAAAGGCCGTTTCACACCATCATTCCAGCGTTTTTGACCCAAAATGGCCTGCCCCAAATGAGTTTTGGCGTGATGGGTGGCAACATGCAGCCACAAGGTCATTTGCAAACCTTGGTGCGCATGCTTGATTACCGACAAAACCCGCAAGTGGCCTGCGACGCACCCCGGTGGCGGTTCAATCAGGGGCTGGAGATCAATGTTGAGGCGGCGATGCCCTCTGGCACCGTGCAGGCATTGAGCGAACGCGGCCACCAGATGGAAGTGATCAACGATTCTTACCAAGACTTTGGCGCAGGGCAGTTTATTTGGAAATCAGCCGAAAATAGCCCAAAATCGGATTTAAATACCCAATTTGGGTATATTGCGGCCTCAGATCCTCGCAGAGACGGTCATGCGGTCGGTTTTTGAATAAAAAAGGTACCTAGCTCTCGTATTATGGGCATAGTTTGCTATCAATAATATAGTATGTCAAAAATCCAGGCACTGGTCTTTGCGGACATCTCAGGAAGTACCAAACTGTACGACACCTTGGGCGATACGCTTGCCAAGCAAATGATTGACGAGTGCATTGATCTGTTGCGGGCAGCCACTGTGCGCTACGGTGGGCGCGTCATCAAAACGATTGGCGACGAGGTCATGAGCATGCTGCCCGATGCTGACAGCGCGTGTTTGGCAGCAACCGACATGCAGCTGACGGTGTCGGCCTTGCCAGTCGTGTCGGGGGTTCAGCGCGCGATTCGGGTGGGCTTTCATGCTGGCCCGGTGATTGAAGAAAACGGCGATGTGTTTGGCGACACGGTTAATCTGGCCGCCCGTATGGCAGGGCTTGCCAGAGGCGGGCAAATCATGACAACCCGCGCAACGGTTGACGCTATGTCGGTCATGTTGCGCAGCAGTACACGACCCATTGCCGCATTGGCGGTCAAAGGCAAGGGCGACGACGTGCCAGTGTGCGAAGTGCTGTGGCAGGCAGGCGAAGAGCTGACCATGGCAACACCCTCCCTGCAATCGGGCGCGGGTCGCGCAGACCTTCAATTGCGCTTTGCCAATCAGCTATTCGACATGCCCTCGGGCAATACTACTGTGGTGTTGGGTCGAGACGCCAGCTGCGACATCGTGGTGCCAGACCGCATGGCGTCCCGTCAGCATGCGCGAATCGAGCGCAGGCGTGACAAGTTTTATTTGATCGATCAAAGCACCAATGGCAGCTTTGTCAAAGTCGAAGGCGAGCCCGAGATCGAGCTGCGCCGCGAAGAGGTGATGCTACGCGCTAGCGGGCATATTGCGCTGGGCCACAGCGTGGCTGACGCAGCCGCTGACTGCGTGCAGTTCACGGTGACGGGTTAAGTTCGTTCGAACTTAAAATTTAGCGATCCATGGCAGGCCGCTTGGGGTCAAACTTCCAGTTGGGGACCAGGTACTGCATGGCGGTGGCATCGTCGCGCGAGCCCAACCCGTGCTGTTTGTAAAGCTGGTGGGCTTTTTCAACCTCGGCCATGTCCAGTTCCACACCCAGCCCTGGTTTTTTGGGCACTTGCACGTGACCGCCGACAATTTGAAGCGGGTCTTTGGTCAAGCGTTGGCCGTCTTGCCAGATCCAGTGCGTGTCAATTGCCGTGACGCGGCCTGGGGCAGCGGCACCCACGTGGGTGAACATGGCCAACGACACGTCGAAGTGGTTGTTGGAATGGCTGCCCCAGGTCAAGCCCCAGTCGCGGCAGGTTTGCGCCACCCGCACCGAACCGGCCATCGTCCAGAAATGCGGGTCTGCGAGGGGAATGTCTACCGATTGAAGAGACAAAGCGTGCGCAAGCTGCCGCCAATCCGTGGCGATCATGTTGGTGGCGGTGGGCAGGCCAGTCGCACGGCGAAATTCCGCCATCACTTCACGGCCCGAGAACCCGCCTTCTGCACCGCACGGGTCTTCGGCATAAGCGACCACTCCGCGCAAGTCGCGCATGAGAGCAATCGCGTCTTTCAGCAGCCAGCCACCGTTGGGGTCGAGCGTGACGCGGGCTTGGGGAAAGCGCTCGTGCAAGGCAATAACGGCTTCAATTTCTTCAGCGCCGCGCAGCACACCGCCCTTGAGCTTGAAGTCATTGAATCCATATTTTTCACGGGCCGCCTCGGCCTGCCGCACGATACCTTGGGGCGTCAGGGCCACTTCATGGCGTACGCGAAACCAATTGCTGGCTGCGCCAAGGTCGCTCACGTAGTCCAGGTTTGTTTTGGCCTTGTCGCCGACATAAAACAGGTAGCCCAACATCTCTACTGCATCGCGCTGTTGGCCTTCGCCCAAAAGCGCAGCCACGGGCACTTCCAGATGCTGACCCAGCAAGTCCAGCAGGGCAGACTCAACCGCAGTGACGGCGTGGATGGTGGTGCGCAAATCAAAGGTTTGCTGGCCACGACCGCCACTGTCTCGGTCGGCAAACTGTTTTTGTATCTCTTGCAAGATGTGTCGGTGCGCTCCAATGGGCTGCCCCACCACCAGCGCCCTGGCGTCCTCAAGCGTCTGGCGAATCTTCTCACCGCCAGGCACTTCACCCACACCAGTGCGACCCGCGTTGTCGGTCAGGACAAGCAAGTTGCGGGTGAAGAACGGGCCGTGCGCGCCGCTCAGGTTCAATAGCATGCTGTCGCGCCCAGCGACGGGGATGACGTGGAGTCCGGCGACAAGCGGTGTGGAGTAAGACAAAATGGGCTCAATTGTGATATTGGTAGCGGTACCATTATGGAATGATCGTTCCATTCAAAACAGATGTCAAGCGCTGTCGCGCTCAATGATTGAAAAACCGACATCAACGATGGGCTGCTCGACCAACCGGCCCTCTGCTCGGTCGATCAGGAATCTGGCAGCCCGCTGTCCAATGTCGCCCCCATTGATATGCACGGTGGTCAACGCTGGAACCATGTCTGCCATGTAAGGCACATCGCCAAACCCGACGATGGACAAGTGCTGTGGAACCTGTATTCTCCGAGCGATGGCTTCCGTTAGCACACCCATAGCCAGCAGGTCGGAACTGCAAAAAACGGCATCCACATCTGGCGCCTGCAGCAGGATGCGGGCGAGCGCTTCGCGGCCACTTTTCAGTGAGCGCGACGCCCCTACGTTGTCCACGAAAACCGTCCCAACACCGCGCTGTTCCACGGTGTTCTGGAATGCTGCCGCACGCCGTGTTGCCCGCTCGTCGCCCGCGGTGACCAGCGCCACCCGCCGTCGGCCCTTGGCCATCAAAAAATTCGCAACCTCGCGCCCAATATCAGAGTGCGAAAAGCCAATCAGCATGTCAATGGGTGTGGGCGTCAGGTCCCAGGTTTCCACGACCGGAATGCCCGATGCCAGCAAGCGGGTTCGCCCTTTGCTTGATTGCATGATGCCCGTCAAAAAGATGCCGTCGGGCCTGCGCCCAATGATGGCTTCGAGCAAGGCTTCCTCACGGACTGGCGAATAACCCGCCTGGCCCAACATCAGCTGGTAACCAGCCTCAAAAAGGCTGTTATTCAGGGTTTCAATCGTCTCGGCAAAAACCGACACCACGATACTCGGAACCACCGCCGCGATGAGCCGACTGCGAGAGGAAGCCAAGCCCCCTGCGATGCGGTTCGGCACATAGCCCGTGCGCAGCACCGCAGCCTGCACTTTTTGAAGCACTTCGGGTGACACTTGCTCAGGTGTGTTCATCGCCCGCGACGCTGTGATGGGCGCAACACCTGCCAGTTTTGCGACGTCTCTTAGCGTGATGGCACCACTGCCGCGTCGCGATTTTCTGATTTTGTCGGGGTCATTCATCTTGTTTTGTATAATGGTACCGTTACCATGGCTTGGATGATTTTGTCACGTCATAAACCATTTCAACACGACTGACGATAGGAGATGGGCATGACCGAAGTTCCAACCGCGTTGAGCACGCCGCCTCACACGATTCGAATGCACCCCAAGGACAACGTGGCTATCGTCGCCAATGACGGTGGCTTGGCTGTGGGAGTCAAACTGCCATGTGGTTTGGTTTTGGTTGACCGTGTGCCACAGGGCCACAAAGTCGCGCTGGTCGATCTGGCCGCTGGCGCACCCGTGCTTCGCTATGGCATTCCCATCGGTTACGCACAGAAAGCGATTGCGGCAGGCAGTTGGGTGCACGAGCGCCTGCTGACCATGCCTGATGCAAGAGGGTTAGAGAATTTGCCGATTTCCACGGTCAAACCCTTGCCGCAATCGCCACTTGAAGGCTACACATTCCAAGGCTACCGCAACGCCGATGGTTCGGTAGGGACGCGAAATATTTTGGCCATCACGCAAACCGTTCAGTGTGTGGCAGGGGTGACAGACTTCGCTGTTCAGCGCATCAAAGCCGAACTGTTGCCCCTGTTTCCGAATGTCGATGACGTTGTTGCGCTAGAGCACGGCTATGGCTGTGGCGTAGCGATTGATGCGCCCGATGCCATCATTCCCATTCGAACCCTGCGCAACATCAGCCTGAACCCGAATTTCGGCGGTGAGGTGATGGTGGTGAGTCTGGGTTGTGAAAAGCTGCAACCCGAGCGCTTGCTGCCGCCCGGCAGCTTTGCCATTGTGGATGAGCGCAACCCCGAGCAAGCCGCGCTGGATGTGGTCTGCCTGCAAGATGACGCGCACGTGGGCTTCATGTCCATGGTCGACTCGATCATGCGGCAGGCCAAAGTTCACTTGCAGCGCCTGAATGCCCGGGTGCGCGTGACCGTGCCCGCCAGCGACTTGGTGGTGGGCGTACAGTGCGGGGGCAGCGATGCGTTTTCGGGCGCTACGGCCAACCCGGCTGTGGGGTTTTGCACTGACTTGCTCGTGCGGGCTGGTGCCAGCGTCATGTTTTCCGAGACGACCGAAGTGCGTGACGGCATTGACCAACTCACCGCACGAGCAGCCACGTCCGAAGTGGCAGAGGCCATGATTCGAGAAATGGCCTGGTACGACGCTTACCTCAAACGCGGCAGCGTGGACCGCAGTGCCAACACCACACCGGGCAACAAAAAAGGTGGCCTCTCGAATATCGTTGAGAAAGCCATGGGCTCGATTGTCAAAAGCGGCTCAGTCCCCATCAATGACGTTTTGGCACCCGGAGAAAAACTAAAGCCAAAGGGGTCAAGTGGACGCCTCATTTATGCGGCCACCCCTGCCAGCGACTTCATTTGCGGCACCTTGCAAATGGCTGCAGGCATGAACCTGCACGTGTTCACCACAGGGCGCGGCACGCCTTATGGACTGGCTGCTGTGCCAGTTATCAAAGTGGCGACCCGCACTGATTTGGCTCGCCGCTGGCATGACCTGATGGATGTGAATGCGGGCACCATTGCAGACGGTTCAGCCAGCATTGAAGACGTGGGTTGGGAGTTGTTCCGTTTGATGCTTGACGTGGCCAGTGGCCGCAAAAAAACCTGGGCGGAACACTGGAAGCTGCACAACGCACTGGTGTTGTTTAACCCGGCACCAGTGACCTGACTCAGGTTTCTGGGTCGCGCCACACCGCCCTTTTCAGATTGAAATAAATCTGTTCGACCAGCGCCCCGTCAATCAGGTCGTTTTTAGGCCCTTGAGCAAGCTCTTGCCCCGTGAATCAGCGGCGTTGAGCAATCCGGCGGGCGGTGCGGTTTCTAACTTTCCACGCACCGCCGTGTCGGCGCAAGCCGGGGCAAACGTTGCATTCACTTCGACACCGCTGGAGCCTGCCAATGAGAAGCAACTTTGCCCCAGTTTGCTGTTGAGTGGCTTGAAGACCGAGTCTTGAATGATGTCGGACGCGCTGCCGTCGGCCAATTGCAGCTGGAACTTGCCTGTCTCGGGCAGCATCTGGACGTCAAGCACCTGCCGAATACCACGCAGTTCGCGCAGCACCAACTCAGCGGTTTGTTTGTCGGGCAGGCCATTGATCTTGAGATTCGTTTTGCGGGTTCCAAAATTGAAGTGTTGCAAAAAGAAGTTCTTTGAAAACTCGTCACCCACCAGTTTGCCAATTTCGGCCAGGGCCTGATCTTCAGACGCCCAGCTTTGGCCTTTGGGCATGACGGTGTTGAGGTAAATTTCTTCCCCGCTGGATTTGTCGACCGCCTTGATGGTCCAAGAGGTCAACACCGTTTTGGTGACCGTCAAACCTGACGCGGGCAGTTTCATTGACAGCAATTTGAGCTTGGCTTCGCCTTGAATGGCAAAGTCGGCAGCTTGAGCTTTGGGACCCGTGGCTGCTTCCGCGTCGGTCGCCCAAACCCTGAAACCAAAGGACTTGATCCGTTCTTTCAGGACGTTCTCAGCCAGCACAGACCGGGCCGAAGGCAGAATTTGTGCTGTATCGGCGTTGGCAATTGACATGTTGATGGAGACTTTGGGGTCGCCATTGTTGCGAATGAAGTCAACCCGCTCTTCTTTTGACAGCTGGTTGAGCGACTTTTGAACGTCGCGCATTTTGATCACGGCGCGCGTCTCGGTTTCAATTAAGCCATCTTTGCCATTGACTGGCGCACCTTCGTGCAGCACGGTTTTGATGAAGCTGCCTGACTGGGACAGCAATTTTTGCTCAAGTACAGCGTAGTTTTTATTCAATGAACCTTTGTCGACGTACAGGGCAAGCGCTTTTTCAACCAATTGGCGTGAGGCGTCGGCCCGGGCTTCGGTTTTTGCGGCACTGGCGTCGCCATTGAACTTGGGGTCTTTCGGGTCAACCAGACCCAGCGCGCTGATGATCAGGGTGCCGGGCTCTTGGGCGGGTTCTGCGCTGGCTGCGGGCAAGGCTGCGGCGGTTGTCACCGCGTTGGGTGCTGCAGCATCGGGTGCTGTTGCGGTTGCAGTGGGAACTGCAGCGGCTGCTGGCGCTGCGGTCGTGGCGCTTGCTGCCGCAGGAGCGCTTTGCGCCAACACAGGCCCACTTGGCGTGCTCTTGCCAGTCATCCAAAAGGCTGCAGCTGCGCCCACCAACAAAACGCCGGCAATTCCGCCAACCATAGCGCCGTTGGACATGGGCTTGCGGGGCGGTTGGTTGATGGGTGGCGAGACGGAATCTTCTGCCTTGGAGAACACAATCGGTGGCACGACTTGGGCGCGGGCAGGTGAACCGGGGCCTGAACTGGCAGATGCCGCAACTTGGGCCTTGGCAGGTGGCGCTACTGGTGTGGCGACTTGCGATGCCATCGCAGGCGCTGGGCTGCGGGTGATGGTTTCGTCAGTACCGGCTGATGCACCGTAGTGGCTGACAAAAGTCGGGTCGTCGCCGCGATGCAATGCAGCCGCTTTGATGGCATCTGAGAATTCGCGCGCGGTCTGAAAACGGTCTGCCGGCACCTTGGCAATGGCTTTTTTCAAAACTAAATCCCATGCGGTGGGCAGAGTCAAGTTCAAGGTGGATGGCGGCAATGGTTCCTCGCGCAGCACCTTGTACATGATGGTTGTAGCGTTGCCCGTGAAAGGTTTTTCACCTGTCAAAAACTGGTACAGAATCACCCCGCAGGAAAACAGGTCGCTGCGGCCATCTACCGTCTGCCCCATGAATTGCTCGGGCGACATGTAGGAAGGCGTGCCCATGATGGTGCCCGCCTGCGTGAGCTCCGACGTTTCAATGCGGGCAATGCCAAAGTCAGCCACCTTGACTTGACCGCTGTCCAGCATGATCAGGTTGGCGGGCTTCATGTCGCGGTGGGTCACGCCCTTGGAATGCGCATGGTCCAGCGCGTCCAAAATCTCGCACATGATGCGTTCAACGGTCTTGAGTGGAAAACGCTCGTTGGCCTCAAAAAAGTCACGCAGCTCACGGCCTTTGACATATTCCATGGCAATGAAGGCCACGTGCTGGTCTTGCGCTGCTTGTCCGGCTGCACCTGCCACCATGGTGTGGTCAGACTCTGCCACCGCTTCGCCATAGTCATAAACGGCCACGATGCCGGAGTGCGTCAGCCGCCCAGCGGCTTGGGCTTCGCGTTTGAAGCGGGCCAACACGTCGGCCATTTCACCGCTTTTTAACTGCGATGGCAAAATTGTTTTGATGGCGACCGTGCGCTCAATGACGGGGTCAAACCCTTCGTAAACCACGCCCATGGCACCTTTGCCCAATTCACGCTTGATTTCGTATTTGCCTAGTTTGCTCATGGGTGCCATAGCGTGTCCTCTACAAAAAGTGAAGCGTAATATTCAATGGCGCTTGGGCCTATTTGTGTTTGGCGTCGATGTCCCACACGGCGGTTTGAACCAGGCGCTGCACCATGGTGTCCAGACCGACACCACCTTTGGCGCTGCTGGAAATGCCCATCACGCTGCTGCCCGTTGCGCCTACTTCCATTTTGAGTTCTTTGTAGCCCGTGGCCACCTGTTCCGTGGTGTTGGCGTTCATGATTTTGTAGCGCATGCCAATCAGCCAGACGCCCGTGGCTTCTGCGGTTTTGACCGTGCCGACAACGCCACCGGCAACAGCCCCGGCGCGCGACCCGCTGAGCGTGCCGAGCAGGCCACCAATGGCTTGGCCATCAAAACCTTTTTTGTTTTCGGCAATTTGCTCGGCTTTCAAAATATCAAATTTAACAATCCACTTGGTGGTTTTCAGCTTGCCAGGCTGCAAAGCCTTGCGCGCGGCTTTGGGGTCACCCAAATTGAAGGCCAATGACACTTCATTCAGCAACGCGCCCAAATTGGCACGCTCCAGCACCGGGAAGTTGGCTTGTGACAGTTCAAGCTCGGCAAAATCAGCAATGTTGTTGGAGGTGAATTTTTGCGTGAAGGTCGCGTTGCTGGCCTTGATTTCACCTGGAATGACAATCAGCGCCGGGCCTTTTTTCTTGACGTTTTTGTACTCAACTTCTTTGTAGGCGGCAGCATCGGCGGCGGCGTTGGCTTTGTCCGAAGTTGAGGACCCTGCCGTAGGCGACGGGTTGCCGAAGCTTGGGGCTTTGGCCTCTGCTGGAGCGGTGGCTGCTGCGCTAGGTGCCAGCGACTGGGTGGCCGCACTGGCTGGGGCTGGGCCAGCGGTTTGGCAGCCAGACACAGCGAGTGCCAGCACGGCCGACCATGCCATGGCCCTAAGGTTCAAAGAGCGTGATGGAATTGAGGTCATTGTCGAATCATTGGTGTGTGGCTGGCGGGGCAGGGGCTGGGTGGGGATAGTTGCGTTAATCGACTTGTCACCGATTGACTTGTCGCGGTTTATTTGTACTTGGCGTCAATGTCCCACACCGCGGTTTGAATCAAGCGCTGGACCATGGTGTCTAGGCCCACACCGCCTTTGGCTTTTTCAGACACGCCCATCACGCTGGTGGCCGTTGAACCCACTTCCATCTTGAGTTCTTTGTAGCCCTGTGCCACTTGGTCGGTGGTGGTGGCGTCCATGATTTTGTAGCGCATGCCAATCAGCCAAACGCCTGTGGAGTCTTCGGTTCGGACCGAGCCGGCCACCTGGCCGCCAACTGCTCCGCCCAAGCCACCAAACATGCCCAGCAAACCGCCTACAGCACGGCCATCAAAGCCTTTTTTATTTTCCGCAATTTGCTCGGCCTTCAAGATGTCAAATTTCACAATCCACTTGGTGGTTTTGAGCTTGCCCACTTGCATGGATTTGCGCGCGGCGTTGGGGTCGCCCAGGTTGTAGGCCAAGGAAATTTCTTGCAGCAAATTGCCCAAATTGGCACGCTCCAGCACTTGAAAATTAGCGCTAGACAGTTCCAGCTCGCCGAAGTCAGCGATGTTGTTGGCGGTGAATTTTTGCGTGAAAGTGGCGTTGCTCGCCTTGATTTCGCCGGGAATCACCACCAAGGCCGGGCCTTTGGTGTTGCGGTTGGTGTATTCCACTTCTTTGTAAGCAGCAGCGTCGGCAGCGGCGTTGGCTTTGTCTGACGTGGAACTGCCCGCTGTAGGAGACGGGTTGCCAAAGGTGGGTTGAGCGCTGACGTGGCTTGAAAAAGCTGCCGCCGCAATCAGGAGGCAAACCGTTGCGGTTTTGACCGCAGATTTGGCTGCTGTGTGTGTCGCAATGAAGGTCGAGGTCATGGTGTTTTCTCTGGTTTTAAAAATACGTTGCCAAATCGAATTTGGATCGGGAGGCTAAAGGCTAAGGGCTAAAGGCTAAGGGCTAAAGGCTAAATAGTGAGGCTAAGGCTGGAGCGTGTGGTCTGCCGAGTTTTGCCATAGCCAACCCCAATGGGCGGGCTATTTGCCAACGCCTATTTTGCAATAGTCGCTGTACAGCTTGGCCACCACTTCCTGGGCGCTCTCTTCAATCAGGGTCAGTGCCATGCCCGAGACATCGTGCCCCGCGTAACTTTCATTTTTGGCACTAGCTTGCGAAATCATTTTGCCGTTGGACCCGGTCAACGAAAAGTTCATGCCAACGCTGACTTGGTTCACGTTGATGATCGCATTGCGGTGGGTGCTGCTGCTGATGACGCCACGCAAAATGTACTGGGCCGCCAAGCGGCGTGAAGCGCTGATGGCCGCGTCGGGGTCGTTCTTGAAAAACGCGTTGATTTCAGCCTGCGCCACCTGCGCCCTGATTTGCGCTGCCGTCATGGTTTTGAGCCCCAATGCATGCAGGCGGTCGTTGATGGCGCTGACATGGGTGTTGTACACCGCCTGATTGGCACTGATGACGCCGTCGCGGTTTTCTGCAATCACCACCATGATCTTGCGATTTTTGATTTTGTCCAGGCAGGGCGTTGCCAACTGCACCTGGGTTTGCGCGTCGCGTTTGTCCTGGGCCTCTTTGTCGGCCTTGGCGGCGGGGTCTTCATTGGAGAACTTGAAGCCCTGCGCGTGGGCGGGCTGGGCGAGCATCAAGGCAGACACAATCGTGGCAAGTGCGATCCAAAAGGACGAAGACGACGAAAAGGACGGCACGATCGAGGTAAAAGCAGGAGTTTTGGGCTTCATCAGAGTCTCATTCATCACATTGGCGACAGGTCATTGGGCCGCATGTCCGCATATTATTGATCTTAGTGTGGCTCTACAACGAGGAATTTTGTCATGGATTTGGGTATTAAGAACAAATGGGCGCTGGTCTGCGGAGCCAGCAAGGGCCTCGGTTTGGGCTGTGCGCAGGCGCTGGTGCAAGAGGGCGTGAACGTGATCATCGTGGCGCGGGGCGCCGAAGTTCTGCAAGCGGCGACGCTTGGTTTGAAAGCCATGGCGGCACAGGGCGCAAAAACCGAAGTCATTGCAGTGCCTGCCGACATCACCACGGTCGAGGGGCGTGCGGCCGTTTTTGCGGTTCGGCGCGATTTCGATATCGTCATCACCAACGCGGGCGGGCCGCCCCCAGGTGACTTTCGCGATTGGGACCGAGACGCCTGGATCAAAGCGGTCGATGCCAACATGCTGACGCCGATTGAGCTGATCAAAGCCACGGTGGACGGCATGGCCGCGCGCGGGTTTGGCCGCATTGTCAACATCACGTCCAGCGCGGTGAAGTCGCCGATTGACATCTTGGGGCTCTCCAACGGTGCGCGCAGCGGGCTAACAGGCTTTGTCGCTGGCGTGGCCCGCACCAAAATAGCAGCGCAGGGCGTCACCATCAACAACCTGTTGCCTGGGCTGTTTGACACCGACCGCATCAAGGCCACGCTGGCAGGTGCCGCCGCCAAACAAGGCGTTGATGTCAGCGTGATCACCGACGCGCGGCGCCAGGCCATTCCTGCTAAGCGCCTGGGTACACCGCAAGAATTTGGCGCGATTTGCGCGTTTTTGTGCAGCGTGCAGGCGGCCTACATCACCGGGCAAAACGTGCTGGCAGATGGCGGCTCCTACCCGGGAACGCATTGAGCTTGCCTGGGGGCGGCGGCCTTGGTTGACAACACCCCGTCACTTGTCAAAAAAAGGCCGTTTTTCAAAAAAAGAACCTGCAGGTTCTTTTTTTTGCTGAATCCCTCAAATCGCCAAAAATATGACTAAATACGCCTCTATCTCTCGAATAATATACATAGTTTGCTATGTATTTAGTATCGTATGAGTGCCCAACAGTCGACTCGCAAGCTCGACCTGCTGATCGTCGGGGCTGGTTTTGCGGGGCTTTTCATGTTGTACAAAGCCCGTCAAATGGGTTTGACCGCTCAAGTGCTGGAAGCGGGTGGCGGCGTGGGAGGAACCTGGTATTTCAACCGCTACCCCGGTGCGCGGGTCGATATTCAGAGCATGGAATACTCGTTTTCGTTCTCTGAAGAGCTGCAACAGTCATGGCATTGGACTGAACGCTACGCGGGGCAACCCGAGCTGCTGCGCTACGCCAACCATGTGGCAGACCACTTTGCGCTGCGCGACGGTATTGCGTTCAACACTCGCTTGACCGGCGCTGTGTTTGACGAAACCGCGAATTGCTGGACGGCGGCCACCGAATCAGGTGAAAGCTGGTCGGCGAGGTTTTTGGTGATGGCCAGCGGCCCGCTGTCGTCACCCAATGTTCCGGCCTTTAAGGGGCTGGAATCCTTCAAAGGGCCGGTCTACCACACCGCACGCTGGCCGCATGAAACGGTTGACTTCACGGGCCAGCGGGTCGGCATCATTGGCACGGGGTCATCGGCGATTCAGGCCATCCCCATCATTGCCGAACAGGCCAGTCACCTCACCGTGTTTCAGCGCACAGCCGCGTACTGCGCACCGGCCCGCAATGGCCCGCTGGATGCCACGCATGAAGCGACCATCAAGGCAGGGTACGCTGATTTCAGGGCACGCAACCGCCGCATGCATGGCGGGTTCAGTGCCAATTTGCCGCCCAACCCCGTGTCTGCCCTGTCGGTGTCAGATGAAGAACGCGAGGCCGCGTTTGAAGCCCGTTGGCAAATCGGTGGCTTTGCTTTGTTGGGCTCTTTCAACGACTTGCTGCTGAACGACAAGTCCAATGCCTTGGTGGCTGAGTTTGTCCGGCAAAAAATCAGAGCCACCGTGCATGACCCTGAAACCGCCCGTTTACTGTGCCCGCAGCAAACCATTGGCTGCAAGCGCCTGGGCGTGGACAGCCACTATTACGAAACTTACAACCGCGCCAATGTGCAATTGGTCGATGTCAGCCAGTTTGCGATTGACGAAATCACCCCGACCGGCTTAAAAACCCAAGGCCAGGCGTATGCCTTTGACTCGCTGGTTCTGGCCACGGGTTTTGACGCCATGACCGGCACCCACACCCGTCTGGACCTGCGCGGGCGCGGTGGCGTGACGATTGCCGACAAGTGGCACGCTGGGCCTTTGAATTATCTGGGGCTGATGGTGGCGGGTTTTCCCAATTTGTTCAATATTGCAGGGGCCGGCAGCACCTCAGCCTTCACCAATGTGATCATGTCCATCGAACACCATGTGAACTGGATCGCGGACTGCATTGCCGCCCTGAATGCCAAAGGCTTGGCAACCATCGAACCCACCGAATCGGCCGAAGCCGCCTGGACAGACCATGTGAACGCTGCTGCCGCACGAACCTTGTTTTTAACCTGCAATTCCTGGTATTTGGGAGCCAATATTCCCGGCAAAACGCGAATGTTCATGCCTTTGGCGGGTGGCTTTCCGGCCTACACAGACCGCTGCGCACAAGTGGCGCAAAACGGCTATGAGGGGTTTGCAAGGGCTTGATGGCCCAGGGCAGATGGGCACATGCGCTCACAAGGCGCAGCGCCCAAGTCAGGTCAATCCCCAGGAATGTGCGCCGTGTGCAGCTTCACCGGGTTTTTGGACTTGCGCCGCAACCGGATGTTGAGCATCTCCACGCCCAGCGAAAAGGCCATACCAAAGTAAACGTAGCCTTTGGGGACGTGGTGGCCCAAACCTTCGGCCACCAGCACCACGCCGACCACCACCAAAAACGCCAGCGCCAGCATTTTGATCGTGGGGTGGTTGGACACAAATTTGCCAATCGGGCTGGCAAACAACATCATCAAAGCGACTGACGCAATCACCGCTGCAATCATGATGCGAACGTCGTCCACCATGCCCACGGCAGTGATGATGGAGTCGAGTGAAAACACCATGTCAATGATCATGATTTGGATAATGACAGATGAAAAAGTCGCCACAGCCGCGCCACCGACCTGATGTTCTTCGCCCTCCATGGACTGGTGGATTTCGCTGGTGCTCTTCCAAATTAAGAACAAGCCGCCCAAAATCAGAATCAAGTCGCGCCCTGAAATGTCCTGCCCCATGATGTTGAAAAGCGGCGTGACCAAACCGACAATCCAGGCCAAAACCAGCAGCAGACCAATGCGCATGAACATGGCCATGAACAGCCCGATGCGCCGGGCTAGTTCTTGTTGGGCTTTGGGCAGCTTGTCCACCAAAATCGAAATAAAGATGATGTTGTCGATCCCCAGCACCAATTCAAGGGCGGTGAGCGTGGCAAAAGCGATCCAGGTTTGCGGATTGGAGATGAGTTCAAGCATGGTAAAAAACAGCAGTTAAGCTGAGATTGTCTTGAAAATCGGCTTGAAGACGGGCCGGCAACCTGCAATTCCGCATGCCGTGCAGGGAAACACCTTCAAGCTATAAGGGTTTAAAACCGTTGCAAATAGTGGCTTGTTTGCTATTTAAAAAGCAGCGGATTGCCTTGCCAAACGGTCGTTTTAGCGGCGCTTTAGCGACTCCAAGCAAAGCGCTTTTTGTTCGCCGAGCTCTCTCATCAAGCCAGTGGCAAATGGAGCGTCACCCGGGTGCCACTGCCCGGTGTGCTGGCAATCTCAACCCGCCCGCCATGCAGTTCGACAATGCGTTTCACAATGGCCAGGCCCAGGCCCCGGCCGCCTTCGCCTGTCGCAGGGGCCACGCTTTGGCGGCTTTGGTAAAAGCGGTCAAAAAGATGGGGCAGGTCAGCGCTGGCAATGCCAGGGCCGGTGTCGCTCACGGTCACCAGCACTTCAGCTGGGGTTTGCACGGCATCCAGCGCAATACGCGCGCCTGCTGGGCAAAATTTCAAGGCGTTGTCAACCAGGTTGGCAATGGCGCGTTCAAACAGTTCAACATCAACCGCTGCTGCAACACCGCTTGTCGGCGTCGATTCGCCGCTTGATCCGGCTGGCCCCGCCTGAATTTGCACACCTTGCCGTTCGGCCCGCCCGGTAAAACGCAGAGCCACGTCATCCAGCAGCTCGGCAATGTCCATCACTTGGGTTCTCAGTTTGAATTCAGGCTCGTCCAGTTGGGCCAAATCGCCCAATGAATGCACCAGCCGTGCAGCGTTGTGGGTGTTGCGCAGGGCAACTTCGATCAGTTGACGGTCTGCGGTACGGGCCGTGTCGCCTGCCCAGCGTGTTTCCAGCGTTTCCAGGCAGGCCGCAGTGGCTGTGAGCGGCGAGCGCAAATCGTGCGACAGGTTGCTAACACCCTCGCGCCTGAAGTGGTCCAAACGGCGCAGTGTGTCCCATTGCGCGCGCAAGGTGTTGAGCATGATGTGAATGCCATTGTTCAGTTGGCCAAACTCGTCTTTTGCCGAGGCAGTGTTCAGCCCCAATGCGCCTTGCTGCCCCATGCTGGTCTGTGCTGCAAAGTTTTCCAGCCCGTCGCGCGACACCGCCGTGGCCAATGCCGTCAATTTGGCCAGTGGCCGGGTTACCACGGCCGTGGCCCAGGCGGCAACCAGTGTGCTCAGCGCCACCACTAGCAAGATCAACACCAGCGCAGGTTTGACAAACGTGCTTCGCAAGTTGGCCCAGCCGCCCTGGGGCAGGCTTTGCTTGTGGCTCACCAGGTAGAGGTAGCCCGTGACGGGCAGGTCGTTTCGAATGACGGCCTGCCGCAAGGGCCGCGCGGCAATCACCGTGCTGGTGCTCATGCGCTCGGGGTCGTCACCCAGCACATAGGGCATGGGCGTGGCACCGGCTGCTTCCATCACGGGGCCCAACGCGACCTTGAAGCCTTTGGGTAGTTCGACTTCGCTGGATGACGCAATCACCGTGCCCTGGCTGTCCAGCAAATAAAGCTGCGTGTCAGGCTCAAACAGCACCAGATTGCCCAAAAAGCCGTTGAAGTCGTCCGCAAAGCGCTCGCGCAGCGCGAACATGTCGGTGTGGCGAGCCACCACCCGGTCCAAGAAGGCACTGGCCCGGTAGTAGGTGCTTTCATGGTCAAAGCGCTCAAACGCAAACAGCACGGTGGCCACCACCCCGATGGCCGTGATCAGCCCGGTGATGAAAATCGTCAGCGCGATTTTGAAGCGAACGGTCACGGGGCAGGTTCGCGCATTTTGTAGCCCGCGCCGCGAACCGTCAGAATCAGTTCCGGGCGCAGGGGGTCGGCTTCGAGCTTGGCACGCAGGCGGTTGATATGCGTGGTCACTGTGTGCTCGTAGCCGTCATGCGTGTAGCCCCACACGGCGTTTAGCAGTTGCGAGCGTGAAAATACATGCCCTGGGTGCTGCGCAAAATGCAACAGCAGGTCAAATTCAAGGGCGGTGAAGTCCAGCGCACGCCCTTTGACCAGCACCTGGCGTTTGATTGGCAAAATTTCCAGATCGCCGTTCCTCAGCGAGGTCGCCTGCGTTTGGGCGCTTTGCTGCGCCACCCGCAACAGCTCAGATCGGCGCAGCAGGGCTTTGACCCGGGCCAGCAGTTCAGCCAATGAAAACGGTTTGGTCAGGTAATCGTCTGCGCCCAGTTCCAGGCCCAAAACCCGGTCCAGCTCGGTCGATTTGGCAGTCAACATCAAAATCGGCGTCATGGTGCCGCGGGAGCGCAGGCTTTTGCAAACTTCCAGCCCATCCATGCCGGGCATCATCAAGTCCAGTAGCAGCAGGTCGTTGCTGCGGGTCGATTCGCTAGCCAAAGCGGCCAAACCGTCGGCCACCGCCGTGACTTCGTAGCCCGCGTGGCTGAGGTTGAGCACCAGCAAATCGCGAATATCGGTCTGGTCTTCGGCTATCAAAATTCGTTTCATGTCCATAAGCTTACGTCAGAGCCGATCTGGCTTTCTTACCCAAATGTTATCTGGCTGTGATATTTCGGGAGGTGGGTGTGAGCTTGGGCGGGCAAAGTACGTTCATTGCCACTCCACAACGCTTGTCAAAGCGCCAATCAGGACATTCACCATGAACTTACAACACATTGCTTCCCAAGAGTCCGGACAATTCAGCGCAAATCCGCTGATGAATGGCATGGATGGTTTTGACCCGAGCTTTGCTGCAGAGGGTATCGAAGTCACAGGCATGACATGGATCGCAGGGGCCACAGGTGCCGCTGGCGTCGCATTTCCTGCCCTGGCCGTGTCTTGGGCCGACATGATTTCCCACCGTGACTATCTGGTGCGCTTTGCCCAGCGCAAGCTGCTGGACCCGGCGCTTGCCGAAGATGCGGTGCACGATGTGTTTGAGGCGGTCATGTCGGGCCGGGCCAGTTTTGAGGGGCGTTCTGCCTTGCGCAGCTGGCTGACCGCGATTTTGAAAAACAAGGTGGTTGACATCATTCGCCAGCGCGCTCGCTATGCCAGGTACGGCAGTTTTGCCAGCGCTGACGGGCATGACGGTGACCAGGACGCCGAAGACGACGGCATTTACCAATTGGAATGCCCCAACGCACGCCCTGAAGAGCTCGCCGAGCAGCGTGAGTTGCTCAGCCAAACCTTGCAGCGCATCACCACCCTGGCCCCGGGCTTGCGCGATGTGATGCAGTTCAGGGTGCTGCAAGACGAATCGTCAGATGCCGTTTGTGAGCGCCTGCACATCAGTGAAGCCAGCCTGTTTGTGCGGCTGCACCGGGCGCGCAAGCAGTTGCTGAATTGATCGCGCTGGCGCGGGTGCCAATGCATCTCAGGCGTGAGACCCGATCAGAAAGGCTGCGGTTTTAATACCCGCCAGAGTCAGCAGCAACGAGCCCGCCAAATGCAACGTGGCGGTGCCCATCGCCAAGCCATAGCGTTCGAGTTGCAGCATGTTGACGACTTCGGCTGAAAAGCTTGAAAAAGTGGTCAACGCACCCAGAAAGCCCGTGACCCATGCCAGCCGCCAAACTGGGTCAAGCTGCGGCATCGCTTGAAAAACCGCCACACAAATGCCCACCAAATAGCCACCGATCAGGTTGGCGACCAGGGTGCCGAGTGGCAGGGCAACGACCATTGCACCTGCTGGATTGAGCCAAAGGCCCAAACCCCAGCGAGCGAGGGCACCGAGGCTGGCGCCCATGCAAATGGCAAAAACAGACAGCATGCTGCGGATTTATTTGTCTTTGCCCATCACCAGGTCAGGCAGGATGGTCACGATCTGAGGGAAAACGGTAATCAGCACAATACAAACCACCAAGCAGAAAAAGAAAGGAATGGCGGCTTTGGCAATGGTATTGCTGTCCTTGCCTGTCATATTCTGCAAAACAAACAAGTTAAAGCCGACAGGCGGGGTGACCTCAGCTATCTCGACCAGAAGCACTATGAAAATTCCGAACCAGATCAGGTCGAACCCCGCCTTCTGAATCATCGGCAGCACGACTGCGCTGGTAAGCACAATCATGCTAATTCCATCGAGCGCAGTGCCCAGAATGAGGTAGATAACTGTCAGCATGCCAATCAGCGCAAAGGGAGACAGGTGCAATGCGTTCACTGCTTCAGCCAGCTCGCGTGGGATCCCAGTGAAAGCCATGGTCTTGGTCAGAAAGGAAGCACCAGCCAAAATGAACATAATCATGCAACTGGTGCGCGTGGTGCCCATGAGGCCTTCGCAAAAGTTGGTCCAAGTGAGCGAGCGGCTCCAAAGTGCCAGGCCCAGAGAGCCGAAGACGCCATAGGCCGCGCATTCGGTGGCCGTGGCGTAGCCAGCAATCAGCACCCAGCAGACAAAGATAATCAACACACCACAGGGAATCAGATTGCCAGACAGCCTGATTTTTTCCATGAAGGTGGTAGGCGGGTCCGCGGGCGGGACCTGGTCAGGGTGAGCCAGGCTCCACCAGATGATGTAGCCAGAAAACAAAGCCATCAAGAGAAAACCAGGCAAAAACCCGGCCAAAAAAATGCGGATGATGGAGGCATCAGCCGCCACCGCATACACGACCATGGTGATCGAAGGCGGAATGAGAATCCCTAGTGTGCCCGCAGTGGCCAGCGAGCCTAGTGCAATTTTTTCGCTGTAACCGCGCTTGAGCAACTCGGGCAAGGCCACTTTGCTGATAGTGGCGCATGTGGCCGCTGAAGAGCCCGACACCGACCCAAAAATGCCGCAGCCCAGAATGGTGACGTGCATCAGACGCCCAGGTACATTGTTGAGCCAGGGACGCAAGCCATCAAACATCTCTTCACTAAGTTTGGTGCGAAATAAAATTTCACCCATCCAGATAAACAGCGGCAATGCGGCCAGTTCCCAACTGGCATTGCTTTCCCAGAAAGCTGAAAACAAGTTGTTGCCGGGTGACGTGGTGGTGAAAAAAGCCTGACCCACCCAGCCGCAGATAGCCAGCGTCATAGCGATCCACACACCGCCTGAAAGTAGCAGCAGCATGATGAAAAGCAGCAAGCCACCGATGAGCAAAATGTCCATGTTATTTTTCTTTTAAGGGTGTTGATTCAAACGTCAGAGGAGAAATCACCCTTGGCATGGCGCTCTTCGACGGCCACCACGTAACTGGGCTTGCCACCGCGCAAGACGATGATGAGCTCATCGACGACGGCAACCAGGAGTAGTAAGGAGCCCAATGCAAAACTGAGTTGAGGAATCCAGATTGGTATAGGCAGCAAACCTTGCGCCATTTCGTTAAAGGTATAACTGTCGTAGGTGAATTTGTTGGCCCACCAGGCCAGATACGCCACGCTGACAGTACCGATGGACAGACTGACAATCTCCAGAGCTCGCCGTTTGCCCGCAGTCAGGGGTTCGAGCAGCAGGGTCACGCGAACGAAGTCGCCGTGCTTGAAGGCGTGTGCCATGGCAAAAAAAGAGGCCGCAGCGCAAAACCAGGCCACCACGTCATTGATGGCCCCTGTGCGTACACCGAATTCACGCAGAATGCTCTGAGCAATCATCAAAGCACAGATCAAGGCAATGAACACGGCACCGACAGCTCCAGAAACCATGTACAGACGGTCAAGAAATCGGCGCATGAGCTACCTATGGTTTGAGCGACGGTTTGGCGGACTTGGCGTAGGCAGAGACGATGGCTTCACCGTCAGGGCCGGCTTTCTTTTGCCAGTCGGCAAGCATGATGGCGCCCACCTGTTTCATGTCGGCCACCAACTTGGCGCTGGGCTGCACAATTTTCATACCTTTGTCAGTCAATGCCTTTTTGTACCACTCGTTTTTTTCTTCGCTTACCTTCCAGCCGCGCGTTTCTGCCTCGCCAGCAGCTTTGAGCAGGCTGGCTTGGGTTGCAGGGTCCAGCCCGTCAAAAGACTTTTTGTTCACGATCACTGCATTTTTGGGAAGCCAGGCTTGCGTGTCATAGAAGTATTTCAAGCTCTCATAGGTCTTGCTGTCATATCCCGTGGAGCCAGAACTCATATAGCTCTCCACCACACCGGTGGCCAGTGCTTGGCTCAATTCAGCAGCTTGAATGGTGACAGGTTGTGCCCCTATGAGTTCGGCGATTTTGGCGGTCGCCGGGCTGTAGGCCCGCCACTTGATGCCCCGCAGATCGGCGACGGAAGAAATTTCTTTTTTGGCGTAAATTCCCTGCGGCGGCCAGGCCACTGCATACAACAGCTTCATACCCTGATTGCCCAGCAGTTTGTCTAAAGCAGGTTTTTGTGCCTCGTACAGGCGGCGTGAGTCGGCGTAGGAGGTGGCCAAAAATGGCAGGCCGTCAGCGCCAAAAATAGGGTTCTCGTTTTCAAAATTGGCCAACAATATTTCGCCCAATGGCGCTTGTCCGCCTTGCACCGCGCGTTTGATTTCATTGGCTTTGAAAAGGGATGCATTGGAGTGCACGGTAATCTTGAGTTTGCCGCCCGTGGCTTTGTCGACATCGTTTGCAAATTGACTCAGATTTTCGCTGTGAAAATTTCCTGCCGCATAGGCTGCTGGCAGGTCCCACTTGGTTTGGGCCGAGGCGATGGGCGCTCCAAGGCACAGCGCTGTGGCGATCAGCGGTACCACGGTGCTGGCAGACAGGGTGAACGAGCGTCGATGCATAAAAACTCCAATTAATAAGTGGGCGAAGTAGGTAGTTGACTGTACGTCGCATTGATCTCGCCAAAGTTGGTGTTTTCCCTAAATGTCAATAAATTGTTGATAAATTGTGATTGATCTGCCTACAATTCAAAATCGTCGCCAGTCGGCTTTCTGCAATGACCCCGTGAGCAAAAAAATAAAAGACGCTGTGTCGGTCGCGAGCCGCAAGGGCTCGGTTGGGCACGAGGCCGCCACGCTAAGACCGGCCGGGCAGCCGGCTGCAGTGCCCATGGCTTTGGCGGCGTCAGTCTCGCCCATCGTGTCGTCTGCTCATCTGGTATCGCCAAAAAGCGCTGAAATGAGCGAGTTTGAGTTTGGCTTGATCGTGGCGGGCAACGCATTTCACCGCTGGATCGTGCATTGCATGAGTGCGGCGGGCCTCAAAGACCTGATGCCGCTGGATGTTCTGGTCTTGCACCACGTGACGCATCGCGCGCGCAACAAGCGATTGGCCGACATTTGCTTCATCATGAATGTGGAAGACACCCACTTAATCAACTATTCCCTTAAAAAGCTGCAAAACCTCGGCGTGGTGGTGTCTAGCAAAAGCGGCAAAGACGTGACTTACGCCTGCACCGACAGTGGTCGGGAATACGTAGTTCGCTACCGCGAATTGCGCGAGTCCTGCCTGATAGATGCACTCAATGCAGACCCAGGGCTGAACCGCGACATTGGCGAACTGGCCCGCCTGTTGCGTTTGCTTTCCGGCATTTACGATCAGGCTGCCCGGTCTGCGGCCAGCCTCTGAAAAATTTACATGGTGCCTGGCTTTATGAACACTTCCCAAGACCCTCGATGGCAATTCTGGATTGACCGGGGCGGCACATTCACGGACGTGGTGGGCAAGCGACCCAATGTTGACGGAAGCTTCAGCCTGGTGACGCACAAGCTGTTGAGCGAAAACCCGGAACAGTACAAAGACGCAGCCGTGGCGGGTATTCGGCATTTGCTGGGCTTGAAGCCGGGCGAGCCCGTGACGCCCGCCCTGGTCGATTGCGTGAAGATGGGCACGACGGTGGCCACCAACGCCCTGTTGGAGCGCAAAGGCGAACCGACGCTGCTGGTCACAACCCAGGGTTTTCGGGATGCGCTTCGCATTGGCTACCAAAACCGCCCCCGCTTGTTTGACAGGCAGATCGTGCTGCCAGAGCTTTTGTACAGCGTCGTGATTGAGGCCCAAGAGCGCATTGGCGCCCATGGCGAGTTGGTGCGGGAATTGGATGAAGCGCACCTGCGCCAAGCCTTGCACGGCCAGTACCAAGCTGGCTTGCGAACCGTGGCGATTGTTTTCATGCATGGTTACCGGTACACCGCGCATGAAAAAATCGCCAAGCGCATCGCGGTTGAGCTGGGGTTCACCCAGGTCAGTGCGTCGCACGAAACCAGCCCGATGATGAAATTTGTCAGCCGTGGAGACACCACGGTGGTTGACGCCTATTTGTCGCCCATTTTGCGGCGCTATGTTGACCAAGTGGCGGGCGACATGCCGGGTGTCAAACTTTTTTTCATGCAGTCATCGGGCGGGCTTGTGGACGCGCGGGCGTTTCAGGGCAAAGATGCCATTTTGAGTGGCCCCGCCGGTGGCATTGTCGGCATGGCCAGAACGGCAGCGCTGGCAGGGCACGCGAAGGTGATTGGTTTTGACATGGGCGGTACATCCACTGACGTGTCGCATTTTGCCGGCGAGTTCGAGCGCGAGTTTGAAACGCAGGTGGCTGGCGTGCGCATGCGCGCCCCCATGATGAGCATTCATACCGTGGCCGCGGGCGGCGGGTCCATTTTGGCTTTTGACGGGGCGCGTTTTCGAGTCGGCCCCCAAAGTGCGGGTGCCAACCCGGGCCCGGCCAGCTACCGCCGTGGCGGGCCGCTGGCAGTGACCGATGCCAATGTGATGCTGGGCAAAGTGCAACCGCGCTACTTTCCCAAGGTATTTGGCCTGTTGGGCGATGAGTCGCTGGACGATGCGCCGGTGCGCGAGAAATTTGCGGCGTTGGCCCTTCAAAGCGGGCGCAGCGCCGAAGATGTGGCCGAAGGCTTTGTCCAGATCGCCGTGCAGCAAATGGCCAATGCCATTAAGAAGATATCCGTGGCTCGGGGTTATGACGTCACCCGCTACACCTTGCACTGTTTTGGCGGCGCCGGCGGGCAGCACGCTTGCCTGGTGGCTGATGCTTTGGGCATGACGCAGGTTTTTGTGCACCCCTTGGCGGGTGTGTTGAGCGCTTATGGCATGGGGTTGGCAGACCAATCGGTGATCCGCGAGCAGGCGGTTGAGGTCAAGTTGGAAGACCAGGCCATGGCCGCCATTGCCGAAACGCTGGATCGATTGGCACTGGCCGCACAGGACGAGTTGACCCGTCAGCAACTGAGTTCTGGCGGCATCAAAACCCGCAGGCGCGTGCATGTGCGGTATGCGGGCAGCGACTCGGCGCTGATTGTCGATTTTGGCGACCTGAATGCAATTCAAGCGGGCTTCGAGGCTGCTTACCGCCAGCGATTCGCCTTTTTGATGCAAGGCAAGGGCCTGGTGGTCGAAGCCGTGTCTGTTGAAGCGGTGATTGCAGGCGACGCACCCGAGGAACCCTGCCTGCCCTTGCATGCCCCGCGAGATTTGCAAGCCTGTGGCGTGGTGCGGGACACTGTGCGAATGTACTCAGGTGCACAGTGGCATGCGACGAGTTTGGTGGTGCGCGAAGACCTTCGTCCCGGCGATGTGGTGATGGGTCCGGCCATCATTGCCGAACGAAACGCCACCACCGTGGTGGAGCCGGGTTGGTCCGCCAGCCTGACGGCATTGGATCATTTGGTGCTTGAACGGCACGCCACGCGGGCGGTGCAGTACGCAGCGGGCACGACGGCTGACCCGGTTTTGCTAGAGGTCTTCAACAACCTGTTCATGAACATTGCCGAGCAAATGGGTTTGCAACTGCAAAATACAGCGTATTCAGTCAACATCAAAGAGCGCCTTGACTTCAGTTGCGCCTTGTTTGACGCGGCTGGCAACCTGATTGCCAACGCGCCACATATGCCCGTGCATTTGGGCTCGATGGGCGAGAGCATCAAAACTGTGATCCGAGAGAACCGGGGCAATATGCAGGTGGGCGACGTTTTTGTGCTGAATGACCCTTACCATGGTGGCACCCACTTGCCTGACATCACCGTCATCACCCCGGTTTACCTGGCTGAGGCGGGCGGCGCTGAACCGCTTTTTTATGTTGGCTCGCGCGGTCACCACGCCGATGTGGGTGGCACGACACCGGGCTCCATGCCGCCTTTTTCCACTCGGATTGAGGAAGAGGGCGTGCAGATCAACAACCTGAAGCTGGTGGCCCAAGGCGTGTTGCAAGAGGCGAAAATGCTGGCGCTGCTGCGAGGGGAGCAATTTTTCGATGGGCCGCCCCGAGAAAAATTAGCCCCCACGGGGGGCAGCACAGTACGCGAAGCGACAAGCGTGGGGGCCACATACCCTTCACGCAACCCGGCCCAGAACATGGCCGACCTGAAAGCCCAAATTGCCGCGAATGAAAAAGGCGCGCAAGAACTGCGCAAGATGGTTGACCAGTTCAGCCTGGACGTGGTGCAAGCCTACATGGGCCATGTGCAAGACAACGCTGAAGAAGCCGTGCGCCGGGCCATAGAATTAATTGGGGTCAGATTCCAATTAAATTCCTTCACCTTACCGTTGGACAATGGTGCGCAGATTCAGGTTGCCATTCAAATTGACGCCAAAAATCGCAGCGCAGTGGTGGACTTCACGGGGACATCGCCGCAGCAAACCAACAACTTCAATGCGCCGACTGCCGTTTGCATGGCGGCCGTGCTGTACGTGTTTCGCACCCTGGTCAACGATGACATTCCGCTGAACGCGGGCTGCCTGAAGCCCATCACGGTCATCATCCCACCGGGCTCGATGCTGAACCCTAATCCACCCGCTTCGGTGGTGGCAGGCAATGTCGAGACGTCAACCTGTATCACCAACGCGCTGTTTGGTGCCTTGGGCGTCATGGCTGCAAGCCAATGTACGATGAACAATTTCACCTTTGGCAACGCCGAGCATCAGTATTACGAAACCATTTCGGGCGGTTCAGGCGCGGGCGTTTTGTTGGACGCGGCGGGGCAGGCCATCGCTGGGCCGAAGGGCGGCTTCAACGGCACCAGCGTGGTTCAAACCCACATGACCAATTCGCGCCTGACAGACCCCGAAGTATTTGAATTCCGGTTTCCTGTTCGCCTTGAAAGCTATGAAATTCGTCAAAATTCAGGGGGTGACGGCCAGTGGCAGGGTGGCCATGGCGGCGTGCGGCGGGTGCGGTTTTTAGAAACCATGACCGCCGGCATTTTGTCCAATGGGCGATTGCATGGCGCTTTTGGCTTGGGCGGCGGCGAACCGGGCGCGGTGGGCATCAACCGTGTGGTGCGCGCCAACGGCCAGGTTGAAGCGCTGGGCCACATTGGCCAGGTCGAAATGCAGCCAGGCGATGTGTTTGAGATTCACACGCCGGGTGGCGGCGGGTTTGGGGCCAAAAAGGGTTGATTTTAAAAAAAAAGAACCTGCAGGTTCTTTTTTTGGAAAAATGACCCAAAATCCTCAAAATATGAACAAAATAGGGCTCTAGCTCTCAAATAATATCAATAGTTTGCTATTTATTTGATAGTTACTTGAAGTGGCATGATGACTTATGCTTTTCTATTCCAAATCGCCATGAACACGCCATCAGCCATTCCAGACCGCAGTGGCGTCAATATTTTTGACGACGATGCAGAAATGCAGTCGTTGCTTCGGCTTTACTTGCCCGCCGATCTGCACTCCCACCTGCTGCCGTATTTCAAAGCCTTGGGCGCGGGCGCGGGTGGCCCGCTGGACGCACTGGCCCAGTCGGCAGACAAAAATCCGCCCACCTTGACCCACCGCACCCGAACCGGTGAAAACGAGCAAAAAATAGTCAAGCACCCCGATTACCTGGCGTTGGAGAAGATCGCTTTTGCTGACTACGGCCTGGCCGCTATGTCGCACCGAGCCGGGGTTTTGGGTTGGCCCCAGGTTTTGCCGCCCGTTGCCAAGTACGCGCTGACTTATCTGTTTGTTCAAGCGGAGTTTGGCTTGTGTTGCCCGGTTTCGATGACCGACTCATTGGCGCGGACCTTGCGCAAGTTTGGCGACCCGGCGCTGGTGGCCCGCTATCTGCCGGGGCTGATCTCGCAAGACATGGGCTTGCTCACCCAAGGCGCGATGTTCATGACCGAGCAGGGCGCAGGCTCTGACGTGGCGGCCACGGCCACTTTGGCGCAACCCGACCAATCGCCGAGTACATTCGGTGCGCTCGATACGCCCGATGCGCCCGATGCGCCCAAAGCCTGGCGCCTGACGGGCGACAAATGGTTTTGCTCCAACCCCGACGCCGGTTTGGCCATGGTGTTGGCCCGCACGGGCGACGCGGCACTGGGCATTCGCGGGGTGTCGTTGTTTTTATTGCCCAGGCGATTGCCAGATGGATCTGCCAACGCTTATCGAATCGTGCGCTTGAAAGACAAGCTGGGCACCAAGTCGATGGCCAGCGGCGAAATTGAGTTGAATGGCGCAGTGGCCTACCTGGTGGGCGAAGAAGGGCGTGGCTTTGTGCAAATGGCCGACATGGTCAACAACTCGCGCCTGTCCAACGGCGTGCGGGCAGCGGGGCTGATGCGACGGGCTGCGAGCGAGGCCCTGTTCATCGCCCAAAACCGCCAGGCCTTTGGTAAAAAGCTGATCGAACTGCCGCTGATGCGCCGCCAGTTGGCCAAACTGATGCTGCCTGCCGAACAAGCCCGCACCATGGTGTTTCAAACCGCAGAGGCGCTGCGCCGGGCGGACGAAGGCGACGCCAAGGCTTATGCCCTGGTTCGCATTCTGACGCCACTGATCAAGTTCAGAGCCTGCCGCGACGCCCGCAAAGTGACTGGTGACGCCATGGAAGTGCGCGGTGGCTGTGGCTACATTGAGGAATGGAGCGACGCCCGTTTGGTGCGCGATTCGCATTTGGGGTCGATTTGGGAGGGCACCAGCAACATCGTGGCGCTGGATGTGGTGCGTGCCATTCAACGTGAAGATGCGCTGACAGTCCTGATGAGCCACCTGGACGGCCTTGCCGACCAGATCGAAGAGCCGCACGGCCTGAAAACCCGGCTGGCGCAAGTGAAGCTTCAGGTGGTGAAGCTCGCCCAGGCCGCTTTGTCTAACGAAGCCCTGGCACGCCGAGCCGCGTCGGGGCTGTACCATTTCACCTCAGCCGTCGCTATGGCCTGGGAGGCCACCCAAACCGGGTCTGAATTCAGAATGAAGTTGGCGGTTTTGGTGCTGAAGCATCGGCTGCAGAGCCCCGACCCTTTGAGCGTTGATTTGACTAGCGATTCAGGTGATTTTGAGGGCCTGGAGGGGCTTTTTACCTGAGCTTGACGTCAGTTTTGTGACGTGTGACCCTTTGTTAACAAAACACCAAAAGTGTGACTTTTTCCTGATGCAATTGACACCAAGTGTCCATAAACTTGAGTTCATCAAAACAGGGGAAAAAACATGCTGCTATTTACACTGATCGCATTGATTGTCGCAAGCGCCATTGTGCTGACCTTGGCCTTGGCAGCGTCCGCCTCACCAGTTCGTGTTGATGCCAGTTTGGGGCAGGGCGACGATGACGAGCTTGTCAAACCCATTAACATGCGCTCCACCCCCAAGCCCAAGCCATTTGTCACCAGCCACCAAGGTTTGACCAAAGAAAGCCTGCCTTTGGTGTCAGCGGCTGGAATGCAATAAACCGCGTAAGTCTCTAAAGTCACAAAACACACGAAAAAACCCGCTTGACATTGCGTCAAGCGGGTTTTTTGTTGCCCAAAAGTTCGCTTGAACTGAGGGCAAAGACCCACCCGGAGCAAGCCGGACGGGTGATTCAGGCTTACTTCTTCGGTGCGCTGGCAGCAGGTTTGGCGGCGTCTGCCTTGGCATCAGGCTTAGCATCAGCTTTGGCTTCAGGCTTGGCATCCTTGGCAGCGTCTTTGGCCATTGGCTTGGCTTCTTTGGCCATTTTGGCGGCTTTTGCGTCGTCTTTGGCTTTCTTGGCGGCTTCTTTCTTGGCTGCAGCAGCTTCTGCCTTGGCCTTGTCAGCGGCTTCTTTCTTGGCTTTGGCTTCAGCTTTCGGGTCTTTCTTCTCTTCTTTGGCCATCGGTGCGGCAGCAGCAGCGGCTGGTGCTGCGGTTGCTGCTTTAGAAGCGGCAGCAGCGGCTGGCTTTTCATCTTTCTTCGCAGCAGCGGCAGCCGGAGCAGCAGCCACGGCTTTGTAGGTCGCTCCACCCACGGTCACGCCTTCGGCTGAAAACTTGGCTGCATTGCCTTCGCCCACGCCTTTGACACGCTCGATAAAGTCATTCCAGTCTTTGAAATTGCCTTTTTTGCGCTCATCCAGAATTTTGGTCGAAATGCCAGGGCCAATGCCTTTGATGCCGTCGAGTTCGGCAGCGGTGGCCTTGTTGACATCAACAGCCGCGAAAGAGGCGGCTGCGTACAGCATCGCCACCAGGGTCAAAAGTTTCTTCAACATGAATTTACTCCTCAGTTTTGTGAAAAAGGCATTGTGGGGCACCAACCCCAGTTTTGTGCAGAACACAGGGGCTTGCCCATAACGGGGGCACGTTGCCATCGGTTGACGCGTGTTTGACGTGTTTTTTTGAAAGTCGTCGCGTCGGGCCGAATTATCGGGCATCAGCCCTGGGCTGCCAGCCATTTGATATAGGTGCTAACCCCGGCACTCACGTCTGAAAAATGGCAGTCACAGCCTGTTTTGCGAAGCAGGGTAAGGTCTGCTTGGGTGAAGCATTGGTATTTGCCATGCAGCGCGATTGGCATTGGCACGTAAGTCACCAAACCAGCCCGAACGGCGGCGTTCATCGACAGGGCGGGCTTGCCGTCCAGCTCTAATAGCGTGTTCACCACAGCCAAAGCGACATCGTTGAAGGGTTGCGCGCGCCCGGTGCCCAAGTTGAAAATGCCGCTTTGCGCAGGATTGTCAAAAAACCAGAGGTTCACCGCGACCACATCGTCCACAAAAACGAAATCACGCGTTTGAGCGCCCGGTGCATAACCGCCGTACTCGCCAAACAGCTTGACCTGACCTTGTGCGCGAAATTGGCCAAACTGGTGGTAGGCCACGCTGGCCATTCGGCCCTTGTGCTGTTCGCGCGGGCCGTACACGTTGAAATACCGAAAGCCGACCACTTGTGGAAGTTGGTTGCCGTTTTGGTTGGCTAGGATTTTGCGGATTCTTTGGTCGAACAAAAGCTTGGAGTAGCCATAAACGTTCAGCGGGCGCTCATTGGCCGGAGCTTCGACAAATGACTGGGCACCAGTGACGGTTGAATTCAGTTCAGCGTTGGCGACCGCCGAATCGCCATAGGTGGCTGCCGAGGACGCGTAAAGCAGACGGGTGCCCTGCCGCTGGCAGGCCTCAAACAGCTCGCACGACCGCGCTAAGTTGTTGGCCATCATGTATTTGCCATTGGTTTCCATGGTGTCGCTGCAAGCGCCTTCATGGAACACGGCTTCAACCTTGCCAAATTCGCCCTTGGCAAACGACGCATAAAAAGTGTCTGCATCAACATAGTCAGCAATCTGCAAGTCGGCCAGATTTTTGAATTTGTCGCCCTGGGTCAAGTCATCCACGGCAATGATGTCGGTCAAGCCTCTGGCATTGAGCCCACGAACGATGTTGCTGCCAATGAATCCGGCAGCGCCGGTCACCACGATGCGTGTCATTTTGAGTTCGGGCTTTGGTTGAGTTGAAAAAAATCAGGCAAGTGGAAACATTTCATCGTAGCTGACGGTGGCGGTTCCAAATTTGGCCACCACCAAGCCTGCTGCGCGGTTAGCCAGCGGCAAAGCTTCGCGCAAACTCAGGCCCGCCGCCACAAAGGCCGCCATGGTGGCAATGACGGTGTCGCCAGCGCCAGTCACGTCAAATACTTCGCGTGCCTGTGCCTGCACATGCAGGGCACCCTGGTCGTCAAACAAAGTCATGCCTTCTTCGCTGCGGGTCAGCAAAATGGCACCCAGAGCACAGCGTTCTCGCAGTTGCTGCACGTTGCTTTGCAATTGGGCTTCATCACTCCAATGGCCGATGACTTGCTGCAGCTCGGCGCGGTTGGGGGTGATCACATTGGCATTTTTGTAGCGGGCATAGTCAGCCCCTTTGGGGTCGATCAAGATTGATTTTCCGGCCAGGCGGGCGTTGGCAATCATGTCGCTCACGTGCGCCAAACCGCCTTTGCCGTAGTCTGAAAAAAGCACCGCCTGATGGTGGGGCAGCAATTGCGCAAAAGTAGCACTTTGAGACGCCAAAACCTCAGTTTCAGGCGTGTTTTCAAAGTCCAGCCGAATCAATTGCTGTTGGCGGCCAATCACGCGCAGCTTCACCGTGGTCTTCAGGCGAGAGTCGCGGCCAAAGTAGGGCTCAATGCCGGTTTGTGCGACCAGGGCCTCCAATTTATGGCTGGCTTCGTCGTCGCCCACCACGGTTAGCAAGGAAGCTTTGGCCCCCAGGGTGACGACATTGAATGCGACGTTCGCGGCTGCGCCAATTCGCTCTTCTTCTCGGGTGATTCGCACCACGGGCACCGGTGCCTCGGGCGAGATTCGGTCGACTGCGCCAAACCAATACCGGTCCAGCATGGCATCCCCCACGACAAGGACTCGCGCTTGGCTTAAGCGTTCTTTGGATATGTTCATAACTCCTCCACCCGCCGAGCGGGGTAGCTGTCCCAGGCTTGGCATCCGGGGCATTGCCAAAAATGCTGTTTGGCTTCAAAACCGCAAGCTGCGCACCGGTAACGGGTCAGCGGCTTCACGGCATGGTCAAGCGCGCGTTGAACCTGCGGATGAAACTGCTCATGCTCAAGTTTTTCGCCAGCAATCCATTTGGCTGCTGCCACCAAGGATGGCTCGCGTTCAAGGTGGCGCACATACCAGTCTCTGGCACTCGGTGACGATGCGCCGGGCAGGGCAGCTTCGAGTTTGACGATGGCTTCCAGCACGTCCAGCGATGCTCTGCTTTCATAGTTCGCCTTGAGCAGCGCCAGGCCATGCTCAGCGCGTTGGGCAGCAATTGCCGAATCGGCGAATTGCGCGGCCAACAAAGGGGTGGCCGCAGGCGAATGATCCAAGGCCAGCACCAAGGTGTCAAAAGCAGCTGGGTGAGACCCGGATCGGGTCTGAAGCTTTGCCAAATCCATGCGCGGGCGGGACGCAGTGGGTGAAGTAGCCACTGCTTGGTGTAGCAGTTCAGTGGCTTTGGTGGCGTTGCCCGATTGTTCAAACTGCAAGGCTTGTTCACAGAGGTAGTGTGCCAAGCGAGGGCCAAAGTTGCCTTGTTGGCTGTTTTCGAGTTGCCGAGCAATTTTGGCCGCCTGGGGCCAGTCGCGCGAGCGCTCGTAATTGGCCAAAAGCGCTAATCTGGATTGCGCCTCAAACTGAGTACCCTCCAGTTTGAGCAAAGCGGCTTCGGCGCGATCGAGCAAGCCGGCTTTGAGGTAATCCAGCGCCAAGGCATGCTGTGCGCGGTGGCGGTCTGTGGCGCTCAAATCGCCGCGAGACAGCAGGTGCTCGTGGACACGGACTGCGCGTTCGTACTCGCCGCGTCTGCGAAAAAGATTGCCGAGCGCAAAATGCAGCTCCGATGTGTCGGGGTCACTTTGAACCGCCTCAATAAAGGCATCAATCGCCTGATCCTGCTGCTCGTTCAAAAGGAAATTGAGGCCCCGAAAATAAGCCTTTGGTGCTTGTCGGTTTTCAATGCGCATTTGCCGCACGTCGAAACGGGACGCCAGCCACCCTAAGCCAAAGGCGATGGGCAGACCGAGCAGGACCCAAGTGAAATCAAAGGCCATGGGTGCTTGGGTTGTCAGCCTGTGGCAGAGATTTACGCGCCAGCACGGCAGCACTTCGTTGAATCCACCAGCGCGGCACCATGGCCAAGATGCCCAGTGCGACTCCCACTGAAAACGCTGCCAAAACAATCATAACCATGGGCAAACGCCACTGTTGGCCAAAAAAGAAGTGCAGGGTTGCGTCTTGCTGATTGTTCAATGCAAAAGCAAACAGAGTAAAAAAAACGGCTGCGCCAAGCAGCCATTTCAGGACCCAAACTATTTTTTTCATGGATTAGCTTGAAGTCAAACTGGTTCTAAGGTGATGGGGCCGTGATTCGCAAGACCCTTAACGCCCAGCTTTTGAGTCGTTTTCGACCGTTCTTTGATCGACCGTTTCGCGCAGGGCTTTGCCTGGCTTGAAATGAGGAACCCGCTTTTCAGGAATTGCCACGCTCTCGCCGCTGCGTGGGTTGCGCCCTAAACGAGGTGGGCGTCGATTGATGCTGAAGCTGCCGAACCCGCGAATTTCAATGCGGTGCCCGCGCACCAGGGCATCGTTCATGGCGTCAAGAATAGCCTTGACAGCAAACTCGGTGTCACGATGGGTCAGCTGGGCAAAGCGAGCTGCCAGCGCCTCAACAAGATCGGAACGCGTCATGGATTCGAATGAGAGTGAAAGACGCAGCGGCGAGCGTACCGAGCCTGGTTGCCCTGAATCGGGCGCACAAAGTCGCTGCGTCTTGTCACAAAACAACGCTTAGTTGTTGTCCAGCTTGGCGCGCAGCAATGCGCCCAGACTTGTGGTGCCAGCGTTTTCGCGGGCAGAAGCTTGACTCAAAGTTGCCATGGCTTCATTTTGGTCAGCAGCGTCCTTGGCTTTGATGGACAACTGAATGTTTCGGGTCTTGCGATCAACATTGACCACCACAGCGGTCACTTCGTCACCTTCTTTGAGCACGTTGCGCGCGTCTTCAACGCGGTCACGGCTGATTTCAGAGGCACGCAGGTAACCAATGACGTCTTCGCCCAAGTCGATTTCAGCACCTTTGGGGTCAACAGACTTGACCTTGCCTGTCACGACCTGGCCTTTGTCGTTGATCGACACGAAGGTGGTGAAGGGGTCGGAATCGAGCTGTTTGATACCCAAGGAGATGCGTTCGCGGTCAACGTCAACGGCCAGAACCAGAGCTTCGACTTCTTGGCCCTTCTTGAAGTTGCGCACGGCGGCTTCGCCAGTTTCGTTCCAGGACAGGTCAGACAAATGCACCAAGCCATCAATGCCTGCTGCCAAGCCGACAAACACACCGAAGTCGGTGATCGACTTGATGGGGCCCTTCACGCGGTCACCGCGCTTGGTGTTTTGCGCAAACTCTTGCCAAGGGTTGGCTTTGCATTGCTTCATGCCCAACGAAATACGACGCTTGTCTTCGTCAATTTCAAGCACCATGACTTCGACTTCGTCACCCAGGGTCACGAGCTTGGCAGGCGCGATGTTTTTGTTTGTCCAATCCATTTCGGACACATGCACCAAACCTTCGATACCTGGCTCGAGTTCAACAAACGCGCCGTAATCGGCGATGTTGGTAATCTTGCCAAACATGCGCGTACCTTGTGGGTAGCGGCGGTTCACGCCCATCCAAGGGTCGTCGCCCATTTGCTTCAGACCCAGTGAGACACGGTTTTTCTCGGTGTCAAACTTCAGAATCTTGGCGGTAATTTCTTGACCCGCTGTCACAACCTCGGAAGGATGACGTACACGGCGCCAGGCCATGTCGGTGATGTGCAGCAGACCGTCGATACCACCCAAGTCCACAAACGCACCGTATTCGGTGATGTTTTTGACCACACCGTGAACCACGGAGCCTTCTTTCAGGGTCTGCATCAGCTTGGCGCGTTCTTCGCCCATGCTGGCTTCAACCACGGCACGGCGCGACAACACGACGTTGTTACGCTTGCGGTCAAGCTTGATAACCTTGAATTCCATCGTCTTATTCTCATACGGAGACAAGTCTTTGGTGGGGCGTGTGTCGACCAGCGAGCCAGGCAGGAAAGCGCGGATGCCATTGACCAGAACGGTCAGGCCGCCTTTGACTTTGCCGCTGGTCGTACCAGTAACAAACTCGCCGGATTCCAGGGACTTCTCAAGGCTCATCCACGAAGCGAGGCGCTTGGCGGTGTCGCGGCTGACGATGGTGTCGCCGTAGCCGTTTTCCATGGCAACAATGGCCACGGAGACGAATTCACCAACTTGCACTTCCAGCTCGCCCTTGTCGCTTTTGAATTCGGACAATGGAACATAAGCTTCAGATTTCAGGCCGGCGTTGACGACGACGAAACTGTGCTCAATGCGAACAACTTCCGCGGTGACAACTTCACCAATGCGGGTTTCGGAGCGTTTTTGGGATTCTTCAAACAGGTCTGCGAAAGATTCGGACATTTTTTGATGCAGTGTTAGCTGCAGTTTAATTTGCGATGGTCACTGCGTTTAAATTGCAGCAATACCGCGGGGTTAAGTTGTAGAACCACATGCCCGAACGCTTGAAAGCAGCGCAATGATGGCCATGTGGGCCGACCAAACCTTTGAAGCAGATGAAGATCAGACCTAGGAGGGCTGGGCTTGAACTTTTTCGAAAGCTTGTTTGCTTTGCCACCAGCCCAACACCAAATTTACCGATTCTTCAACCGATAAATTTGAGTTGTCCAGTAACTTGGCATCTGCGGCCGGTTTGAGTGGGGCAACAAGCCGGGATGAATCTCGGTTGTCACGGGCTTCCAAATCAGCGCGAAGAGAGAGGAGTGTAGCCGAAATTCCCTTTGAAATCAACTGTCTATGCCGCCTTTCGGCGCGTTTTTCGGTGCTTGCGGTCAAGTAGACTTTTAGCGCGGCTTGTGGAAAGATGACCGTCCCCATGTCGCGGCCATCGGCAACCAAGCCAGGCAATTGCCTGAAACTGTGCTGAAGTTCGATCAAAGCCTGTCTGACCAACGGCAGCGCAGAGACTTTGGAGGCGTCCATGCCCGCCTCTTCGGTTCGGATTTGGTCACTCACGTCAGTCATTTCAGTGCCGGATCCCGCACCAACTTTGGCCAGCAGTACCCGCCCCAGCGCAAATTCAATGCTCAGTTGCCCGACCAAGCTGGAAATCAGAGCCTCACAGGACGCGTCCAAAACAAGCCCGGCCTGCTTTGCTGCCAATGCGGTGATGCGGTAAAGCGAGCCGGAGTCTAAAAAATGGTAGCCCAGTCGCTTGGCCAAATCTGCGGCAAGCGTTCCTTTGCCAGAGGCCGTTGGGCCATCGATGCAAATGACCGGAATGTCGGTTTGGGGCGCCTGCGCCACCGAGAACAGGGTTTCGAAGTAGTCAGGGAAGGTTTTGGCCACACATTTTGGGTCTTCAATTCGCACAGCCAAGCCCGCCGGGTTGAACGCCGCCAATGCAAAGCACATGGCGACACGGTGATCGTCGTAGGTGTGAATGCTCGCGCTGCGCCAGCGCTGGGCAGAGGCTGGTGGCGTGATGCGGATGAAATCAACACCTTCTTCAACCACAGCACCGATCTTTCGCAATTCGGTCGCCATAGCCGCAATTCGGTCCGTTTCCTTGACTCGCCAACTGGCAATGTTGCGCAACGTACTGGTGCCTGTGGCGTAAAGCGCCATCACAGCCAGGGTCATGGCGGCATCTGGAATGTGGTTGCAGTCCAGGTCTATGGGTTTCAAGGGCCAACTGTCTGTTGACGCTTCCAGCCAGTTGGGGCCACTGTCGACACGCCCCCCCATTTGAATGACGGCCTCCACAAATCTGATGTCGCCTTGAATCGAGTCAGCGCCAACCCCTTCAATTCTGAGTTTGGGCTGGGAGTTTTGCCCCAGATTGTCTTGGATTGGCCTGCAGGCAATCGCGCCCAAGGCCAAGAAGTAACTGGCCGACGAAGCGTCAGCTTCGACGTGCAAGTTGCCGGGCGATTGCAGTTGGCTGCCTGCTGGAATAGTGAAGGTTTGCCAGTGGTCGTTTTGAACCTGAACGCCATAGCGGGCCAGCAGATTCAGCGTGATTTCGATATAAGGGCGGGAAATTAGCTCACCCACCACGTCAATCACGATGTCGCTTTGGGCAACGAGTGGCAAAGCCATTAACAAGGCGGTGAGAAACTGACTGGACACGTCACCCCGAATTTGAATGGGTGCGTCAAGCTGCAAATGCGGGCTGCCAATGCGCAATGGCGGAAAGCCCTGCTGCCCCAGGTAGTCAATGTGACAACCCAACTGCCGCAGCGCATCGACCAAATCGCCGATTGGACGCTCATGCATGCGTGCGACGCCGTGAAGCTTGAAGTCGCCACCCAAAACCGCCAACGCCGCCGTCAAAGGTCGCATGGCGGTGCCCGCATTGCCCATGAACAAGTCGGCACTGCGATTTTGAATTTGCCCGCTCAAACCTGTGATCTCAACGGTCGAGCCCCGTTGGTTGATGTGACAACCCAAGGATTTAAGGGCTTTTAGCATCACTCGCGTGTCATCGGAATCCAGCAAATCGTGCAAAGTCGTGGTGCCCGAGCACAACGCAGACAACAACAACACCCGGTTAGAAATGCTTTTGGAGCCAGGAAGTGTGACCGTGCCCGACACAGAGGCCAGCGGCGGAATGTCTAAAAACTGGGTTGCGAACACGTCAATAGCCCCAAAAAACAAAATTAGGACAAAGTGCCGAACGCAACTTGGCTTAGCGTTGCGGTTTGTTAGAAGTCATGGTCCAGTTGGCGCGCGCCATGCTGGCTTGGTCAATCAAGGCTTCCAGAGCTTCTGCGTTGCTGCTTGAAATCATGAGTTCCAGGGTTTCAAGGTTACGTTTGAAAATTTTGGTTTGCGAAAGCAGCTCTTCGCGGTTTGAAATCATGATGTCACGCCAGACCTGTGGGTCGCTCGCGGCAATGCGCGTGAAGTCCCGAAAACCAGGGCCGGCCAATGACAAAAATTCTTTGCCTTTGACTTGGCCGCTAATGGCGTTCATGAGCGCAAAAGAAATCAGGTGAGGCAAGTGGCTGACCGCCGCAAAAGCAGCGTCATGCTCTTCAGGCGACATTTGCAGCACCCGGCAGCCCAGACCTGTCCAGACGTCAACCGCGCGTTGCAACTGGTTGGTCAGCGTGCGCTCAATCGGCGTCAGGATGACCTGCTTGCCCACGTAAAGGTCGGCATCGGCGTTTTCAACGCCCGACACCTCCTTGCCAGCGATGGGGTGGGTGGGCACAAACGAGCCGATTTGCTCGCGCAATGCGCGTCGCCCTGCGTCAATGACTTCGCGCTTGGTCGAGCCCACGTCCATGATCAGCATTTGGGGCGTGACCAAATGCTTGATCGACTTGAAGGTTGCTTCAGTTGCCGACACAGGCACTGCGATCAACACAATGTCGGCACCCGACACCGCAAGCAGGGCAGACGGTGCCTCGACATCAATCACGCCCATGAGGCGGGCGCGTTCAGTGGTGGAAGGAGATTTGCTGTAACCGACGACTCGCTTAACCAGACCCGCACGTTTGAGTGCGAGCGCAAAAGAGCCTCCCATCAAACCGCAACCAATCAAACCGAGTTGTTCAAACATGTGTGAGTTCCAAAATACGACATACCGCTGCGCGAAGGCGCGCAGGACCGAGCCGACTTGGGGCTGGTACTCTATTGCGGTGAAACGAACGAACGGTCATTATCCTTACTCTTATTCGCTGGCCGGGTAGGTGCCCAAAACCTTGTAAAACGCACAAAGGCTTTGAAGTTCTTTGAGTGCCGACGCAATGTGCGGCTGCGAAGGATGACCTTGAATGTCGATGTAAAAATAGTATTCCCACTGGCCAGTCCGCGCGGGGCGCGACTCAAACCGGGTCATGGACACGCCGTGCGTCTTCAAAGGGATAAGCAAATCATGCAAGGCACCGGGCTGGTTGGGTACCGACACGACCAAACTGGTGCAGTCGCGGCCCGTAGCAGGCGGCGTTGCCAATGTTTGCGGCAAGCAAATGACCGCAAAACGGGTTCGGTTGTGCGCGTCGTCCTGCACGGCGTGGGCGGCAATGTTCAGGCCAAACTGCGCGGCTGCCCGGTCGCTGGCCAAGCCCGCCCAAGCCGGGTTGGTAGTGGCCAGACGGGCACCTTCGGCGTTGCTGGACACTGCCCGGCGCTCTGCTTTGGGTAGATTTTGCATGAGCCAGCCCTGGCACTGAGCCAAAGCTTGCGGATGCGCCAAAACCACCTCGATGCCCTCCAGCGAATTGCTTTGGCGCAGCACGTTGTGGCGAACCATGAGGCTGACTTCGCCCACCATTTGAGTCGGCGTGCGCAAAAACAGATCGAGCGAGCGGGTGACCACACCTTCTGCCGAGCTTTCCACACCCACCACGCCAAATTGGGCGCGCCCGGCCTCGGTGGCGTGAAAAACCTCATCAAAATTGGCGCAGTAAATCAGTTCAACCGCACCGCCAAAAAACTGCAGCGCGGCTTGTTCGCAGAAGGTTCCAGCAGGCCCCAAAACAGCGACCCTCTGCGGCGCTTCAAGCGCCAAGCAAGCCGACATGATCTCCCGCCAAATGGCCGCCACGTGTGGGTTTTTGAGCGGCCCGGTGTTGGCGTTTTGAATTTTCTCAATGACTTGGGCCACCCGGTCAGGCCGAAAAAATGGCGAGCCTTCAAGGCGTTTGATATCGCCCACTTGCTCGGCCACATGCGCCCGCTGATTCAACAGCGCCAGCAACTCGCGGTCGATGGTGTCGATCTGAACGCGCAAATCAGCCAACGAAGTCTCACCCGGAGTGTTTGAATTTTTATTCACAAAATTGTTCTGAAATTCGCTGGATTGCGCTGAGGTGGTTTCAAGTTAAAGCGAGAAGCGCGACCCTAGGCGAGCAATGGCAGTGACTGGACTACACCTCTGGGTCGGTTGGCGCGTCGCTTGCGGCATCGCCCAAGTCGCTCTCGGGTGGAATCGCATCGTTTTCAACTATGCGCTGCAGGCCGCTGAGTTTGGAGCCTTCGTCCAGGCCGATCAGGGTGACGCCTTGAGTCGCGCGGCCCATCTCACGAATTTCTCCCACACGGGTGCGAACCAACACGCCTTTGTCGGTGATCAGCATGATTTCGTCATCGGCATGCACCAGGGTTGCGGCAACCACTTTGCCATTGCGCTCGCTTTGTTGGATGGCAATCATGCCCTTGGTTCCGCGGCCATGGCGGGTGTATTCATTGATGTTGGTGCGCTTGCCGTACCCGTTTTGGGTGGCGGTCAGCACGCTTTGCTGTTCATCCTCAGCCACCAGCATGGCGATGACGCCTTGCCCGTCTTCCAGCATCATGCCGCGCACGCCACGGGCCGTGCGACCCATGGGGCGCACGTCGTTTTCATCGAAACGCACGGCTTTGCCACCGTCGCTGAACAGCATGACGTCATGTTTGCCATCGGTCAGCGACGCGCCAATCAAGAAGTCGCCTGGGTCCAGGTCAACCGCAATGATGCCGGCCTTGCGTGGGTTGCTGAATTCGTCCAAGGTGGTCTTTTTGACGGTGCCCATGCTGGTTGCCATGAACACGTATTGGTCCGCCGGGAAGCTGCGTTTTTCACCTGTTAGCGGCAGCACCACGGTGATTTTTTCGCCTTCGAGCAAAGGGAACATATTGACGATAGGGCGCCCGCGTGAGCCGCGCGAGCCCTGTGGCACTTCCCAAACCTTGAGCCAGTACAAACGCCCCCGGTTGCTAAAGCACAAAATGTAATCGTGGGTGTTGGCGATGAACAGTTGGTCTACCCAATCGTCTTCTTTGGTGGCGGTGGCCTGTTTGCCGCGCCCGCCGCGCTTTTGCGCACGGTATTCGCCCAAAGGCTGGCTTTTGATGTAGCCACTGTGGCTCAAGGTGACCACCATGTCGGTGGGGGTGATCAGGTCTTCGGTGCTCAGGTCGAACGAGCTGTGTTCAACCAAGCTTCGCCTCGCGCCCACTTTGGTTTGGCCAAATTCGGTTTTGATCGCGGTGAGCTCTTCGCCAATGATGATGGAGACACGTTCTGGCTTGCTCAAAATGTCCAGCAAGTCCTCAATCTCGGACATCACCTCTTTATATTCCGAAACAATTTTGTCTTGCTCAAGGCCCGTCAGGCGCTGCAAACGCATCTGCAAAATTTCATGCGCTTGGGTGTCCGAAAGGCGGTACAGGCCGTCGCTGCCCATGCCAACCGATTTGTCCATGCCATCGGGTCGGTAGTCATCGGCGTTCACGCTGCCGCCATCGGCACGGGTGCGAGTCAACATTTCGCGCACTAATTTGCTGTCCCAGGCCTTGGTCATCAGCTCGGCTTTGGCGACTGGCGGTGTAGGAGCGTTGCGTATGATGGCGATGAATTCGTCAATATTGGCCAACGCCACGGCCAGGCCTTCCAGAACATGGCCGCGTTCGCGCGCTTTGCGCAGCGTGTAAATGGTGCGGCGAGTGACGACCTCGCGGCGGTGCTCCAAAAAGACTTCGATCAAGTCTTTCAGATTGCACAGCTTGGGCTGGCCGTTGATCAGCGCCACCATGTTGATGCCGAAGGTGTCTTGCAGTTGGGTTTGCTTGTACAGGTTGTTCAGCACCACTTCGGGCACTTCGCCGCGCTTCAATTCAATGACCAAGCGCATGCCGGACTTGTCTGACTCGTCCTGAATGTGGCTGATGCCTTCAATCTTCTTCTCGTGCACCAGTTCGGCCATGCGTTCTTGCAGGGTCTTTTTGTTGCATTGGTAGGGCAATTCGTCGACGATGATGGCTTGGCGCTGGCCTTTGTCAATGTCCTCAAAGTGAACCTTGGCGCGCATCACGACACGGCCACGGCCCGTGCGGTAGCCGTCTTTCACACCATTGATGCCGTAAATGATGCCCGCCGTGGGGAAGTCTGGTGCAGGAATGATCTCCATCAACTCGTCAATCGACGCCTCGGGGTTGCGTAGCAAATGCAGGCAGCCGTCGATGACTTCATTTAAATTGTGCGGCGGAATGTTGGTTGCCATGCCCACGGCAATGCCTGACGAGCCATTCACGAGTAGATTGGGAAAGCGCGCGGGCATTACCAGCGGCTCGCGCTCGCTGCCGTCGTAATTGGGGCCGAAATCGACCGTTTCTTTGTCCAGATCAGCCAGCAACTCGTGGGCAATTTTGGACATGCGGATTTCCGTGTAGCGCATGGCGGCAGCGTTGTCGCCATCGACCGAGCCGAAGTTGCCCTGACCATCCACCAGCATGTGACGCAACGAAAAATCTTGCGCCATGCGAACAATGGTTTCATACACTGCGCTGTCGCCGTGCGGGTGGTATTTGCCAATCACGTCTCCCACAATACGGGCTGACTTTTTGTAGGGTTTGTTCCAGTCGTTGTTCAGCTCGTGCATGGCAAACAAGACCCGCCGATGCACGGGTTTCAAGCCGTCGCGCGCATCAGGCAAGGCGCGGCCCACAATCACGCTCATGGCGTAATCAAGGTAGCTGCGACGCATTTCCTCTTCTAGACTGATAGGGAGAGTTTCTTTGGCGAACTGGGTCATTGCTGCGCTTTTCTGTGGCCAGGGTGGCCGATTAGTCTTGATTTTACGGTCATAAAGTTGTCGCACCGTCGCAACACTTCGAATGAAATGCGGATTTGTCCTACGCAGGTGTAACCGAACAGCGCTGGGTAACCCTAATGGCTGTGGCACAATGTCTTTCACGAGTTAGGTGATGGTCACCTAGAGCGTCTAATTAATCGCAGCGCTGCTGCGGCCTTCCCAAAGAGGACAAATATGATGAAATTGAATAAAGTGGCTTTGTTGATCGCCACGGCAGCACTGGCAACCGCAGCTGGCGCACAGTCAGTTGACAACTGGCGCAATGGCACCAACGAATTGGTTTGGAAAAACGGCACCAACGAACTTTGCTGGCGTGATGGCAGCTGGACACCCGCTACTGCAGCCGTCGGTTGTGATGGTGCGATTGTTGCGCCGAAGGCTGCACCTGCGCCCGCTCCTGTCGCTGCGCCAGCACCTGCTGCGCCCGCTGCTGCTGCACCGGCCCCAGCTGCTGCTCCTGCACCTGCTGCCGCACCAGCGCCTGCTGCGCCTCCTCCTCCAGTCGCCACCAAAGTCACTTACGCTGCTGACGCGTTCTTTGACTTCAACAAATCTGTGTTAAAGCCTGAAGGCAAAGCCAAGCTGGATGACCTGACCGGCAAAGTCAAGGGCATCAACCTCGAAGTGATCATTGCTGTGGGTCACACTGACTCTGTGGGCAGCGACGCTTACAACCAGAAGCTGTCGGTTCGGCGTGCTGAAGCCGTCAAGGCTTACTTGGTGACCAAAGGCATCGAGAAAAACCGCGTTTACACCGAAGGCAAGGGCGAGAAGCAGCCAGTGGCTGACAACAAGACCAAAGAAGGTCAAGCCAAGAACCGCCGCGTAGAGATCGAAGTGGTCGGTACACGTACCAACAAGTAAGCCTGGCGACCCACAGGGTGGCTCGCTTGAGCCGCCCCGGTTTCCACCTCAAACCCGCTAAGGTTCTGCTTTAGCGGGTTTTGTTTTTGGCCTCAAAAAGGCGCATCTTTTCTGCGCCATGCACCCTTCAATCCCCCGCGCACCACTTTGCAGCGTGATGTGCCGATAATAGTTTTATGACCACTACTATGAACGCAGATCCCGCCGAGCTTGCCAAATTCTCAGACCTGGCGCACCGCTGGTGGGACACCGAAAGTGAATTTCGCCCTTTGCACCAAATCAACCCGTTGCGCCTGGACTGGATCAATACCCAGTGCCCCATCGCTGACAAACGGGTGCTGGACATCGGCTGCGGCGGCGGCATATTGGCCGATTCGATGGCTCGCAAAGGGGCTGCGGTGCTGGGTATCGACCTGGCGACCAAAGCCCTGAAAGTCGCGCAGCTGCACGCGCTTGAGGCCCAAACCCCCAACGTCAGCTACCAGGAAATCAGCGCGGAAGCCCTGGCGCTGGCCGAACCTGCCAGTTTTGACGTGATCACCTGCATGGAAATGCTGGAGCACGTGCCCGACCCATCGTCCATCGTGCAAGCGTGTGCCGATTTGGTCAGACCTGGCGGTTGGGTGTTTTTCTCCACCATCAACCGCAACCCCAAGTCCTTTTTGTTCGCGATTGTGGGGGCGGAATATGTGTTGAACATGCTGCCGCGCGGCACCCATGAATACGCCAAATTGATTCGCCCCAGTGAATTGGCCCAGCATTGCCGAAGCGCAGGCTTGGATTTGAGCAAAACCCGGGGGCTTGAATACAACCCGCTGACCAAGCGCTACTGGTTGAGCGACGACACCAGCGTGAACTACATGTTTGCCACCCAAAAGCCGCTTTGAACCAGTTTTATGACGACCATTGAAATTTATCGGAATTTAGCGGTTTTGTATGATGTTTAGCGATGTTCAAGCCGTTCTTTTCGACCTGGACGGCACCCTGATCGACAGCGCGCCTGACCTGGGCGCAGCCGCCGACAAAATGCGCACCGACCGGGGTTTAACCAGCTTGCCGCAAGCGCTTTACCGGCCCATGGCGGGGTCTGGCGCGCGCGGCATGTTGGCCATTGCGTTCGACATGACGCCAGAGCATCCCGACTTCAACGCCTTGAAAGAGGAGTTTTTTGTCAACTACGAGCAAAGCATGACCCAGCGCACCTATGCGTTTGAAGGCGTGAAAGAGCTGATCGCGCAATTGGTCGCCCGGCAATTGCCCTGGGGTGTGGTGACCAACAAATCGGCCCGTTTCACAGACCCACTGACTCAGGCTATGGCTTTGTTTCAATCGGCACAAACCATTGTGAGCGGCGACACCACCCCCCACGCCAAACCCCACCCCGAGCCACTTTTTGAAGCCGCCCGCCGCCTGCGCGTGGACCCGGCGCGTTGCATCTACGTAGGCGACGACCACCGCGACATTGTGGCTGGCCTGGCCGCAGGTATGGGCACTGTCGCCGCAACCTACGGCTACCTCGGCAACGTAGACACCGCGCAGTGGGGCGCCCACCAGTCGATCAACGCACCCATCGAATTGTTGCTATATTTATAATAGCGAACTATTGATATTATTCGAGAGCTAGAGCCCTATTTTGTTCGTATTTTGGTGTTTTTGAGTGTTTTAAAGAAAAAAGAACCTGCAGGTTCTTTTTTCGCTTTTCAACCCATTTTTAGGCCAACCTCAGGTCATTTGCCCTGTCAATCTGCTCATTCGCCTACCCCCAGCCTTGAATTCCCCCCATTGCGCCTAAAATACAGGCTTGGCGTTTTCAGAAATTCAATTTCCGGGATGCAGCGCTAGGCGTAAACCGCAGACATACGTCCGTATGTCGAGGATTTACAACAACGCGATGCGCTCGAACATTGGATTTATGGAAATGCCAAGGGGGCTGCACTGGTTTCGACGTGGATTCAGACGCGCAGCAGGGCATGTCGAGCTGAATGCGCTCGTAAAACAGATTCAAAAAAACTAACTGCAAACGACGAACGTTTCGCACTCGCTGCTTAATTGCACGTGAGCCTCACAACAGCAAGCCGATAGGCTGGGCAAGGGTGGCAAGACCGCAAGGTCAAACCGTCCAGGCTGTGGGGTAATCTCATTCGGCTGGACCTGCCTTGGGTAACTTAGGGTGGGTCAAGACAATAGGTTGCTGGCGATTTGCATAGCGTGCCACTGCGCGATGTGAAAAGCGAGATCCAAATCAGACGGCTACACATGTAGAACTGTTCGAAGAAGGTTTGCGGACGCGGGTTCAAATCCCGCCAGCTCCACCAACACACCGTCCAAGGCCGTTTGCTGACATCCAGCAAACGGCCTTTTTCTTTGCTAAATCATAGGCTTATGGTGATTTAGAGTGCAGTTTAGTGCGATAAGGTGCATTGACAGCCAGCGCAAGTTGTCTGTCTTGACGGGCGATGGCTCAATAGGGCAGTTTGTGCAGAATGACCGAAATGATTCACGAATCCAAGGATGAGCAATGAGCCGCAGTCTTCGCAAGACACCGATTTTTGGTCACACAACCGCACGCTCGGAAGCCGACGACAAGCGCCTGTGGCACAAGCGCTGGCGTGCAAGTGAGCGCGAACGGCTCGCAACGGTTGGGGTTGATGCCGATCATGTGACGGTCCATCGAAATGCCGTATCAAGCACCTGGGATATGGCCAAGGACGGCAAGGCGTGGTTTGACCCGAGTCGCCAACGCGAGATTTCCGAGCGCATCGCCACCCGGCGCGCAAAACTGCTGCCCGCGCGGAAGGCTCTTCAGGCGCGGTTGCTGGCCAAGTGGCGCTGGAAATAGCGTGGCGTTACACAAGGCCGCAGTCGAGGGAAAGCGGTGCTTGAGTGGGTTTGTTTGTTGCTATTGTGTTTAATTAATTGACAAATGCCTATATATTGCAACATACTTGCATCATGAACCTTCGTTCCCAATCAACACATAAGCAGGCTGTCCTGGAACTTGCCAAGGCTAGACCGCTACTGCGCGCTCGGGATCTAGCGCAGCAGGAACTTCCAACCATTGTGCTCAGCCGACTCGTCGCCGCAGGAAAGCTCGAAAGAGTTGCTCGCGGGGTTTATGCCCTGCCAGGCCAAGCCATGAGCGAGCATCGGTCATTGGCGGAAGTGGCGCTGCGTGTACCGCAGGGCGTGGTTTGCCTGCTTTCGGCACTGCGCGTACATAGCATCGGGACCCAGGCACCCTTTGAAGTCTGGCTTGCTATTGCGCATCGCGCACCCGTTCCACGGCTTGACCAGCCAAAAATTCGGCCAGTGCGTATGTCCGGGGTGGCGTTCACTGAGGGCATTGAACATTTGTCGGTCGACGGCGTGAGCGTGCCAGTATTTAACGCCGCCAAGACCGTGGCCGACTGCTTCAAATATCGCAACAAGATTGGGCTGGACGTTGCACTGGAAGCCCTGCGCGATGGCTGGTCACAACGAAAATTCACGATGGACGAGATCTGGAATTTCGCGACGGTTGACCGCGTGGCCAATGTCATGCGCCCTTATTTGGAAAGCGTGACAACATGAGTCGAAATCTGGCGGCATCGGTGCGGGCACGCTTGAAGCGACACGCCGACGCGACCAAGCAAGACTTCAATTTGACGCTGACGCATTTCGGTCTGGAGCGTCTGCTGTATCGACTGTCCGTTTCCGAGCACGCCTCGAACTTCCTGCTCAAGGGGGCGCTGCTATTCACACTTTGGTATGACGTTGCACACCGACCCACCCGTGATGCTGATCTTTTGGGCTTTGGCCCAGATGATGTCGACACGGCGGTGGAGACTTTCCGCCAAATTTGTCAGATTCCTGCCGAAGACGGCGTGGAGTTTGATCCCGGCTCAATCAAAGGGTCGGTCATCCGCCGAGAGGCTGGCTATGGTGGTGTGCGGATCGACATTCAGGCAAAACTGGATGGTGCGCGGATTGTTCTGCAAGTTGACATCGGGTTTGGCGACGCGGTGACTCCCGCACCACAGGCGATCATCTACCCGGTACTGCTGGACGATTTTCCGGCACCGCAGCTGCGGGCGTATCCGAAATACACGGTCGTCGCCGAGAAATTCCATGCCGTGTGCCTACTGGGGCTGGCCAACACACGAATGAAGGATTACTTCGATTTGTGGGTGCTACTGGATGACACCGCGCTTGACCCATCCGAAGTGCGCCGCGCCATTGAAGCAACGTTAGAGCGCCGCAAAATGCCCATGCCGGCCACAGTGCCTGTCGGGTTTACAGACGCCTTTGCAGGAGATGTAACCAAGCAAACTCAGTGGAAGGCATTTCTGAAGAAGAACCAGCTAGATCCAATTGTGCTGGCTGATGTGGTGAACAAATTGCGAGGTAAGTTTCAATCTGTCGGAGTGATTTAAGGATATGCCGACAAAACGCAACATGTTCGGCCGACTCTAACCAGGCCGCAAGCCCTTGTCCGCCCATCGTGGCGGTTTCATGGTTTGGCTGGCGACCGCGTCGGGTTTTACGCGGTGACCGTGCAGGTCAACTGGCGACTGACTTTCCGGTTTGATGGTTATGTCGTGGAGCTATTGGACTACTTGGATTACCACTGAAATGACTATCAGGAGGATTTTATGAACATGCACAACCCCGCACACCCCGGCGAAATGCTGATGGGTTGGCTGGAAGATTTGAGCGTCAGCGTGACCGCGTTTGCGGCGCATTTGGGCATCAGCCGCGTGATGTTGTCACGTGTTTTGCACAGCCATGCCGCCGTGTCGGCAGATATGGATTTGCGTCTGTCCGAGGCCTTGGGCAACACCCCCGGTTTCTGGCTGGCCATGCAAACCCAGCGCGATTTGTGGGCGGCGAAGCAGACTGCGAAGGAACGCAAGCGCATCAAGCGGATGGGGGTGCCTGCGGCTGCTATGGTTTGACATTGCTTTGCGCCACAAGGCAAGCAAAGGGCTGCACATCAATCGTGAAAACTCTGGAATCCTCGCTGTGGCACTGGCACTGGCAATCCAAATCTTTCGCTAAGAAACCCACAATGAAGTAGTGAAAGAAAGCGCGAAAAACTGTGCTGTAAACTCGCCCATGTTGTTTTAACCAATGCCAAAAGGCTTTGGCAAAGCAATGTGCTCAAAGCAAGAAACCCATCAAGCCCTGGCAGGCAAAAATGGGTTTCGAGGGCTGTTAGGCCATGAAGAGATTGAGTCCCCTTTAACCGAGCATTATCACAATGATGAGTCATTCGTGCAAACGTGAATGACTATGTTGTTTTGTTATTCTATAGTCCATTGCTATGAGCTTTTTTAACTTGTGTTTTGAAAGCAATTATGCAAACCTTGAAAACTTCGCAGGTAAACCAGCCGAGCACAGCCGAATTCAGCGGCATCATGCCGATCCCTCAAAAGGTGGATGATCGCCTCGCTCTATGGAGCTTGCCGAAAGCTCTAAAGCGCCTTCCCATTGGCCTTTCGGGGCGGTGGGCTGGTGTAAATTCTGAGCGCCAACTGGCACAGATTGGTGGTGCAGTATGACTGCAGCGCGCACAATCGACCAGGTTAAGTCAGCACCTGTTGACCTGGCGCTAACCACCACCAAAGACGAAGCCCGCGTTGATTCGCGTCTGCTGGCGCAGCATTTGAACAGTCAGCATCTAAGCCTTATCGAAAACGTCAAAAGTCACATCACGGACTTTGAAGTATTCGGAAAGGTTCGATTTAAAACCGAAGCTTCGCTCGACACTCAAACGAGCCAGTCCGCGAAGTTTGTCATGCTCAATGAAGATCAAAGCTTTTTGCTGCTGACCTATTACGGCAACAACTGTCGGGCATGTCATTTGAAGAATCAGCTGATCCAATTGTTCGGCGTAGCCCGGCAGGTGCTCAACCTGCGAAAAGTGGAGTACCTACCCACGTACCACCAGCTTCATGACACCGTGCACCAATTGGCGATTGGTTCAAGCCACGAAAAATTCGTGCACATGAACTTCAACAAGCTGGTGAACAAGGCTGCGAGCGTGGAGACCGGCCAACGCGCTAGCGCGTCGCTACCCCAACAGGCCATGTTGATCGTCTGCCAAAGCGTGGCCACCAAGGCGATGCATGGCGCCAATGATCACCACGTGGGCTATCAGCGCGCCAAACAACGTTTAATGACGCTGTCGGCAGTCACACAATAGGGTGGTGGTGGTGTTTTGAGGCGTTGAAATGCGAGTGGCCCATGATGCACAAGCATGGGCAGCGCTAAATTCAAGGGCAACAATTACTCAGGGCCGTTGATAGGAATCCTGCGCAGCGTGTTTAAAGGCCGACGTTTACCGTATTCGGTCCTCAGGCCTGCACGCTGCTGCTCGAACTGGTCAGCCTGAACCAGGGCGACCACAACGGCAACTCACCTGTATCGGGTCAACCGATTCATCGCGGGGATTGTTGCTTTTTTCTATGCATAAGCAATTTATAGTATATTCATAAACAATTTATTAATTAGTATAATGATTTCATACTGAAGCACATTGTTCAATCAAAAAGCTAGCCATGACCCCTGCTGCCATTGATCTGACTTCCATGCAAGCCGCCGCCACCAAGGCAAGTGCGCTCATGAAAGTTTTGGCCAATCCGGACCGGTTGTTGATTCTTTGCCAGCTCACCCAGCGCGAAATGCGAGTGGGTGAGTTGGAGGCGCTGCTGGGAATCGTTCAGCCCACTTTGTCGCAGCAATTGACGGTGTTACGGGACGAATCGCTGGTCACTACGCGACGTGATGGAAAGAACATTTACTACGCGCTGGCCAGTGCGCCCGCGTTGGCAATCATCCAAGTTTTGTACGAGCAATTTTGTGAAACCTCAAAGGAGTAAACCGTGACGATTGACTGGCTGAATTTCACACCTTGGGCCTCCCTTTCGGGTGGTCTTTTGCTGGGCACTGCCTCAGCCATTTTCATCTTGCTAAACGGACGCATTTTGGGCATCAGCGGTATTTTGGGTGGTTTGTTGCCACCCAAGTCAGGCGATGCCGGTTGGCGCATCGCGTTTTTATTGGGCATAGCGGCGTCGCCGTTTTTGTTTGCGATTTTGGCGCCTGCTGGCTTTGCAGTGCCGCCGCGGATTGATGCGGGCTACCTGGTCATTGTGGTGGCGGGCCTCTTGGTCGGCTTTGGCACAAGGGTTGGTTCGGGCTGCACCAGTGGCCATGGCGTTTGTGGCTTGTCTCGCTTGTCACCCCGGTCGCTTGCTGCCACGCTCAGCTTTATGGGCGCTGGGTTTTTGGTGGTTTTTGTCATCCGTCATTTGTTTTAAGGAGCCGTCTGATGCAACGCTTCAGTGAATTTGTGGTGGGCCTGCTGTTTGGCCTGGGACTTTTGTTGTCTGGCATGACCGACCCTGGCAAGGTGTTGGGTTTTCTGGACTTGTTCGGTGCTTGGGACCCCTCGCTGGCGCTGGTGATGGGCGGGGCCATCGCCGTCGGGTTTTTTGCCTTTGCCTTGGCTCGAAAACGCACGACCAATTTTTTTGGTGGACTGCTTCATTTGCCGACATCTCAGCTGATCGACCGCCGATTGGTCGTTGGCAGTCTGCTGTTTGGCGCAGGTTGGGGCTTGGCTGGCTTTTGCCCAGGGCCAGCTTTGGTTTCAATGGCCTCAGGTCAGCCCAAGGCGGTTGTTTTTGTGGTCGCTATGCTGCTCGGCATGCTCGTGTTTGAGTTGGCAGAGCGCTTGGTGCACAAGCCGCGCGAAGCCCGAATACTGGCAAACCCGTCAGATTGTTAAATGAAAACGGTGAAGTATCCGCGAAGGCCTTCACTCTGTGAAACTACTTTACGCCGAATTGGTGCAGCGCACCCTTGCCAAAGTCAACCAACCACACGCCCATCCGCTGTCAACATGCTTTGGGTGACGTAATTGGTACTGCGGCGTTGCCCTCCCACGCGAAAGCCACCTAAATCGATGCTGTTGGCGCGTTGAAATGCCGCCAGGACGTTTTGCCGGGTTGGGGCCTCGGCCATCCTGTTGAGGACTTCAAAGGCGTAACGTGCGGCAATGTAGCCAGCCATGCTCAAAGGCGTGGGTGGTTCGTCAAAAAGTTTTGACTAGGTGTCTCGGTAGGACCGAACGATGGGCAGCTTGGAATTCACCATGGGCACGACCTGCGTCACGATGACAGTTGTGTGCCGTGCCACGCCCATTTGGGCAAGTGTTTGCAGGTCTCTTTGACACATCTTGGTGGGCTTGAGACAGGTCAACGATTTGAATCAACACCATGTCGCCATCAGTGGTCTTGCGAGTTTGCGCCACTGTGATACCAGCGCAGGTTGCAGTGGCAACACCAACTGACAGTCGAGCTGCTTTGCGCATGGCGCTTCGACGTGAAATGTTTCTTGAGAAGGCTTCCATAACGAATTTGCTTCTAGGTGACTTGAATGTATGAATCGAAGGAGCCTTATGTGCCAATATTTCCTGCGTTTGACTTCGTACGGCTCCCCTTGAAGCGCAGGGGCAGCACGCCGGTGATTCAAGTCCGCCGAGACAGGCCGGGTGTCATGCCGGTTTTCCTATTTTGGGCATCGCGAAAGGCCTCAAAAGCGACCGCAAAACAGAAACGCCTGCAGCGATCAAAACCATCAACCACAGCGCAGGATCGTGACCGCGCTGATTGGGCGGGCCAATCGAGCAGCCACCGCCCGTGGTGGTGGTCAGGGGCTCGATGGGTGCGGCAGTGGTCTGAGGGCTTATTGCAATGCCGTCAAGGCGCAGGGCGGGTGGGTTGCCTTGGTTGCTGCGCAGTTGCAAAACTGCTTTGGATTCGGCAAATTGGCTGGGTGTGTAGGTCACGGTGAGATCACACCGGGTGCCAGCTTGCAACATGCTGCTACTCGCACAGCGGCCTTGCAGCTTGAACTGGTTGGCATTTGGCCCGGTGATGCTGGTCCAGGCCAATTCGACTGGCATGGTGCCGGGGTTGCTCAAAGTTAGGGTGTGCATCACGCTTGGCCCGCCTTTTTCAGCCTCAAATCGCACATCGGGGGCCGATTGCACCCAAGCCAATTGGCTAAGTGGCCCGATGCTGCCATAACCAGTCAGACCCACCACCATCGGCTGCGACAGGGCTGGGCTGTTGACGACCACTGCAGCGCGCAAAAGCCCCACTGCGTTTGGGTTCAAAGTGACACTGGCCTCGCACGAAGAACCTGGGGAAAGGCTGGCAGGGCAGTCATGGGTCAGAGCAATTGCCAGGTCGGTTGCAAGGACAGAAACGAGCACCGGTGCCGACGCAGTGGATGGGTTGCCAATGCTCACAAACTGCCGTGCCGATGTGCCGCCGACGGGTATGTGTCCAAATTCCAATGTCACAGGCCAAACTCGCAAGGCTGCAGATGGGTCATTGATCCGCACGATATTGCCAAGAAATGCGGTGACATCAGCGCGGTCAACCTCAGTCAGTTGTGAGCTCAAAAACCCCATGGCGCTGACCGTGCTTATCACCTTGACAAGCGTCTCGGGCCGATCTGCTGCCCGCAGAATGTTGTTGCGGTTCGCGCCTGGGTCAGGGCCGTGACAAGACACACACGACCAAGAATCATTGGCCAGGCGCATGTAGAGCTTTGCGCCCTGAGCGGCATCCTCAGCGAAAACATCGTTGCAAACGCCAGCCAGCGCCAATATGGATGCCAGGCGGCAGGCAAACCGAAAGGCAACTAGTTTGCCTCGAAGCCTCTGCACCCAACCAGCAGGCAAAGGGCTCAATCCGAGCCTTGCGCCAGTGTGCAGTCTGCAACCAAGGCGATCAACCCAAATGACGAGGGTTTGCTGGATTTGCTGGATTTTTTTCAATTCTGAATTCAGTCGAAGAGCATCGCTGGCACTTGGCAAACGCACTTTGCCAAGCTAGTGAAGCAACTTGCAATTGAATCCGAATTCAGTGACGATTTGGTGACAAGCTGCGACTGCGAGGCGGGTGCTTTGCTGCGCCTTGCGAAGCGCTTAGAGTGGAGCGCAGGTTACTGTTTGGCGTTGTGCTAACTGAACCATTTTTCTGCCTGAAACAAGGTCAACATTCCCATCGCTGCGAAGATCGCGGCGGCAATGGAATGCACCAGTTTCATGGGGATTTTGTCGGCGAACTTGTTGCCAGCAAACACGGCTGGAACGTCTGCCAACAGCATGCCCAATGTGGTGCCAGCAATCACAGTGACGGGGGCGGCAAAGTGGGCGGCCAAAGCGATGGTGGCAATTTGCGTTTTGTCACCCATTTCGGCCAAAAAGAAGGTCACAAACGTGGCCCCAAACACCCCCAGGCGGTTGGCAATCTGGGCTTCTTCTTTTTCAATTTTGTCGGGAATCAGCGTCCAAATCGCCATGCCTATAAAGGACGCGCCCAAAATCCAGCGCATCGCGTCGGGGCTGACCACGGTGGTCACCCAAGCACCCAACGCACCCGCCAAACCATGATTGATCAAAGTGGCCGCCAGAATGCCCAGAACAATGGGAACTGGCCTTTTGAAGCGGGCTGCCAAAATGAAGGCCAAAAGCTGGGTTTTGTCGCCGATTTCGGCCAGCGCGACCACGCCCGCGGAGATAAATAGAGCGTCTAGGGACATGGCCCTAGTTTATTCGCAGGGGCCGACGCCCAACTGCGTTGCGGGTAAGGCCAGGTCGGGGCCAGGTTAAGGTCAGCTTGGAGCCTTATTGGCTCGCAATGATCTGAAAGCCGCCGTAAATCATGCGCTTGCCATCAAATGGCATGACGCCTGCGTCCGACTGCATGCGCGGATCGGCCATGACGTTTTTCCAGCCCTCATCTCGCACCGCGCGCGAGGGCCAGGTGACCCAGGAGAACACCACGGTTTCTTGCGGCTCGCACTTCACTGCCATTGGAAACGAGGTCAGCTTGCCTTCTGGCACGTCGTCGCCCCAGCAATCGACCACCGTCAACGCACCGAACTCTTTGAAGATGCCTGCGGCACGTTCGGCGTGCAGACGGAAAGCTTCTTTGTTGGCGTTCGGCACTGAGGCGACAAATCCATCGACGTAGTTCATGTGAAGTCCTTGGTTGAGGAATTCAAATTTACCGACCACGGCCCTGGCTGTCAAGAACCCGGCCGCAAGAGCGGTGGCAGGCCTATCATGCGCCCATGATCCAAAAAAACGAACGAATTGCACTGCTGGCCGGTGCGACTGGCCTGGTGGGCGCCGAGTTGCTTAATCTGCTCTTGGCAGATCGCCGCTACAGCGCCGTGCACTGCGTTGGCAGGCGCGCGCCCGCGCTGAAACACCCCAAACTAACAGCCCATGTGATTGACCTGACTGGCCCCGGTGCGGTGGCCAAATTGGCCAATTTGCCCACAGTGCATGATGTTTATTGCACCTTGGGCACGACGATCAAAGTGGCGGGCAGCCAAGAAGCGTTCAAGGCGGTTGATTTGGATGCTGTGGTGGCGGTCGCCCAAGCGGCCCTGCAATCTGGGACGCACTCTGCAAAACGGGCAGGCAAGCCATCTGGCGGTTCCCAAAACGCGTCGCCACCCATGCGCCTGGGCGTAGTCAGCGCCATGGGGGCCAATGCCAAATCTGGCGTGTTTTACAACCGCATCAAAAGTGAGATGGAAGCCGCCGTAGCGCAATTGGGTTTTGATTCAGTCAGCATTGCCCGCCCCAGCATGCTGGCGGGCGACCGCGCGTCATTGAAGCAAACCGCTCGCCCCGCCGAGCAAATTGGCCTGGCCTTGATGCGTGCGGCCAGTTTTTTGATACCCGCCAATTACCGGGCCATTGAAGCGGCTGATGTCGCTGCCGCCTTGCACCGCATGGTGACCGAGGGCAAGGCGGGCGTGCGAATTGCCATGTCGGGCGAATTGGCTCAGATGGCGGGTGTTGATGATTGACGTAGTTTGCTATAATTAACATAGCAAACTATTGAATAAATTCGGGAGCTAGAGGCCTATTTATCTATGAATTGCAGCCAAAATACCCATTTTGGGTATGTTTTAAGGCATTTCATATCACCGGTGATATGAAGTTTCCCATCAGCTTGCCATGCCGCTCCTTGCGGTGCGCCCGGCGCAGTTGATGCAAATCAAGCAACTTCCAGCGCCCCCCGCTGAATCTGGTCGCGCTCCAGCGACTCAAACAAGGCTTTGAAATTGCCTTCGCCAAAGCCTTCGTCGCCTTTGCGCTGGATAAATTCAAAAAACACCGGGCCAAGCTGCATTTGCGAGAAGATTTGCAGCAGCAGGCGCGGGGTGCGTGGCGCTTCAGTCCCACTGCCTGATCCGCCAGCCCCAGCGGTAGCGTCCGTGCTGCCGTCCAGCAAAATGCCGCGTGTTTGCAGTTCCGCCACCGGTTGGCCGTGGCCTGGCAAGCGACCCTCCAGCATGTCGTAATAGCTGTCGCTCGGGGCGGTCATTAGCGGCACGCCTGCCAGAGCCAGACTGTCCACGGTGGCCAGCAGGTCATCGCAAATCATGGCGATGTGCTGAATGCCTTCGCCGTTGAACTTCATCAAGTACTCTTCAATTTGCCCACCGCCCTGGCGCGACTCTTCGTTCAGCGGGATGCGAATTTTGCCGTCGGGCGCGGTCAGGGCTTTGGATGTGAGCCCCGTGTACTCGCCCTTGATGTCAAAGAAGCGAATCTCTCTGAAGTTGAAAAGCTTGGTGTAGTAGTCGGCCCAAAACGCCATGCGCCCCCGGTAGACGTTGTGGGTTAAATGGTCGATCAATTTCAAGCCGTGGCCGCGCGGGTGGCGGTCGACCCCGTCGACGAACAAAAAGTCAATGTCATAGATGGATTTGCCGTCCTCAAAGCGGTCAATCAGGTAAAGCGGCGCGCCGCCAATGCCTTTGATGGCGGGCAGGTTCAGCTCCATTGGGCCAGTTTTGATTTCAATCGGCTGGGCGCCAAGTTCCAGAGCGCGGGCGTAGGCCAGATGCGAGTCTTTCACCCGAAACGCCATGCCGCAGGCGCAGGGGCCGTGTTCCGCTGCAAAAAAGCCCGCCACGCTTTTGGGTTCGCGGTTGACGATGAAGTTGATCTCGCCCTGGCGGTACAACACCACGTCTTTGGAGCGGTGTTTGGCCACCATCGTGAAGCCCATGCGCTCAAAAATCGGTTCCAGCAGCCCTGGCGTGGGCGATGCGAACTCGACAAATTCAAAGCCCATCAGGCCCATGGGGTTGTCAAACAGGTCGGTCATGGCGGGTCTTTCGTAAGGGGCTTAGGGAGCACGAGGTACGTTATGGCGTTTGCAAGCTGCTTCGAATCATCGCCCAATTGCCACGCATGATTTTTGCGTTATGCGGCGCTATAGTGCAGTTTGCCGCAACAAAGGAGCTAAATTACCAAGATGGAAACACTTGACAAGCTAGATCGGCATATTTTGCGCAGCCTTCAGCAAGATGGCCGCGCCACTTACGACCAAATTGCCGAGCAGGTTGGCCTGTCGCCCAGCGCCGTGTTGCGCCGGGTCAAGCGGCTTGAAGAGGCCAAGGTGATTGACCGTTACGTGGCCTTGGTCAAGCCCGAGGCTGTGGGTTTGGGGCTGACGGCCTATATCAGTGTGCGGCTGGAAAAGCTGACTGAAGGCCACAAACGCAACCCGATGGACGTGTTTCGCGCCAGCGTGCAAGCCTGGCCCGAAGTGGTGGAATGCGCCGCGATGACGGGCGAGATGGACTATTTGCTGCGCCTGGTGGTGCGCGACATGGCCCACTACAGCCACTTCATCATGGACACTTTGCTCAAACACCCCAGCGTGCAAGACTGCAAAACCAGTTTTGTGATGGATCGGGTGAAGCACACCACGGCCGTGCCTGTTTAGGGCGGTTGGCGCTTACTTATTGTCGTTTATTCAGATGGTATCGCCCGGTGCCCTGGCTCAGTAGGCTGTCACTCGCAAGCGCCTGGCCGGGGGCCAAATCGGGCAGGCTTTGAACCTGATCGTACAGCGGGCTGAAGTCGATGTGGGCCAGTTCAAGCAGCTCGTCCAGCTGGTTCAATACAAAATAGCTTTCTTGAAAATCGTCAATGCGGTACTGGGTTCGCATGACACGCGGTAACTCGAACCCAATGCGGTTGGGTGACGGGTCGTCCAGGGCAAAGATGGTCTCGGACGCCGACGACGCAATGCCCGCCCCATAAATGCGCAAGCCGTCTTTTTGTTGCACCAGACCGAACTCCACCGTGTACCAGTACACGCGGGCCAGGCGATCCAGTACACCTAATTTTTGCGCCCGCAAACCGCCCACGCCATAGGCCTGGATGTAGTCTGCAATGGCAGGGTTCATCAGCATGGGCACGTGGCCAAATACGTCATGAAAAACGTCGGGCTCTTCGAGATAGTCCAGCTCATGTGGCTGGCGAATGAACTGCCCGGCAGGGAAGCGCCGGTGCGCCAGGTGGTCAAAAAAAACTTCATCAGGCACCAGTCCGGGTACGGCCACCACTTGCCAGCCAGTTTGCTTCATCAGCACATCGCTCAAGCGCCGAAAGTCAGGAATTTGCTCTGCGCCAATCGGCAAGTCCAGCATGCCCTGCACAAACTCGTCGCAGGCGCGCCCCGGCAGCAGTTTGGATTGGCGCTCAAAAAGCGTCTTCCAGGTGGCGTGGTCTTGGGGGGTGTAGCGCTGCCAATCCTGGTCAATCGTCCAGTCATTGGCCCCGCTTGGCTTGGGTGGTGCAGTCACATTGCGCAGCTTTGTGTGAAAGTGAGTTGGGTTGCGCCCATCATCACAGTCAAGTCACGCAATTTATCGGCTTATTGAAAGTCCGCCCAGCACCTTCACGCAGGAAATCAGCGTGCAAAACTTACTGCGTGATTTCCAGCAGCACCACCCGGTTTTCCGATGCCGGCCAGGTTCTGCCAGTGATTCGCTCGCCATTGAATTCTCCTGCAATGGCGCGAACGCCCGCTTGGGTGATGACGATTTTTGAATTCGCAATGCCAGAACCGGTGGGTGGCACCCCAGGCAGGCTGGTTTTGCCGTCAAAGCTTAGTTTGTCGCGCTCAGCGTCAAAGTAGCCGCGGGGGCGAAACAGCGTCACCACCGATTGCGCAGTTTTGTCTGCGTCAGCCAGCCGCTCTAACCGCAGGTTGAAAATGTCGCTGGAGCGGGGCAGCGGGCTGCGGTAAATGTGGGTGGTGGCATAGCCTGGCGCACTGATGACAAACTCATGCGGCACCATGCCCTGAGGTTTGAACGGGCCCCATTGGCCGTCTGGGCCAATGGTTTTGCTGTGAACGGCAGAACCCAGGCGCGCGCCGGTTGCCGCATCGGTTGCGAACACCTCGATGCTTGAGCCCGGCACTGGCAGGTTGTTGAAGCCGTTGCCTGATTTGGGGTCGCCAGAGTCAACGCCCATGCCGGTCACTCGGCCATTCAGCACCACGCTGCTTTCGGGCTGAATACCCAGGCTAGCGGGCGCTTTGCCAGTGACAAAGCGGTAGGCGGCCGCAAAGGCAGCGGGTGAAAAAGAGGTTTCGCGGTGGTCGATGCGCGGCAGCACGACGTTTTGCGCGCCTTTGAGCTCGGGGCCTGCAAAGGTGACATTCGTGGCCGTGCCTTTTTGCCCAATCCACAAACCGTCAGGTTGGGCAAATTTGTCATTGTTGTCAGAGCGAATGGTCATCCACTTGACGGGGCCAGTGACCTCGTCGCCATTGGCGTTTTTGGCGGTATTCAAGCCCATTAAAAAGGGGCCAGTGCCAGAGAATTCATTGAATTCCCGAAACCCCTTGATCGCCCAGACGCCATGGTTTGGCGTGCCGCCCAAAATGGCGTGCGACACCGTGACCACGCCGCCACCGTTTTGAATGTAATTGCGCACTGCGTTGCCACCGCGCGAATTGGCAAACAGCACGACCTGCTTGGCCCCGGTTGCCTTCAACACCTTGTCCACCTCGCCCTTCAAATACGCCATGTGCTCCGCCGTTGACGTGGTGCCGGGTTGCGCCTTGCTGTCGTCAGCGCGAGACGAAGGGTAGGGCACCTCAATCGCGTGCAAGCGCTCGCGCGGCCAGCCATTCGACTCAAAGCGCCACAGCGTGGTTTGCCATAAGGCGGCGGTGTCGCCGTTACCGTGGACAAAAACGATGGGGGGCGCAACCTCCAGGTTCGGCGCCGCAGGGTTCGAATTAGGCAAGGCGCACGCGCCGAGCAAAGTCAGGCTGCCCAAGGTGGACCAGGTGGATAGAAGCAAGCGGCGAGTGGTCATGGCGTGGTCTTTCTGTGGCTGGCTGGGCAGAGCGGCGCATTCAGGCAAAAACGCCGGCGGTGTCGGTCATGCGGGCAGAGACTTCACCCAGGTGGTGCAAGGTGTCGCCAAAGGTCATCTCCAACTGCGTCAAGCGCTTGAAGTAGTGGCTGATGGGGTATTCGTCGGTCACGCCGTTGCCGCCATGCAATTGAATGGCTTGCTGGCCGACAAAGCGCATCGAATTGCCGAGTTGGTACTTGGCTCGGGCCATGGCGGCGCGGCGCTCTGCGGGGTCGTCGTTGAGCTTGAGCGACGCGTAGTAGCTCATGGAGCGGGCCAGTTCCAGCTGCATTTTCATGTCAGCCGCGCGATGCCGCAGCGCCTGGAAGCTGCCAATCGCCACGCCAAACTGTTTGCGGGTGTTGACGTACTCAGCGGTGATGGTCATGGTGGAATCCATCACGCCCACGGCCTCAGCACAGCTTGCGGCAATGCCAATGTCAACGCCGTGTTCCAGCGCGGTCAGACCGTCCAGGGTGATCAAGGTGGCGGGGGCGTTGTGCAGTTTGAGTTCGGCGGCGCGACCACCGTCTTGCGTGCCATAGCCCCGGGTGGTGACGCCTGCAGCACTTCGCTCTACCAAAAAGAGCGCAATGCGGGTGCCCACGACGGCGGGCACGATGAAGGCATCGGCCATGTCGCCCACGGGGACAATGCCCTTGGCGGCGCTGACCGTCCAGCCATCGCCCACTTGGGTGGCGGCGGCTTGGCAAATGTCCAGGTTGTAGCGGGCGGCACGCTCTTGGTACGCCAGCACGACCAGGGCGCTGCCGTCGGCAATTTTGGGCAACCAGGCGGCTTGCACAGCGGGTGGCGCGTAGCCTGCCAGCAGCGCGCTTGCAATCAAGGTTTGGGCCAGCGGTTCAAGCACCAGGCCCCGGCCCAGTTCTCCCATCACCACCATCGCGTCAATCGGCCCCAGGCCCAAACCACCGTGGGCGTCAGGCACGAACAGCCCGGTCAAGCCCAGTTCGGCCAGTTCGCTGTAGGCCTCGCGCGAGAAGCCGCCTGCTTTGTCGATGCTGGTGCGGCGCTCAAAGCTGTAGCCCTTGTCAACCCATTTGCGAACCGCGTCGCGAAGTTGCTCTTGGTCGTCGCTAAAGTCAAAGTTCATAAATCACCTGAAAACGTCGTATTCAAAAAAGAAAAAATCGTCAACTGCATTCATCACGATGGAACCCCCTCGTGGAGGGGGCCCGGGGGAGCCCCACAGCCGCGCAGCGAAGACTTTGCCGAGCTTCAGCCGAGCACAGTCTGAGCCACGATGTTGCGCTGCACTTCGTTGCTGCCACCGTAAATGGTGGTTTTGCGCATGTTGAAGTAGGTCGACGCCAGCGGCGCGCAATGGGCTGCGCCGACAAATTCGCCCTGCCAGCCAGCCTGCATGGCCTCGTCCATCAAAGGCAGCGCGTAACTGCCCACGGCCAGCATCATCAGTTCGGCATAGCGTTGCTGAATCTCGCTGCCACGAATTTTGAGCAAACCCGCCACGTCGAGCGACTGTTTGCCAGATTTTTCAGCCGACAGCACCCGCAGCACCATCATTTCAAGCGCCACCACGTCCACGTCGAGCTTGGCGATTTCGTCCCGAAAGCGGGGGTCGTCCAGCATGCCTTCGGCTTTGGCGATGCGTTTCAGGCGCTCGAGCTCGCGTTTGGAGCGGTTCACGTCGGCAATGTTGGTGCGCTCGTGGCTGAGCAGGTGCTTGGCATAAGTCCAGCCCTTGTTTTCTTCGCCGATCAGGTTTTCAACGGGCACTTCGACGTTGTCAAACCAGACTTCGTTGACTTCCACGCTACCGTCAATTAATTTGATGGGGCGCACGCTGACGCCTTTGGATTTCATGTCGATCAGCAAAAAGCTGATGCCGGTTTGCGGCTTGCCGTCGTTGCTGGTGCGAACCAGGCAAAAAATCCAGTCGCCGTGCTGTGCCAGCGTTGTCCAGGTCTTTTGGCCGTTGACCACGTAATGGTTGCCCACGCGCTCGGCCTTGGTCTTGAGCGACGCCAGGTCCGAGCCAGAACCCGGCTCGCTGTAGCCCTGGCTCCACCAGACTTCACCACTGGCAATGCCGGGTAAAAAGCGCTGTTGTTGTGCGGGGCTGCCAAACGCCATGATCACCGGGGCCACCATGACCGGGCCAAACGGCAAGATACGCGGCGCGCCAGCCATGGCGCATTCTTCTTCAAACAGGTGTTTTTGCACCGAGGTCCAGCCGGGGCCGCCAAATTCTTTGGGCCAGCCGTAGGCCAGCCAGCCTTTTTTGCCCAAAATTTTGGACCAATCTTCCATGTCGGCCCGGGTTTGGTGCAAAGAGTTTTTTACTTTGTGCGAAATATGCGCCGGCAAATTGGCGGCCACCCAGGCCCGCATGTCGTCGCGAAATTTCTGTTCTTCGGGGGTAAAAGTCAAGTCCATGAAGGTTCTCCACTCAATAAATTCAAAGTTCGGTCGTCGGCTGAATGTGTTTTAGCACGGTCGTTCGTTTGTTCATGTCTAAGGGGCGACAACTAAGGCACCTCGGCTGTTTTGACTATGCCCTGAACGCCCCTCAAACTGCCAACCCGGTCACCCAATCAAACGCCCGATCAAACATCCAATTCAGCGCACAATTTTTGCACTTTTTCGCGCAACTGCGAAACCTCAGTTTCCAGTGCCGCAATTCGTTGTGCCATAGCGGCTGGGCTGTTGGCGTGGCCAGCCGCAGGGTTGCCGCTGGCGTCGCTGCCCATTGCCGTCAAATCAGGTGCGCCGCAGAGCAAATGCGTCCATCGCTGTTCGCGGGTACCTGGGGCGCGGGGCAGCTTCACCACCAAGGGGCCGCCTTTGTCGACAGAGCGATCTTGCAGCTCTTCCAAAAAGCCGTCGACCGATGAAATATCGGCAAATTTGTACCAGCGTTCGCTGTTCAAACGCAGTTCACCAGCAGTTTGCGGGCCGCGCAGCATCAGCAAACCCAGCAGCACGGCCGACTGCTCAGGCACCTTGATGCCGCGTTGAAAGTTGTGTTCAAACCGCAAAACCCGGCCGACCGAGGCTTCGCGCACCAAATTCAGCGACTTGAGTGTGTCCAGCGCAGCGGCGGCTTGCGCCTCGCTCAGGTTCATCAGCGGTTCGCGGCTGCTTTTTTGGTTGCATCCCAAAACCAGGGAGTTCAGCGACAAAGGGTAGCTGTCGGGCACGGTGCGGGCTTTTTCCATCAGCGTCGCCAAAACACGGGCTTCGCCGACTGACAAGCAAATGGGTTGCGCAAGCTGCGTGCCCGGGGCTTCGGCATCTTCTAGGTGATCGTTTTGCAAAGTGATAATCCTGTCATGAAAAACATTGTCATTTTGATCTCGGGCGGTGGCTCCAACATGCTGTCTATTGTGCGGGCAGCCGAGCAAGGTGCCTGGGCGCAAAAATACGGGGTGAAGGTGGCATTGGTCATCAGCAACCGGCCTGACGCGAAGGGCCTGCAACTGGCCCAAAGTCACGGTATTGCAAGCCAGGTGGTTGATCACAAAGCCTTTGCCAGCCGCGAGGCGTTCGAGGCGGCGCTGTCAGCGTCTGTGGCAGCGAGCGAGCCCGCCTTGGTGGTGCTGGCCGGATTCATGCGCATTTTGTCCCCCGCATTCGTCAACCAGTTTGAAGGCCGCATGGTCAATATTCACCCCTCGCTGTTGCCCGCTTTTGCGGGGCTGAACACTCACCAACGGGCCATCGATGCTGGTTGCAAAGTGTCCGGGGTGACCGTTCACCAGGTGACGGCTGAGCTGGATCTTGGCCCAATTTTGGCGCAGGCGGTGGTGCCGATATTGCCAGGGGACACGGCTGGGCTGCTGGCCGCACGCATCCTCACGCAGGAGCACTTGATCTACCCTCAGGCTGTGTTCAGATTGCTATGTAAATAATAGCAAACTATTGAACATATTTGCGAGCTAGAGGCCAATTTTGTTCATATTTCGGCCAAAATACCGACTTTTCGATAAAAAAGAACCTGCAGGTTCTTTTTTGTAAAATAGAGGCGGGTTTGATATCGCCGGCGATATCAAGCCACCGATTCATCGTTAATTTTGGAAAACCGCGGTTGATTGAAGGGCGCAGCCCCTGAAACTGCGCCTGTATCGGTTCCTGCATCGGTTCCAGCAACCGGCGGCATCTCAACCAAGGCCCCCACTGCGTCAACCCGCTCGGCAAACATGCCTGCGGGCCGCACCCAAAGGCCTTGTTCGCCGTACAGGGCGCGGTAAATCGTCATCGGCTCCAGGGTTTCGCTGTGCCTCGCGGTGCCAATCACTTCATAGAGACCGCCTTTGTAGTGGCGGTAACGCCCGGGTGGGGTGGTGATCAAGGCGGGAAGGGCATCAGTTGGCATGGCAAATTGCTTCAAAAATGAGGGCGGCATTGTCGGGCATAGTGGCGCTGCAACCGCTCCAACCAGACCCTGCATGGGACAATAGAGGGCTATGCACCCAAAAGCCCTGTTGGACGCCTGCGCTGAACTTGTCAGGCTGTCTCTTAAATTCGACGCGTCCACCGACGCCATTGTCGCCAAGTTTTACCGAGACAACCGGGGCTTAGGCCCGCGTGAACGCGCCACCCTGACCGAAACGCTGTACAACGTGTTGCGCAAAAAGCAGCTGTATGACCACTTTGCGCCCAGCGGAAGCGGCTCCAAAGAGCGGCGCCTGGCGATTTTAGGATTCCATGGTCCGCGTGATTTTTTAAAGAGCGCGTTGACTGATCAAGAGAAAAACTGGCTCGACCAGTGCGACAAAATTGACGTGGCCCACCTGATGGAACGCCATCGCCACAATTTACCCGAATGGTTGGTGCAGCCCCTGAAAGACCAGGTCGGCGACGGGTTTTGGCCCTTGGTCAATAGCCTGAACCAACCCGGCGGCTTTGACCTGCGGGTCAACGATTTCAAAGAAAAGCGCGCCGATGTTCAAAAAGAGCTGGCCAAAGCGGGCGTGAAATCTGCCGCTACGCCGTTTTCGCCATGGGGGCTGCGCATTGAAGGCAAGCCCGTGCTGAACAAGACCGAAGCCTTCATTCGTGGGGCTTTTGAGGTGCAAGACGAAGGCTCGCAGCTGCTGGCCCTCCTGGTCGATGCCAAGCGCGGCGAAATGGTGGTGGATTTTTGCGCTGGTGCGGGTGGCAAAACCCTGGCCATTGGCGCTGCCATGCGTAGCACTGGGCGGCTGTATGCGTTTGACACCTCGGGCCATCGGCTGGAGGCGCTCAAACCCCGTTTGGCCCGCAGCGGGCTGTCAAATGTGCACCCCGCCGCCATCGCCCACGAGCGCGATGACCGGGTGAAGCGGCTTTCCGGCAAGATTGACCGGGTTTTGGTCGATGCGCCGTGTTCTGGCCTAGGCACCCTGAAGCGCAACCCTGACCTGAAATGGCGTCACAGCCTCAAATCAGTGCAAGACATGGCCGTTTTGCAAACTGCCATCTTGCAAAGCGCCGCCCGCCTGGTCAAACCAGGTGGTCGGCTGGTGTACGCCACTTGCAGCCTCTTGCCCCAAGAAGACGAAGACGTGGCCTTGGCGTTTGACCAAAACAATGCTGACTTCGCGCCCCTTGAAGTCGGGCCTTTACTGACCCATCTGAAGGTTGAAGGGGCCGAAAAGCTCTGCAGCGGTGGCGAAACGGCTCAAAAGTACCTGCGTTTGTGGCCGCACAAGCATGCCACAGACGGGTTTTTCGCCGCAGTTTGGCAGAAAAATTGAGATTTTTCGAATTTTGAAGCCGCCTTTCTGCTTTTTAAGCTCTTTTAAGCTCTTTTAAGATCTTTTAATGCGGGACGGCAATTAAGGGCATTAAAATAGGCGTTTTGAGACAAACCCCTTAAAATCAGAGCATGGTCGAGCTGAGCCAAGCTTGGTATCGCTATATGTCCCGCTTTATTGGTGTCCCGTCTCGCTGTTACTTTTTCTAACGTCGTTGAGAGAATTTACAACATGTTTATTTCTGATTCTGTCGTGTTGAATGCTGCTATTGAATGGTTAGCCCATGGCACCTGGCAGCTCACTTGGTGGCAGATTGTGCTGTTCGCACTGGCGTTGACGCACGTCACCATGATCAGTGTGACAGTCTTTTTGCACCGACATCAAGCCCATCGCGCGCTGGACCTGCACCCCATTGCCTCGCATTTTTTCCGGCTATGGCTGTGGTTAACCACGGGCCAGGTCACCAAAGAATGGGCCGCCATCCACCGCAAACACCATGCCAAGTGTGAGCAAGATGAAGACCCACACAGCCCACATGTGTATGGCATCAAGAAGGTGCTGTTTCAAGGCGCTGAGTTGTACCGCGTCGAGTCCAAAAATCTGGAAACCATGGCCCGTTACGGCCACGGCACACCAGACGACTGGATTGAACGCAACCTGTACACCCGTTTTTCGTGGCAGGGCGTAGGTTTGATGATGATCATCAACCTGTACCTATTTGGCGCTGTGGGCCTGGCCGTTTGGGCATTGCAAATGGCCTGGACGCCGATCACCGCGGCCGGCATCATCAACGGTGCGGCTCACTACTGGGGCTACCGCAACTTTGAGACCACTGACGCCAGCGCCAACATTTCGCCCTGGGGCATCATCATTGCGGGTGAAGAGTTGCACAACAATCACCATACCTACCCAACCTCGGCCAAGTTGTCGGTCAAGCCTTACGAGTTTGACATTGGCTGGATGTACATCACGATCATGCAGGCAGTTGGCTTGGCCAAAGTCAAAAAGACCACGCCTAAACTGGCTTTTGGCGATGTTCGCCCAGTTGCCGATGAAAAAACCTTGGAAGCGCTGATTTCAAACCGCTATGAAATCATGGCTGGTTACGCCAAAGACATGCGCCGCGCCTTCAATGACGAGCTTGACGCCATGAAAGCCCGCCGCGCCGACGCTGCCGTCATCAAATCTGCACGCCAATGGCTGCACCGCGATGAAGACAAAGTGCCTGCATCTGCCGTATCCCAGTTGGCCCAAGCCCGCGCAGCATCGCCGGTGTTGGACAAAATGGTCACCATGCGCGAAGAATTGCGCCAAATGTGGCTGAATACCTCGCTCTCGCGTGAGCATTTGGCCACCGAGTTGCAGGCTTGGTGCCACCGCGCAGAAGCCAGTGGTATTGCAGCCTTGGCCCAGTTTTCGATGCGCCTCAGGGCAGCTCGCGCCTGATTATCAGGTCGAATTTTCAGATAAACAGGCGATAGATCCTTCACCGGCTGATTCAGCTGCCCTCCAAAAAGCCCGCTCATTGCGGGCTTTTTTACGTTCTGTGATTTGCATGGCCTCTCGAAGCGTGGTTTTGTTGGCGGTTCAGCATTGACCAACAGTTACACTCACGCCAAGCTTTTTTGTGTCCGTTGGAAGTCAAATCAATGTCATTTTCATGACGTTGAGATGACAAATTTTTGGCGGACGGTGACGGATGTGTGTCTGACAAGCGTTGGACGATTGTGCTTATCAATGTCAGGAGCGGCTTATGCTGTTTGGTAAATTAATGCCCCGCGAAGGCAACTTCTTTGAAATGTTCAATCAGCACGCGGATCGCATTGTCGAAGCGGCCCGCGCATTCTCGCAGTTGGTGGCCAATTACAGCGACCCCCACCTGCGCGAACAGTACAACCGTGACGTGGACAACGCCGAACGTGCGGCAGACCGTATCACGCACGACGTGAACAAGGCGCTGCACAAGACTTTCATCACGCCAATTGACCGCGAGCAAATTCACTCGCTCATCAACACCATGGACGACGTGGCCGACCTGATTCAGGACTCCGCAGAAACCATGGCCCTGTACGACGTGCGCCACATGACGGTTGAAATCGTGCGTTTGACCGACCTGAGCGTGAAATGCTGCGAGCGCCTGAAAGACGCCGTCTACATGCTTGAAAAAATCGCTGATCCCAAGGTCGCCGAGGCGGCGCTGAAAACCTGTGAAGAGATTGACAAACTTGAGTCCGACGCCGACCGCGTGATGCGCTCAGCCATGAGCAAGCTGTTCCGGGAAGAGCCTGATGTGCGCGAGGTCATCAAACTGAAGGCAATTTATGAATTGCTTGAGACCATCACCGACAAGTGCGAAGACGTGGCCAACCTGATCGAGGGCGTTGTCCTCGAAAACAGCTAAACCGGGCGACAAGATGCAAGGCACGCAAGTTGCAATTTGGGTGGTCGTGATGCTAGTGGTTCTGGCGTTGGCTTTTGACTTCATGAACGGGTTTCACGACGCGGCCAATTCGATTGCCACGGTGGTGTCAACCGGTGTTCTGAAGCCGGGGCAGGCCGTTCTGTTTGCAGCATTTTTTAATTTTGTGGCGATTTTTGTCTTTCACCTGAGCGTGGCGGCAACCGTTGGCAAAGGCATTGTCCAGCCGGGTGTTGTCGACACCCACGTCATTTTTGGTGCCTTGGTTGGTGCCATCAGCTGGAATTTCATCACCTGGTACTACGGCATTCCCAGCAGTTCATCCCACGCCCTGATTGGCGGCATTGTGGGCGCCGTGATCGCCAAGGCAGGCACGGGCGCGCTGATTTCAACGGGTATTTTCAAAACCGTCGCCTTCATTTTTGTCTCGCCGCTGTTGGGCTTCACCCTGGGGTCGCTCATGATGCTGCTGGTCGCCTGGACTTTTCGGCGTTCCACGCCGTCGCGGGTTGACCGCTGGTTTCGGCGTTTGCAGTTGGTGTCTGCCGGTGCCTACAGCCTCGGCCATGGCGGTAACGACGCGCAAAAAACCATTGGCATCATCTGGATGATGCTGATCGCCACAGGTTATGTCAGCGTGCAGGACACCTCGCCACCCACCTGGACCATCATCAGCTGCTACGTTGCCATTGCAGCCGGCACCATGTTTGGCGGCTGGCGCATTGTCAAGACCATGGGACAAAAAATCACCAAACTCAAGCCGGTAGGGGGCTTTTGCGCTGAAACGGGTGGGGCAATCACGCTGTTTTTGGCTACCGCCATGGGTATTCCTGTGTCCACCACGCACACCATCACGGGTGCAATTGTGGGCGTGGGGGCGGCACGGCGGGCCAGTGCGGTGCGTTGGGGCGTGGCAGGCAACATCGTCTGGGCCTGGATTTTCACCATTCCGGCGAGTGCTTTCGTGGCGACCATCGCCTATTGGATCAGTCTGCAGATTTTCTGAACATTTGCGCAGCTTTCGAAGGCCGTTGAGCCTTCGCGGAGTTCAGGTTCCCAAGGCGTTCAGCTCCCTTTAGCTGACTTCAGATCCAGTCAGTAACCTATTGCGAAATCTTTTTTGATTCTTCAATCTGGTGCTGAAAGTAGCTCTGAAAACTGTAGGCAATGCTGGCAATCAGGCTGGTTGCGCCAATCAACAGCGACACAATCACAGCGCCAATCGTGAGCCAATTGGTGCCACCCGCATTGCCAACGCCTTCAGTTTGCGAGTTGAATTTGGAATTCCAGCGCTCGGGCTCCATGAGGCCGTAAATAATGGCCGTGAGCGCGCTGCCCGCGATCGTGAAGCCCAGCAAAGGAATCAGCACCCAGCTCAGGCCATCGTCCACACCAAACTGCTTGATTCGCTCAACGCCGTAAATGCCCAATGCTGTCGGAATGGGCAACAACCACCCCAGAATGTCACCGAAACCGTGTAAATAAAAGCGGTGCAAACCCAGCGGCCCGCCCACGAAGCTCAACCATGCGGTCAGCGTCTTGTTTTTGATCATGGTGAGCGTGTTGGCTGTGTTGGCTGTGTTTGCTGAGGTTGGCGGTATTGGCGGTATTGGATCAGGCGGCGTCAGTAGTGCTGCCCCAGCCCAATGACTTTTCCATTAAAACAACATCCAGCCACTTGTCGAATTTCCAGCCGCAGGCCGTCAAAACACCGACATCACTGAACCCCACGCTGCGGTGCACGCCAATCGACCCGGCGTTGGCGGAATCACCAATCACGGCAATCAATTTGCGCACGCCTGATTTTTCAGCCTGCGCCATCAGTTCGGCCAACAAGGCGCGGCCTACGCCTCGGCCCTGCCCATCGGGCGCCAAGTAAACCGAATCTTCAGCCGAGAAACGGTAGGCGGGCCTGGGCTTGAACCAGGTGCAGTAGGCGTAGCCTAAAACGCGTTGCGTGACGGAATCTTGCGCCACCAGGTAGGGCAAGCCTTTGCTAAGCACGTCGGCCCGGCGGGTTGTCATTTCGGCTTCGGTCGGCGGGTCAATCTCAAAAGTACCTGTGCCGTTGCACACGTGGTGGGCATAAATGGCGGTAATTTCGGGCAGGTCGGCATCCTGACTTTGGCGAATGATTGTCATGAAAAGGGTACTTTGGGTTGTGAAAAAGCTATAATTGAGGGCTGTCCAGAGTGCCGCTGACCGGGTGGTCAAGTTGCGTGTCTCAAACTTTGGACTTGAGATTGAATTTTAGGTGGGCCAGGGTGTATCTACGCAAATTGACATGAAGTAAGTCTGAAAGTCCTCTTTTTGAGTGACTCAGGACAATTTTTATGCTGCTGCGAACCTTGGTCATTTGAAATTCGCCGAAATTAAGGATTCATTATGGTCGTCATTCGACTCGCCCGTGGCGGTGCAAAAGCACGCCCGTTTTTCAATATTGTTGTTGCTGACAAGCGCACCCGCCGTGTTGGTCGTTTCATTGAGCGCATTGGGTTTTACAACCCTATCGCGACTGCCAGCGAAGAAAGCATTCGCATTGCCCAGGATCGTTTGACCTATTGGCGCAGTGTCGGTGCTCAGGCTTCTCCGACAGTGGAGCGTCTGGTGGCGCAAGCGGCCGCCAAAGCCACGGTCTGATTGCCTTCGATGCTGTCCGGCCTCGAAACCGCTGAATTGCCAGCGGACGCTATCGAAGTCGGGCGCATCGCAGACGCTTGGGGCGTTAAAGGTTGGTTCAAGGTATTGAGCCACAGCAGCGACCCCCAAGCCCTCTTTTCCTCCAAGCGCTGGTTTATTTTGCCCTCCGAAAGGGGTGCTAAAACCTTCACTGGCACCCTCAAATTGGCCATCAAAGAGGCCAAAACACATTCCGATACGGTGGTGGCCAACGCCCAGGGCATTGACGATCGCAGTGTGGCGGAGGCCCTGCGCGGCGCGCGAATTTTTGTGCCGCGCACCAGCTTTCCGACTGCCGACAAAGACGAGTACTACTGGGTTGACCTGATTGGGCTGAACGTCGTCAACCGCGAAGGCGTGGCTTTGGGTCAGGTCAAAGAGCTTTTGTCCACGGGCGCGCAAACTGTTCTGGTCATGGACTATGAACAAGACGGCACCCCGCAGGAACGCATGATCCCGTTCGTGGCGGTCTATGTGGACGATGTGGATTTGACAAAGCGTCAAATCCTGGTGGACTGGCAACCCGATTACTGACCGAATTCAGGTCCCCAACCGATGATGAACCGCCATGCGCTTTGACATCATTACCCTGTTTCCCGAACTTTTTGCGCCCTTGCTCACAACGGGCATTACCCGTCGTGCGTTTGAGTCTGGGCAAGTCGATGTCAAGCTCAGCAATCCGCGCGATTTTGCCCAGGGCAATTACCGCCGGGTCGATGACCGGGCCTACGGTGGCGGACCCGGCATGGTCATGATGGCGGAGCCACTGGCGCAATGCCTTGCAGCCATTCGCCAAGCCCGGACTGACAAGGCTCCTGTGGTGCTTTTTTCACCCATTGGCACGGTGCTGACCCATGCGGCCGTTGAACGCTGGTCGGCAAGCCAAGGCGCGGTGCTGGTTTGTGGGCGCTACGAAGGGATTGACCAGCGCTTCATCGACCAGTGCGTCGATGAACAGGTAAGCCTGGGTGATTTTGTGCTGTCAGGTGGTGAAATTGCCGCGATGGCCTTGTTGGATTCCGTGGCCAGACTTCAACCCGGCGTGTTGGGCGACCAGGCCAGTCATGCGCAAGACAGTTTCAATCCGGCGCTCGATGGATTGCTGGACTGTCCCCACTACACCCGGCCTGAAGATTGGCAGGGCTTGGTGGTGCCGGACGCTTTGCTGTCGGGCCATCACCTGCAAATTGAACGCTGGCGTCGTGACCAGAGACTGAAGCTGACGGCGCTGCACCGCCCCGATTTGCTGGCCTATGCGCGCGCTGCTGGCAAACTCACAGCACAGGATGAGGCCGCGTTGAGGTCGAACTAAGAGCGAATTTGAGCCGAATTTTGCTCGCATTTTGCCCGCCAATGCTGGCTGAACACCGCCCCGATAAGCCCTACAATTGACACCCAAAGCAGGTTATAATGGAAGGCTAACCGATCCTCTGCCTGGCCGCTTGACTGCTGCGCAACAGACCGCTCAGATTTGAAATTGGGAATTTTGGAAATTGGGAATTTCAGTCAAAAGCCTCTGCAACACCGCACAAAGCCTTTGTGTCATTCCGACACTGGCGCTTGCAAGATCACATTGGAAAATCATGAATCTGATTCAAATCCTTGAGCAGGAAGAAATCGCTCGCTTGGGTAAGACCATCCCTGAATTTGCACCTGGCGATACTGTCGTGGTCAGCGTCAACGTGGTTGAGGGCACGCGCAAGCGGGTTCAGGCCTACGAAGGTGTGGTCATTGCCAAGCGCAACCGTGGCCTGAACAGCGGCTTCATCGTTCGCAAAATTTCAAGCGGCGAAGGCGTTGAGCGTACGTTTCAAACCTACAGTCCGCTGATTGCTGGCATCGAAGTCAAACGCCGCGGGGACGTTCGCCGCGCCAAGCTGTACTATTTGCGCGATCGCAGCGGCAAGTCGGCACGTATCAAAGAAAAATTGCCAGCCAAGAAGACGGCTTAAAGCGACTCACATCGACTTTGTTGCAAGTTCGGTAACGAACTTTCAATCCGCCTTGGGCCCATTCCAGCGCCATCAGAGCCATCAAGGTCAGTCCGATTCAACAAACCGCCGCAGCAACAGCTCACGGCGGTTTTTTTTTGGAGCAGTATTGAAGTGCTGCCATTCAGGGGTTATGCCACCAGAACCTCGCGGTCCGCTCTTGCGAAACTTAAGTTCCCAACCCAATCAAACAGACCCCGGTGACCGCAGCCAAACCTTTTGTCCCCTTGTCAAAACTGCCCAATTTTGACCCGCACAATGTCGCCGTCATCGGAATCGACTCGCATTTGGCTGCGGTTGCGCCAGATCAGCTGCAGCCCTCGGCCTTGCGGCAACGCTTTTTGCTGCCACCTTTGTGGAAGCCCGAACTGCACGCTGAAATGAAATACGCTGACCGTGCGCCAATGCATGCATCAGTGCTGGTTGCCATCGTCATGCGTGCCGAACCCATGGTGTTGCTGACCCAACGCACGGCCCACATGTCTACCCACTCAGGGCAAATTGCTTTTCCGGGTGGCAAAGCTGATGCAGACGATGCTGATGCTGCCGCCACGGCCCTGCGTGAGGCAGAGGAAGAGGTCGGCCTGGCCCCTAATTTTGTGCAGGTTTTGGGCAATTTGCCGGTCTATGTGACCGGGAGTTCTTTCATCATCACCCCGGTTGTAGCGCTGGTTCAGCCCGACTTTGTGGTCACGCCGAACCACGATGAAGTTGCGGATGTCTTTGAGGTTCCGCTGGCGTTTTTGATGAACCCAGCCAACCATCGCCGTCACAGGATTGAAGTGGATGGTCTGCACCGCGAATGGCTGTCCATGCCCTACCAAGATCAAACCAGCGAGCGCTTTATCTGGGGGGCTACCGCGGGCATGCTGCGTAATTTCTACCGATTTCTATCGGCCTGAAGGCGCAGTGGGGCGATTGGCGTTGGCGTTTGGGTGTGACGTTGGGGCCGAATCTGCCCGTGGCGCTTTGGACGAGTCAGCGCAGGGCAAGGCTGCCGTCACTGCCAGACCGTTATGATCACCCCATGAGTTTTGCCGCTATTCTTTTTGCATTGTTGCTGGAACAGGCCAGGCCCTTGGGCCATGGCAACCTGATTCATTCTGGCAGCCGCGCCTGGGTGCGCTGGTGCAGCAAAAACTTTGATGCTGGGCGCACTCAACATGCCTGGCTGGCTTGGGGCTTTGCCGTGCTGCTGCCAACGGCACTGACTTTGGCGGTGCATTGGTTGCTGGTGGCGACATTGGGTTGGTTGCCTGCCGTGGTGTGGAGCGTGGCAGTGCTGTACGCCACGCTGGGTTTCAGGCAATTCAGCCACCACTTCACCGGAATTCGCGATGCCCTGGACGCGGGCGACGAAGCGCAGGCGCGCGAACGCTTGGCACAGTGGCGGCACATGGATGCCAGCGACTTGCCGCGCAGCGAAATTGTTCGCCATGTGATTGAACACTCGGTGTTGGCGGCACACTGGCATGTTTTTGGTGTTTTAGGCTGGTTTTCGGTGTTGGCTGCCCTGGGCTTTGGCCCGGCTGGCGCGGTGCTGTACCGCTTGAGTGAATTTGTCGCCAGTTACTGGAAGCGCGACAGCAAAGCCCATCGGCACCCGGTTAGCCTGGCTTTGCAAGCCGCAGCCGTCAACGCGTGGGGCCTGATTGACTGGCTTCCCGCGCGTGTCACAGCCCTGGGTTTTGCCGTAGTGGGTAGTTTTGAGGAGGCCATTGACGCTTGGCGAAATTACACGCTGCGAGCCGCCATTGACAATGAAGGCGTGATTTTGGCGGCTACGTCAGGTGCCATCAATGTTCGCCTGGGTGCCGTGACGCCCAAGCCGGGTGGCGTAACAGTCTTTGACGCTGCCAGCACCCAAACCATGGCGCCTTCTCAATCCGGTCAAACCGGCCAAGCCGCCAACGAACCCGAACCTGCCCATTTGCGTAGCGTTGTGGGGCTAGTGTGGCGCACTGTGGTGATGTGGATGGTGCTGCTGGCGCTGTTGACACTTGCCCGTTTGCTCGGCTGAAATCGCGCCTGATTCCGTTTAATTTCAATTGTATGACCACGCCAGTTCCGCAAATCCACAATCCCCTTCATGGGTTGACACTGGAAGCGATTGTGACGGCCTTGGTCGCCCATTTTGGGTGGACAGAGCTGGGCCAGCGAATTCCGGTGCGTTGTTTTCAAAGCGACCCCAGCATCGCCTCAAGCCTGAAGTTTTTGCGCAAAACGCCATGGGCGCGGGACAAGGTTGAGGGGCTTTACCTGTTTATGCAGCGCGAGATGAAGCGCTCGGGTTCCCGAGCGGGCGCTGGGCCTGGCGTTGGAGCAGCATCGCCCACGCCACTGGCGCCGGCGGTTGACGCGAAACCTACATCTGACTCTGCGCCCGAAAGCGGCCTTCAAAATCAATAGCGCCCGTGTTTGTCGCTCAGTTCGGCAAACAAGTCTTTGTAAATCTTGTAGCGGTTTTGGCTGATTTGCTGCGGCCCGCACTCCAGGTCTGACGTGGACACAGCGGGCATCACGCCACAGCCTGGCTCGTGTAAATGGGTGCAGTTGTAAAACTTGCACTGCGCGACGTGGGGTTTGATGTCGGGCATGTAGGCCGCCAGTTGGGCGGGGTCGATGTGGTTCAGCCCAAATTCCTGAAAGCCTGGCGAGTCAATCAAGGCCGTGGTTTTGGCGCTGTCCACCCAGTACCAAGTGGTGCTGGTGGTGGTGTGTTTGCCTGCATTCAGCGCTTGCGATATTTCACCGGTTTGCGCCAAAGCGCCAGGTGCCAACAGGTTGATCAACGTGCTTTTGCCTGCGCCCGACGGCCCCAAAACCAGCGTCGTTTTGCCACCCAGCAATTTGAGCAGTTCAGCGCGGTCAACGTCTGCCGATTTGCGCAGCGAAAGCGGAAGCACGCCGTAATGCATGTGCCGGTAGGGCTGCAGCCATTTCCAGGCTCTCTCGAAAGGTTCGACCAAATCGCTTTTGTTCAGCGCAATGATGGGGGTGATGTGTTCGGCTTCAGCCGCAATCAGCGCACGAGACAACTGGCCGCTGGAGAACTCGGGCTCGGCGGCAATCAAGATTAAAACCTGGTCCAGGTTGGCTGCAAACGACTTGGTGCGGACTTCGTCCTGGCGGTAAAACAGGTTGCGCCTGGGCTCCAGCTTCTCAATCGTGCCTTCATCCTGCGTGGGCATCCATTTCACCTGGTCGCCCACCACACCCTGGCTTTTTTTGCCACGCGAGTGGCAAATTAGTCGTTTGCCTTCAACGCTTTCGACTAAAAAATGCCGTCCATAGTTGGCAACAATAAGGCCGTTTTGTAGCGACGAAGTCGTCATGCCAGCAAAGCGTCTATCTGCGCGGCGCAATCGAAGTCGGTTGAAGAAATGCCGCCCACATCATGGGTGTTGAAGCGCACCAGACAGGTGTTGTATCGCACGGTCAAGTCCGGGTGGTGATCCCAGCGGTGGGCGATGTAGGCCACGGCGTTGACAAAGGCCATCGTCTCAAAATAGTTGGCGAACTTGCCCTTCTTTTCAATCGCCAGGTTTGCGCCGTCACCGGTGAGCTTCCAATCGGTCAGTTTGGCAAGGCCAGCCACAATTTCGGTGGCATTCAGGGCGCGGCGGGTTTGCCCGGCCCAGCTTTGAGTTGTCAATTGAGATGCCATGGCGGTCATGTGTTCAAGGGTTCATTCGCTGCAAGCGCTCTGACGCGGGCGGGTGCGAGTAATAGAACTTCACAAACAGCGGGTCGGGTGTCAGGGTGGAGGCGTTGTCTTCGTACAGTTTGAGCAAGGCGGTTGATAAATCGGCACCACTGGTTTGAGCAACGGCGTAGGCGTCGGCTTCAAACTCATGCTTGCGCGACATTTGGGCAAACAAGGGCGAGATGAAGAAGCTGAAGACGGGTGTGGCCAGCAAGAAAAGCATCAGCGCCAAGGCGTCGTTGGGGGCGCGCAAATTGGGCAATACGCCAAGTCCAGTGTAAAACCAGGTTTGGGTTGCCAGCCAGCCCAGCAAGGCGAACCCGGCCAGGCTCATGGCAAACATGGAGACGATGCGCTTGATGATGTGCTTGTGCTTGAAATGACCCAATTCGTGCGCCAACACGGCGTCCACCTCGCCTGCAGACAGCTTGGCCAACAGCGTGTCGTAAAACACCACTCGTTTGGCTGCGCCAAAGCCGGTGAAATAGGCGTTGGCGTGGGCGCTGCGCTTGCTGCCGTCCATCACAAACAGGCCCTTGGCGGCAAACCCGCAGCGCTGCATCAGCGCGGTGACGCGGGCTTTGAGGGTTTCGTCCTCAAGCGGTTGAAATTTATTAAACAGTGGGGCGATGAACCTTGGGTAAATCGTGAGCAGCAGCAGGTTAAAACCCATCCACAATGCCCACGCCCACAGCCACCACAGGCTGCCGGCCGCACCCATGACGTACAGAATCAGTGCGACGATGGGCAAACCGATCAACATGCCCACTGCGGTGGACTTGACCAGGTCAATCAACCATAACTTGAAAGTCATTTTGTTAAAGCCAAACCGCTCTTCCAGCACAAAGGTTTGGTACAGCGTCATGGGCAGGTCAATCAGGCCGCCAATCAGGGCAAACGCTGCCAACAGGGCTATTTGTTGCGCCATGCCGCCGCCCATCCACTGAACCAGCGCGTGGTTCAAAGCCGACAGGCCGCCCAGCAGCGTCCAGCCAAGCAACACAACGGTGCCTAGGGCCAGTTCCAGCAAGCCCAAGCGGGACTTGGCAATCGTGTAATCCGCCGCCTTTTGGTGGGCCGACAGGCTGATTTGGCTGGCAAATGCTCCCGGCACAGCCTTGCGGTTGAGTGCGACATGGCGAATTTGGCGCGATGCCAGCCAGAATTTGACCGCCAAGCCCAGCACCAGGGCGATGGCAAAGGTGATTGAGAGCGCGAAAGAAGGGGATGAAAACACAGTGATCCGAAGAGGGTGAAACCCTTTAAGTTTAGGCCATCAGCGACAATTCAAGCTATGCCTTACAAGAACACCCATCTCGCGCCAATCGAATCTCCGGCAGGTTTGAAAAAGTCAGATAAAAATTTGGTGTGGCTGGACTGCGAAATGACGGGCCTGGACCCTGAAGTTGAGCGCATCATAGAAATTGCCATCATCGTCACTGGCCCTGACCTGACGCCCCGGATCGAAGGCCCGGTTTTAGTGATTGCGCAAAGCGACGAGTTGCTGGAGCGCATGGACAAATGGAACAAAACCACCCATGGCAACAGCGGGCTGATTGCGAAAGTGAAGGAATCCACCGTCACTGAAGCGCAAGCGCAAGCTCAAATCATCGCGTTTTTGGTCGACTACGTGAAGCCGGGCGTGGCTCCGCTGTGCGGCAACAGCATTGGGCAAGATCGCCGGTTTCTGGCCAAGTACATGCCGCAACTTGAGGCATTTTTTCATTACCGCAATGTGGATGTGAGCACCTTGAAGGAGCTGGCCAAACGCTGGCGGCCTGACGTTTACAAATCGTTCAAAAAGAAGCAGTGGCACACCGCCCTGTCAGACGTGCACGAGTCCATCGATGAGCTGGCGCATTACCGGGCGAAGTTTTTTCAGCCGCCGGTTGAGTAGGGTTGTTTTCGAGATTTTTGACAAAAAAAGAACCTGCAGGTTCTTTTTTCCGCCAAAATGTCAAAAACTGCCAAAATATGAATAAAATAGGCCTCTAGCTCCCGAAATATATGCATAATTTGCTATTTATATTATAGCATTTAAACCGCTCTTGAAACCAGCGGTCGAGCTTGGCGAAGTCGAGCTATTGCGGTTTCGCACCCACTTTTTGCAGTTGCGCGTAGTGAATGGCCCGCGCTTCGTCCCCTTTGGCGCGGTACAAAATCTCAAGCTCCTCAAACACATAAGGGTCGGGCTCGCCTGCAGCGGCGCAGTCTTGCTCTAAGCGCAATTGAATCCCCAGCGACTCTTCATGGCGTTTCAAAGCGCGCAAGGTCCAAGCCACCATCCAGTGCGCGACGCGGATCGAGCCTGCGTTAGTACCTTGTTTTCGAATGGCCAGGGCCCTTTTGAACTCTGCCAAAGCGTCCTCAAAACGCCCCAGACCGTGCAGCGCCATGCCCAGATTGTTGCGAATGGACCCTTCCCATTTTTTGGCGGCGCTCTGGCTTGAAGTCGTTGAAATCGCCAGGGCCTGCTGTGCCCATTTGAGCTGGTCTACGGGAGCCATGTCGATGAACGCGAACATGTGAATCGCGTCAATCGCCAAGCCGTCCAATTGGCCTGCACGCGCGATGTCCAGGGCTTCTTGGTAGGCCGCCCGGGCCGTGGCTTTGGCGGTTTCGGTTTGCGATTCAGGCGAATGCGTGGCCGACGCGTAGGTGCGCCCCAGTTCCAGCGCGTAATGCGCGCGAGCCTCAAAGCCCGCCTGCTGGATGGGTTCTGCGACCGATCTCAGTATTTTTTGCGCTTCTGCAAAGTCACGCCGGATGCCATAAGTGCGCGCAATTTGGGTCTGCAAGATCAGGGCGTCGTCGCCGGTGGCCGTCGCCAGGGCTTGGCGAAAGCGCTGTTCGCTCAAGGCCGGTTGGGCATGGTTCCAAAGGGGTGCAAGGTCAATCGCCATGGCGGGTGCTCCGAAAAATTGCAGGGCCGTGAAAACCAGGAATGCTGCCCAATCTGAACTGGTAGCCAAACCGCTGCCAGTGCGCTTGGCCAAATTTGTGGGGGGTAGGGAATCAAACTGCCGATTCATAATTAGAGAATACTCCCTCATTTCATCAGCATGGCCCACAACGTTAGGTAGAAACCCGGATTTGTGCCATAATCTGAGGCTGCGCTAGAAAAAGCGCATATTTGCACATCTCCCCTCACACAATGGGCTTGGTTGCAGCTTCAATTTGACGCTGCTCAGAACAAGTCCCAAGCGCTGAATGAATCGCCTTCAAGGCTTTTCGAGCGCAGGTTCCGTTTGATGGTTGATGTATTTACAACCATTGACGGAGCGACCAGCGACGCTGGCACTCGCGTGTGAGATACAAATGACTGACGCTTTCGACGCGGCAAGCGACTTTTCGCCTGCCCAAAATTTTTCCAACGACGACTCTTTCGCCAAAGACACTTTCACGAGTGAGCCTGAGCAGCCATCGGCCCCAATGACCGACGGCGCAGCCTTGGTCGAGCCTGAAGTTCAAGACGTCCCCAACGGTTTTGTCACCTTGGGCTTGGCGCCAGAGCTGATTGCTGCCGTCAAGGATCTGGGTTTCACCCAACCGACCACGGTTCAACTTAAAACCATTCCTTTGGCCATGCAAGGCGCGCCAGGTTCTCATGGTGGCAATGACGCTAAGGGCGTCAAGGGAGCTGCCCGCTTCATTGACCTGATGGTGTCCAGCCAAACCGGAAGCGGCAAAACCGCCGCGTTTTTGTTGCCAGTGTTGCACACCTTGCTGATGCAAGACGTGCAAGCCGCTGCAGATGAGCGTGCCGAGTTCGAGAAAGCCGTGGCAGACGCTGAAGCCCGTGGCGAAGCGCCTCCTAAGCGCGCCAAACGCAAAGACCCGACCAACCCGCGCCATTTCAAAGCAGCCGAGCCAGGCGCCCTGATTTTGTGCCCCACCCGTGAATTGGCCCAGCAAGTCGCGCATGACGCGATTGACCTGGTGCGCCATTGTCGTGGTCTGCGCGTGGCCAACGTGGTGGGCGGCATGCCCTACCAGTTGCAAATCGCCAAGCTGCAAAACGCCAATTTGGTGGTGGCAACACCGGGCCGTCTGCTTGACTTGCAGCGTTCGATGCAAATCAAACTCGACAAAGTTCAGTTTTTGGTGGTCGATGAGGCCGACCGCATGCTCGACCTGGGCTTTGCTGATGACTTGGCTGAAGTGAACCAGCTCACCATTGAGCGCAAGCAGACCATGATGTTCAGCGCCACGCTGGCACCGCGCATTCAGCAGCTGGCAACCCGCGTGATGCGCGAGCCACAGCGCGTGCAAATTGATTCGCCGCAAGAAAAACACCAGAACATCAAGCAAATGCTGTTTTGGGCCGACAACACGCAACACAAACGCAAATTGCTCGACCACTGGTTGCGCGACACCACCATCAACCAGGCAATCGTATTTGCCAGCACCCAAGTCGAGTGCGATGGTTTGGCCAACGACTTGCAGCAAGACGGCTTTAGCGCCGTGGCCTTGCATGGTGCATTGAACCAAGGCTTGCGCAACCGCCGTCTGATGGCGCTGCGCGAGGGCCATGTGCAAATTTTGGTCGCAACCGACGTGGCAGCCCGTGGTATCGACGTGCCCACCATCAGCCACGTGTTCAACTTTGGCTTGCCCATGAAAGCTGAAGACTACACCCATCGCATTGGTCGCACCGGCCGCGCTGGCCGCGACGGCATTGCCGTGACCTTTGCCGAGCTGCGCGACCGCCGCAAGATTTTCGACATCGAAGGCTACACCCGCCAGCCTATCAAATCTGAAGTAGTGCCAGGGCTTGAGCCCAAGCAGCGTATTCCTGATTCGCGTCCACCGTCTGGTTTTGGTGGCCGTGGTGACCGCGACAACCGGGGCGGTGGCGGTGGTTTCTCGCGCGACCGCAATGACCGCAACTCCGGTGGCCGTGCAGGTGGGTTTGGTGCCCAGCGAGGTTTTGCCGAGAAGAACTTTGGCGCGCCCGCTAGCTTCAACAACAACGGCGGCGACGGCGGCTTCAATTACGAGCGCAAGGGTGGTTTCAACGACCGCTTCGCAGGCGACCGCAATGCCTCAGGCGACCGCAACTTTGGTGGCGACCGCAATGACCGTGGCGGTTTCGAGGGCGACCGGGGCGCTCCACGCGGAGATTTTGGTGATCGCAAGCCGCCTTTTGCAAAGCCCGGCTTTGGCAAACCAATGGGCGTGAAGCCCGGTTTTGGCAAGCCAGCACCTTTGGGCAATGGCGGCAAAGTGTTTGTGCCGCGTGACGCGAAAAAGCGCCCAGCCCGCAGCGCTTAACTTTCGGTTCTGACAGAACAACCCGTCCTCGGTCATTCGAGGGCGGGTTGTTTTTTTGGTGCGTCCGCTTTGGTAGACAATCGTCGGCAGGAGGTTCTTCCCGCATGCCGTTGACCACAACTGAAGCTGACTTTGAATTCATGTTCGAGTTGGCGCCCATTTCTCTCTGGCTGGAAGACCTTAGCGCTATCAAGCAATTGTTTGAGTCTTGGCGCTCGCAAGGCGTTGTTGATTTCAAAGCCCACGCCAGCCAGTTCCCTGAATTGCTGTCGCTGTGCGCGAGCGGCATCAAGGTCTTGAAGGTCAACCAGAAGACTTTGAATTTGTTTGTTGCCAGCAGCCAGGCTGAACTCGTTGAGCGAATAACAGAAATTTTTCGCGATGACACCTTCGACCGGATCATTACCGAGCTGGATCAGTTGTGGCAAGGCAAGCGGGACTTCACCAATCAAACCGTTAACTACGCGTTGGATGGCCGCCGCATTGATGCGCAGATTAGCGTTCGGGTGCTGCCAGGGCACGAGGCCACGTGGGGTCGGGTCATCGTGTCGCTTCAAGACATCACTCCCCTAGTTACAGCTCAACGAGAACTCAACCGCAGCGAGCAGCTCGCGCGCAGTCTGTTCGATTGCTCTCCAGTGTCGTTGTGGGTTGATGACTTCAGTTCCGTGAAGCAACTATTTGATGACTTGCGCGCTCAGGGCGTGAGGGATCTAGCCACGCACATCGCCGAGTTTCCTGAGTTTGCCTCACAGTGCTTCGCGCAGACCCGTTCGGTGGACGTGAATCGGCAAACCCTCACTCTGTTTGGGGCAGAAAGCCAGGAGCATCTTGCAGCCTCGCTGGCTCTCGTGTTTCGCGCGGAGTTGCGAGATGCGTATGTCGCCATGCTGCTTGATTTGTGGTCTGGCGCTGGCATATCCCCGCGCGAAGTTATTCTTTACCACCTGAACGGCGAAGAGATCCATGTCGATATGGAGTTCACTTTCTTGCCGGGACATGAGGACACTTGGGATCGCGTGCTGTGGTCACGTGTAGACATCACGGCGCGCAAAAAGACGCAGGCACGCCTGCAGTATTTGAGCCATCACGACTCGCTCACAGGTTTGGTCAATCGGACTTTTTTCATCGCTGAGCTGGAGCGCCTGGCCCATACTGGCCCTTGGCCTCTGAGCATTCTGGCGATCGATCTGAACGGCCTCAAGCAGGTGAATGACTCAGCCGGACACGTCGCTGGTGATGCCATGATCAATCGGGCCGCAGCCGTGCTGACCCGCGCCACAGCGGGTAGCCCCGCGAGCGTTGCCCGAGTTGGTGGCGATGAGTTTGTTATCTTGATGCCCGGTTGCAATGCGACGCGGGCAAACGACCTGCACACCTGCATCGACGTTTTGGTCGAAGCCCATAACCAGGAGCACCCGGATCAGCCCCTGAGCATGGCGATGGGTGTCGCAACCAGCCTCAATGCCGCGCAGATTGAGCACGCCCTGCAAAACGCAGACAAGGCCATGTTCAACGCCAAGGATCGCTTTTATGCCGTCGGCAAGCAGGAGCGCCGACGCCAGTCGTCCTTCGTGCCATTGACTGTGTGATGCCCACGCGCCTGCTTTGGCTCTTACCCTCTTTCCAACCCTTCTTTGCAGGAATCAGCATGACCCAACCCAATGCCGCATGGCTGGACCGCATGTACAACAACCGCGGGCTGGTGCCCGAGTTTGATGCCCACTTTGCGCGTTGGCAGGCTGACTCTGTTGCCGCGCGGCAGGCGTTAAAAGGCCAGCTTGATCTGCCCTATGGCCCTGCAGCAAGCGAGACGCTGGACATTTTTGCAGCGCAGCCGCCAAGCCAAGGGTCGGGCGCTCCCGTGATGGTTTTCATTCATGGTGGCTATTGGCGGTCTTTGGACAAGTCGGATCAGTCTTTCATTGCCCCAGTTTTCTCCAAAGCCGGAGCGTGCGTGGTGATTCCCAACTATGCCTTGTGCCCTGGCAGCCCAACCCACCCGGTGACGGTGCCTGACATTGCGTTGCAAATCGTCAAGGCGTTGGCTTGGGTGTTTCGCCATATCGACCAGTATGGCGGCGACCCCACCCGAATCACCGTGGCGGGCCACTCTGCCGGTGGGCATTTGGCGGCGATGATGATGGCGGCGAATTGGCAGGCCTACCAACAGGACCTGCCTGCCGCGCTAGTCAAAAACGGCCTGTCGTTGTCGGGTTTGTTTGAACTTGAAACCATTCGCCAAACGCCCTATCTGCAAAGTTCGCTCAAGCTCACGCACGCGCAGGCCAAACGCTGCAGCCCGGCCTGGATGCCACCCCCTGCAGTTTCAGGCGGGCGAGGCACCCTGTTCAGTGTGGCGGGCGCAATGGAGAGTTCAGAATTTTTGCGCCACAACGCCTTGATTCAATCCGCTTGGGGCCGCACGGCCGTGCCCGTCAGTGAGGCCTTGCCCGACCTGAACCACTTCAGCATTCTGGAATCAATGGTTCAACCTGGAACGCGTTTGAACCGCCTGGCTTTGCAGTTGTTGGGGCTTTGAGTTCTAAAAACCTCAACCAGTTTTGTCCTTGATGGTGGACTCCACCACGCAGCGTGTCACCTTCGGCGGGGATTCGCCCACATGAAAAGCCAGCTTTCGGTCGCGCAGCGCGGCGTCGCTTGCAGTCACGCGCTCAAAGCGGCGCATGTGTTCCGCCCAAGACGAATCCACCACCTGCTCGACAAATCGCCCAGGGTCGCCAATGTCGCGCAGCAATTCCCACGACAAGGCGCCATGGCGCAAACGGCTGCTGCGGCTTAAACGCATCAAAGCCCTAAATTCTTCGGCGCGTTCAGGGTTGATGAGGTACTCAATGCTAGAGACCACCTGCCCGGTTTTGGGCGGCGCTTCGGCGACTGGAATTTTGAACTTTTTGGACGGCGTCAAGTCTTCTTCGACGCTGTGATCGACCATTTTGCGGTTGACAATCAACATACTGACGAAGCCCGTGGCCGCTGCAACTTGCAAGCTGGTCTGAACCGATGCCAGCGTAGCCACTTGGCCCCAAATAGCGGCTCCCAAAGCGCTCGCCCCCATGATGGACATTTGAAACATGGACATGCCGCGTGCGCGCACCCAGCCGGGCAGGCCCAATTGAGCCGACACGCTGAGAGAATTGGCCACGGTGATCCAGGCCATGCCCGCCGTGAACATGGCGGGTGCCGCCCAAAACACATCGGGTGCGCACGCCACCACCGCCATGGACGCTGATTGCAAAGCCGCCCCTCGCGCCACCAGACCATCGCGCGACCATTTTTGCCGCAATTGGGGCAAAAATAGCGCCGCCAAAATGGCCCCCGCCCCCATGCTGGACAGCAGCACGGTGTAGGTGCCCGCCGCACCGCCCTTGAGCCCACGGGCCACCAGTGGCAGCAAGGCCAGCAAAGCGGTCGAGTGAAAGAAAAACAGCGAAATTCTGACCAGCACGCCTTGCAAGTGCGTTGATTGCCCCACGTACTGCAGGCCAACCCGCATCGCGCTGAACAGTTTCTCGCGCCCCAAGGGTTGCGGTGTGGGCGTGTGTTGCCAACGCGAAATGACGATCGCCGCCACTATGGACAGCGCTGCATTGAGCATGAACACGTAGGCACTGCCCAGGCTTGCAATTAACGCGCCAGCCACCAGTGGGCCAATGATGCGCGAGGCGTTCATTGAAATGCCGTTCAGCGCCAGCGCAGCGGGCAGTTGCGAACGCGGCACCAGCTCTGGCACGATGGCAGCAAACACAGGCCAGCGCAGTGCTAGGCCAATGCCGTTGGCAGAGGTCAAAACCAGCAGAAGAATTGGTGAAATGGCATCGGTTAAAACAGCGATGCACAGCAGCAAGGCAACACCCACCATCCAGACTTGCGTGAACAGCAAAAACCTTTTTCGGTTCAAAATGTCTGCCAAAGCGCCGCTGGGCAGTCCCAAAAAGAAGACCGGCAGGGTTGAAGCGGTTTGCACCAGGGCCACCCAGATCGGCGTGGTGGTCATGCTGCTCATCATCCAGGCAGCGGCCACATCGTTCATCCACATGCACACATTGGCGGTCAGCCAGGTGAACCACAACATACGAAACACCGGAACCCCCAAGGGCGCCAGGGGTGAAGTTGGGGCAGCCAGCGACTCTCCGGCGGCTGGCGGGTTCAGTCCCTCAGGCGGTGGCATGGCGGGATGCCTTTGGCGATGAACTGAAAATTGGGATTGGCAAACCGGGCGAACACGCTGCCACCCTACATCAGCAAATGCTCACCCGCATTGTCGCCACCCAGGGTCACGTAATTCACTTTGCGAATGTCCATCAGCTTTTTGCCACCCGAGTAGCTGATCGAGCTTTGCACGTCTTGCTCCATCTCGACCAGCGTGTTTTTCAGTGGCCCTTTGATGGGTTCCAAAATGCGCTTGCCCTCGACGTGTTTGTACTCGCCCTTGTTGAAGTCGCTGGCAGAGCCGTAATATTCTTTAAACAGTTTGCCGTCCACCTCAACCGTCTTGCCGGGCGACTCTTCGTGCCCTGCAAACAAGGAGCCAATCATCACCATGGACGCGCCAAAGCGAATACTTTTGGCAATGTCGCCATGGTCGCGAATGCCGCCATCTGCAATGATGGGCTTGGTGGCCACGCGGGCGCACCATTTCAGTGCTGAAAGTTGCCAGCCGCCCGTGCCAAACCCGGTTTTGAGTTTGGTGATGCAGACTTTGCCGGGGCCAACACCCACCTTGGTGGCGTCGGCACCCCAATTTTCAAGGTCGATCACGGCTTCGGGGGTGGCCACATTGCCTGCAATGATGAAGGTCGTTGGCAGCTTGTCGCGCAGGTAGGTGATCATGTTTTTCACGCTGTCGGCATGGCCGTGGGCAATGTCAATGGTGATGTACTCGGGCACCAATCCCAGCGCCGCGAGTTGGTCCACCGTGTCGTAATCCGGCTTTTTGACGCCCAGCGAGATGGAGGCAAACAGACCCTGTGCTTTCATGGTTTGGACAAACTTCACATTGTCCAGATCAAAGCGGTGCATCACGTAAAAGTAGCCGTTTTGCGCAAGCCAAGTGCAAATGGACTCATCCACCACGGTCTTCATGTTGGCGGGCACCACGGGCAGCCTGAAGCTGCGGGCTCCTAAGGCCACGCTGGCGTCACATTCAGAACGGCTCTCCACACGGCATTTGCGGGGCAGCAGCAGAATGTTGTCGTAGTCAAAAATTTCCATGGGGGTGCTCTCCAGCAGGCAAAAAAAACCAGGCCATAAATGCTTGGGCCCGGTGATTGATTCTACGGGAGTGGCGGACCCATTGCCCATGTGACAGGCTTTGTCACGAAGTTCTCTTAAACTTGAACGATGCCAGCTGCAGACACCGCAACACCTCACCCTCAACGTCGATCTTCCGACACCAACACCCACCCCGCAGACCGCCGTCGTCGCACGACTGATGTCAATGATGACGCCAGCGTGTTGGGGCTTGCCGGAGGCGGCGTGACCTTTCGGGTGCGCCGCTTGGAGCCCTTGCTGGCCTGGTTGCTGGCAGGCTGCACGCTGTGGGTCAGTGTGTTGGTTAACCCACCCGGCATGCAGGTTTGGCTGCTGGCTGTGTTCATGGCTGGCATTGGCGGCTGGAGCCGTCTGTACCCCGCTCGCCAGCAGACTGTCTTGGTCGCGCGCGGTCTGCTTTTTTTGGTGGGCGCGCTATTGCTGCATGTTTTGCCAGGAACGGGCGGCCCAACCGGACCGTATTTTTTCGCGGTCATGTTGGTGGTGGTGCTTTACCCCTTGCTGCTGACCGCTAAGTGGTCGGCGGTGCTGATTGCCGCTGCATTGCTCGAATTTGCCCTGGCTTGTTGGCTGGCGGAACCTCAACCAGGCTGGCGAACCGCTGTTTTGCATGTCGGCTTTTTGGTTTTTATTCCACCCTTGACCATCGTTTTTGGCCAGTCCATGCGCCAGTCTGACGTGCGTGCCGAGTCGTCCATGCGCGACGCCCGCACTTTGCTGTACAACGAAACCGGGTTTTTTGTACACGGTGCCGTGTTGCTGGCCGATTGCCACCGTCGGGATCGCCCTTTCAGCATGGTTCTGCTCAGCAGCGCCGATTTGCAGGACATTCCGGGGCAATTGGGCCGCAAGGTCGCCAACGATCTGTTTGGGCAAGTCGTGCAAGGCATCGGAGCCGTGCCGGGCGAGGGCATTGCAGCGCGCACTGATTCGGTTGAATTTGCGCTGTTGCTGCCGGGCGTGACGTCGCAACGTGCCGCCGCGCTGGTGCGCCAGCAACTGGGCGAGCCACCCAAAGTTGAAGTCAAAATTGCGGGCAAACCAGTGACCGTTGGCCTGGACATGGCCATCGTGCAAGCGCGCGACAAAACGCAGGCCATTGAGTCGCTTTACGACATGCTGCATGCCCGCTGGGCGGCATTGCCTCGCGCTGGCCGCGCGACCATTCAGTTCCCGCCAACGGACGGCGGCCCTGCGCCAGGGGCGGTTGCGGGGGCGGCTGCGGCAGCCACTGCGGCACCCACTCTGCCGATTGGCCCTTCGGCAAGCTGATCGATCTGCTTCAAGGTATCTGCCGCGCTTTGCACAGACAGACGACGACGGGATGGCTGGTTTTGATCGCTAGTGCGTGAATTTGGTCATTTTTACCACAATTGTGGTAAAAATGACCTCGAAACTTATTTTTACCGAAATTTTTAATAAAACGGGCCTTTAGCTATCGAATAATATAGATAGTTTGCTATAATAAATATAGCAATTGGACGAAGCTACTTAAGACACACACTGGCCGCACTGGCAATCACTCGGCCGAGCGGGTCTTCCACCCAACCCACCACCCGCAGGCGATCCGGGTTGGCACCGTCAGGAATGCTCATCGGGCGGGACTCTTGCAAGCGCTGATTGGGCCGAGTGGGGTTGGGTGTGGTGCTCTGGTCGGGTCCATTCCAGCTGATTTGCAGCGTGTTTCTGACCAGTTGGCGCGCCACCGGGGTGCCGTCGGTGCCCGCCGGGATGTCTTCAACCATCACCAGCCAGGCGGTCATGGGGTGTTGGGGCAGGCGAGTGCCAGGTTGGGGAATCAGGGCGATTGACGCGCCCATGTAGCCGCCCAGCGCCACGCCACGCGCGACCCGCAGTGGCAGTGGCTTGGCAAGCACTGCGCGACGCAGATTCCAACTGTCGAGGGGTGCGGTTTGGTTCAGCGCTTGCAGCCGAAACTGCGCGTCTTGGCGAGCTGCGGCGGACAATGGCGCCTCGTCGCCCCGGCTGCTGGGCACGATCCAGTCCACGACCAGATCGCTGGTTTTGACCTTCAGCGTGGCGGGGCTGGTCCAGCAGGTGGCGCAATCGGCGCTGATAAAGCGCTCCAGCACGGCCAAGGGCGCGGCTTGGCCGTCGCTTGAGCAAGACGATTGCGCCCAGGCGGAGCTGGTGGCCAACTGAGTCAAAAGGAGCAGCCCAAAAGCAGCTCGCCAATTCACTTTGACATTCATTCCGACAGATGCGCTGCAATTCACTCGATAGCCCTTCAAAAAAAGCATGGTCAGATTCCTACAATGGGCGTATGTTCTCAGAAGTCAAAACACCTCCCTCAAAGTTCGCTTCAGCTTCAACCTTAACGTCAAACGCATTCATGCCTTCCGTCGCGCCAGATTCGCCACTCTTACGCAATCTCAACCCCGAGCAGCGTGCCGCTGTGGTGTTGCCGAACGAACACGCCCTGATTTTGGCGGGCGCTGGCTCTGGCAAAACCCGCGTGTTGACCACCCGCATCGCCTGGCTACTGCAAAACGGGCTGGTGTCGCCGGGCGGCATCATGGCTGTCACCTTCACCAACAAAGCCGCCAAAGAGATGATGACGCGGCTCTCGGCCATGCTGCCTGTCAACGTGCGTGGCATGTGGATTGGCACGTTTCACGGCCTTTGCAACCGGTTTTTGCGCTCGCATTACAAAATGGCCAATTTGCCGCAGGCGTTTCAAATTTTGGACACGCAAGACAGCTTGAGCGCTATCAAACGCCTGATGAAGCAGCATGGTGTGAACGATGAGCGGTATCCAGCCAAGCAGACCCAGTGGTTCATTGCCGGTTGCAAAGAAGAGGGCCTGCGCCCCAACATGGTGGAAGTGCAGGGCGAAGACAGTCGCAAAAAAATCGAGATTTACCAGCTGTACGAAGACCAATGCCAGCGTGAAGGCGTGGTTGATTTTGGCGAGTTGATGCTGCGCAGCTACGAGCTGTTGCGAGACAACGATCCCGTGCGGGAGCATTACCAGCGGCGGTTTCGGCATATTTTGATTGACGAGTTTCAAGACACCAACAAGCTGCAATACGCCTGGATCAAGATGCTTAGCGGCACCGGGGCACACGGCGCGGGGGTTGACTTGACGCCTGGCGCCAGTGCGTCGGGCTTGGCGCAAAGCAGCTTTAACCCGACCGGCAGTGTGCTGGCGGTCGGCGACGACGACCAAAGCATCTACGCCTTTCGCGGCGCGCGCGTGGGCAACATGGCTGATTTTGTGCGCGAATTCAAAGTGCAGCACCAGATCAAGCTGGAGCAAAACTACCGAAGCGGCAGCAATATTCTGGATTCTGCCAATGAACTGATCAGCCGTAACACCAACCGCTTGGGCAAAAACCTGCGCACCGACCAAGGCCCGGGCGAGCCCGTGCGGGTGTACGAGTCCACCAGTGATTTCGCCGAGGCGCAGTGGATGGTGGATGAGATGAAGCAGCTCGTTCGTGAAGACGTCCAGAGGAAAGAGATCGCGGTTTTGTACCGCTCCAACGCGCAAAGCCGGGTGATTGAAACCGCGCTTTTCAACGCCGCCTTGCCCTACAAAGTCTACGGTGGTTTGCGGTTTTTCGAACGTGCTGAAATCAAGCATGCACTGGCTTATTTGCGCATTTTGGAGAACCCCGACGACGACACCAGCTTCATGCGCATCGTCAATTTCCCGCCGCGCGGCATTGGCGCGCGCAGCCTTGAGCAGTTGCAGGATGTGGCGCGGGCAGCAGGCTGCTCCTTGCACGACGGCGTCAGCGCTTTGAGCGGCAAGGCCGGTGCCAACATTGGTGCATTCGTTGCCAAAATAGATGTGCTGCGCGAGCAAACCGAGGCCATGACCCTGCGCGAAATTATCGAGCTGGTGCTGGACCGCAGCGGTCTGCTGGAACACTACAAAGCCGACCGCGAAGGCGAAGACCGGTTGGAAAACCTGGAAGAACTGGTGAACGCCGCTGAGAGTTTTGTGACCCAGGAGGGCTTTGGGCGCGATGCCGTGGCACTGCCCGTGGACGAGTTGGCCGATTCAGCACTTGGTGGGAGTGGGGCGGTGCTGACCCAGTCGCCCGCGTCGCAGGGTTTGGACGCAACCCAGCCCTGGGAAGGCAAGCTCGATGACGCATCGATTGAACCGCTTGCCCCTGACGCGGAAACGGGCGAGACCTTGTCGCCCTTGGTGGCATTTTTAACCCATGCTGCGCTGGAGTCGGGCGATAACCAGGCCCGCGCTGGGCAAGACGCCATTCAGCTGATGACGGTGCATTCCAGCAAGGGGCTTGAATTTGACTGCGTTTTCATCACTGGCATGGAAGAGGGTTTGTTTCCGCATGAAAACTCCATGAGCGACAAAGGCGGCCTGGAAGAAGAACGCCGCCTGATGTATGTGGCCATCACCCGGGCGCGCAAGCGCCTGTACCTGAGCCATTCGCAAACGCGCATGCTGCATGGGCAGACCCGCTACAACCTGCGAAGCCGCTTTTTTGACGAACTGCCTGAAGGCGCGCTGAAATGGATCACGCCCAAGCAGCCCAAATATGGCGCAGGCTTTGGAGCTGGCTTTTACTCGCCCTCTAAAGCCGACAACCCCTTCAGCGCCGCACTTGCAAGCGTGCCAGTGCAAAAGAACACGGGCAGTAATTTGCGCTCGGGCGACCGGGTGTTTCACAACAAATTTGGCGAAGGCACGGTGCAAATGCTTGAAGGTGCGGGCGATGACGCGCGGGCCCAGGTGAACTTTCCTCGGCATGGCGTGAAGTGGCTGGCCTTGAGTATTGCCAAGCTCACGCCAGTGCCTTAAAACGTCGTCACCGTGACAAAGTTGACAACCAGGGCATCAGTTTGAGGCAGGGCAGCAAATTTGCAGCAACTTTAGGGTGGTATCGCGAGTCAGTCTACGGCACCGTTGATGTAACAGTGTGAAAGCAGCTCATCAGCCTGGGGTCAACCAATTTTTTGAAGGAGTTTTCATGTCCAAGCTATTCAAGTCTGGTTTTCTGGCAAAACATTCGCTGATCGTCGCAGCGACCGTTGCCTTGGTCGCTGTTGCGGGGTTGCCCGCCGTGGCGCTCGCCGCAGACACCCCCACCGGCCCGCCCATGAGCGAGCGTCTGGCCAATGCCCGCAAAGCCATTGACGCCAAAGAGTGGAGCAAAGCCATGTTCGAACTGAACCAGGCGGTGCGTGAAGAGCCGCGCAACGCAGACGTGCACAACCTGCTGGGCTACACCTACCGCAAACGCGCAACACCTGATTTGGCCAAAGCTTTTGAGCACTACAAAACGGCGCTGAAGCTCAACCCCAAGCACTTGGGCGCGCACGAGTACATTGGCGAGGCCTATTTGATGGACAAAAAGCCGGAAGAAGCTGAAAAGCATCTCGTGCAACTGGAGGTTTTGTGTGGCAATAAAACCTGCGAAGAGTATGCAGATTTGGCGAAGTCGCTGGCGGCTTACAAAGCCAAAAATTGAAAGTGATCAGGGGGCGGCTTTGCGTCACGCCTGCGCTAGCAAAAAATGGCCAATTGTTGGGCCATTTTTTTTGCGAACGCATTGAGGTACAAGTAGTTGGACTGATTGCCCGGCTTCATGTCGGACCTGATGTCTGAGCCGATGTCGCACTCAGTCTCACACTACTTCCCAATCATGGTCGCCGGATGGGGTTGGGCGGCTTGACCGTCTGAGTAGCCCATGCCGTCCTTGGTGCCGCGCATGCCCGATATCTGCCAGGCGGTTCGTTGCTGCACCAATTTCGCCAAAATCTCAAGCTCCTCGTCGGTGTGGTTCAAGGCTTTGGCAGGGGTTAAAAAGCGGCCATTTTTGGGTTCGACTTCACCCCAAAAAGACTGGTGGTAGCTGGCAGTGCTGACCGCTTTGTCGTTGCCAGCGCCCACGTCAACCGTGCCGTAACAATTGCAAAAATAAGTGCGACCATTTTGTGCGGGCAGCATTTCGGTGTAGACGCCAGTTCCGCGAATGCCTGCTGTCAATGTAGGCGTGACGATGCGGCGGTTCCTGCCACGGCCCCAAACGCTGGCAATGCCGCCAGTGAACAAGCGCAGCACGCTGACCGCGCTCAAGGTTTCGCCGCGCTCAACAATTAAAGTTGAGTTTTGCCGCACCTGAAATGACGAAGTGCCTAAAACAAAAATCAGGTTTGAGGTCGGCCCGGTTTCAATCCGGTCACCCGTCTGAATCGTCTGCTGCGCGCGCAGTTGCGAGCCATTGATGCGGGCGTCACCCTGCAACTCAACAATATTGCTGCGCGACTGAGCTTGGGCGCTGGCAAAGCCGCCCATGGCGGTCCAGGCGGCCGCCGCTGAAATAAAGCTGCGCCGCTGAAACCAAAGCACTTCTTGTTCGGTGCGGCCTTGCAATGCATGTTGTGTCATGGGTTGTCTCCAGTGGGGGCTTCTAGGGCGGGTTCAGCAGTGCTGTCAAAGTTCGATTCAAAGGTGAAAAAGATCGAGGTGAAAAACATGGCGGACATCAACAATGCCGCAGGCACCATAACCGCACCCGCTGCGTTGACACCGCCTGCCAAGGTGGCCACCATCGTCACCACCATGCCAATGGCCAGAAAAGCGCCCATCCAGGCCAGGCCAAAC
>JANNCN010000129.1:0-16718 GCA_031386665.1 Rhodoferax sp. | reverse complement strand
GTGCTCGAAAAATCAGTCTTTCTGATGCCCCGATAGCGATTTTCTGAGGAGCCCCCACCATGCCATCCCAATCCGCCTTTGCCGCCCAACCGCAGTTTGTGGGGCCTCCGCCGCGACCTTGGTACCAAGAGTTTTATGTCTGGATGGTGATTGCCGGGCCCGTGTCAGCCGTGCTGGCCTGCGCTGTGACGGCGATTTTCATTTTGCAAGGGCCAGATGCGGTGGTGTCCAAAAACTACTACAGCGAGGGCCTGGCCCTGGTCAAAGAAGTGGCTGCAGCGCCGCCTGCAATGCAACCGGCCAAAACCGGGCGCAACCACAGCGCAACAGGGGGCGTGGGCTATGCCAAGCCTTGATTTGGCAAAGTCGCGCCGAGTCAAATTTTGGGTGTTGATCACCTGGCCAGCGTTTTTGGCGGCCTGCCTGCTCGAAGCGCTGGTGTTTGCAGCGGTGGATCCCAGCGAAGTGCATTGGCCGGGCCAGACCGTGCAGCCGTCGCGCCAGGCCGTTTATTCAGCCGCGTTTTTCAGTTTTTGGGCGATTGCCTCGGCTTGCAGTGGACTTGTGTTGTGGTTGAACAAGCCACAGCCCGAGATCAATCAGCGGACTGAGGATTGACCCGGTGCAAACCGCCTTGGCCGCAACGGCTTTGCTCATGGGGCTTGCAGGTGGGCCGCATTGCGTGGCCATGTGTGGAGCCGCGTGCGCTGGGATCGGGCGCACCCAAGGCGGGGGCAGAACGCAGGCGCTGTGGGTCTTCCAGGCGGGCAGGGTACTGGGGTACTCGGCTTTGGGTAGTTTGGCGGCGGCGTCCATTCAAGGTTTGGGGTGGCTTAGCGTGCATTCGGCGGCCTTGCGCCCGGTTTGGTCGCTGTTTCATGTGGCTGCCGCCATGCTGGGGTTGGTGCTGTTGGTGCAAGCGCGCCAGCCCGTCTGGCTTGAAAACTCCGCCCGCAAGGTTTGGCAAGCCGCGCGCTCGTTCACGGTCAATGCCAACGGCACGGCATCGCTTGCGCCGATTGGCTTGGTGGGTTTTTTATGGGCCTTACTGCCTTGCGGCCTGCTTTACTCGGCGCTGCTGGTGGCGGCCATGACCGGCAGCGCTTTAGAGGGCGCGGGCGTGATGGCGCTGTTTGCACTGGGAAGCGGCGTGTCGCTGATGGCCGGACCCTGGCTTTGGCTGCGCCTGCGCGGACAAAAATCGGGCAACTGGGCGATTCGCCTGGCGGGCCTGGCGTTGTTGGCAAGCTCGGTTTGGGTGCTTTGGATGGGTTTGCTGCACGACACGGCGCCTTGGTGTGCCATTCCTTAAGGCAAGTTCGAGTAATCTGTGGGCATGAAAGCTTACCGCGCCTCGATTTTGCGTTTCAACCCTGACCTGCCTGCCGACCATTCGGCGGTTTTTGAAGAAGACAGCCTGCTGGTAGTTGAACCCGGCGACAAGGGCGATAAGGTGGCTCCAGGCACCGCCAAAGTGCATGCTGTGGGGGCCTATGCGTCGCTGATTGGTCAATTCGCACACCTGGCCGTGGAAGATTTAAGCGGCCGCATTATCGCCCCCGGTTTTGTGGATATGCACCTGCATTACCCGCAAACCGACGTGATTGGATCGCCCGCCGAGGGGCTGTTGCCGTGGCTGACGGACTACACCTTCCCTGAAGAATCCCGCTTTGCATCGCCCGATTACAGCGCCCAGGCGGCTGACTTTTTTGTGGCTGAATTGTTGCGACATGGCGTGACCACGGCGCTGACCTTTGCCACGTCGCACGTCGCGTCAGTCAACGCGCTGTTTGCTGCGGCACAAGGCGCGCGCCTGCGCATGATCAGCGGCAAATGTTTGCAAGACCGCAATTCACCCGACGGCGTGCGTGACATGCCGCACCCCAGCGGGCGCTTTGACGCGACCGAGCAAAGCCTGATTGACACCGAAGCGCTGATTCAGCAATGGCATGGCAAAAATCGCCTGGGTTATGCCATCACCCCGCGCTTTGCCCCGAGTTGCTCGGACGCGCAGTTGCGAGGCGCGGGCGAGCTGGCCGCCAAGTACCCTGACGTGTGGATTCAGTCGCATGTGGCCGAAAACCAGGCTGAAATTGATTGGGCGCGGCAACTGTTCCCCCAATCGCGCTCTTACTTGGCGACCTACGCCGACTTTGGCCTGATGCGGCGCAAAGCCGTTTACGCCCATTGCATTCACTTTGATGACGCGGACCGCGCACTGATGCGCCAAACCGGCGCTGTGGCGGCCGTTTGCCCCACCAGCAACCTGTTTTTAGGCAGTGGTTTTTTTGATTTTGCCGCGGCAGACCGCGTTGGGTTTCAGTACGGCTTGGCCAGCGACGTGGGGGGCGGCACCAGTTTCAGCCCGTTTCACACCATGCTGGCGGCGTATTACGTGGGGCGTGCAAGTTGCGCTGCCGAACTCGACAATTCTGGCAAGGCGGGCAAATCCGGCAAAGCAGGCAAGGCCGGAATCAGCCTGAGTCCGCAAAACCTGTGGTGGCAACACACGGCGGGTGCCGCCCAGGCGCTGGGTTTGGGCGGCGTGGCGGGTAATTTGCAAGTGGGTTGCGACGCAGACTTTGTGGTGCTCAACCCCAAAGCCACGCCGTTGCTGGCCCGCAAAACCGCCCGTGCGCAAAATTTGGACGAGCTGCTGTTTTCCATGATCGTGCTAGGCGACGACCGCTTGATTGAACGCACATCGCTGGCTTGAAGGAGCAGACTTGGCGTTGATTGGGCTTTGATCGCGTCTTGACTTGTCTTGAAAAGTTGCTATGCTATGTATAGCAAACTATGTATATTTTTCGAGAGCTAGAGGCCTATTTGGTTCGTATTTTGAGCGTTTTTAGCAAAAAAGAACCTGCAGGTTCTTTTTTTGGAAAAACGGGCTGTTTTGGCCCTTTTTGACTTCTTTTGACATGTTCAGCCCCACCCGCGCCCGACATTGCATCCAGCCATCTGCCAAAGCCTACCAGCGCCGAACCGTGTCAAACGCCACCCTTGCGGACTCTGACAACAGAGAAAACGCAGTTTTGGCAGCGCTGCTGTCACCGGCCCGGGCGGCCACTTCCAGCGCGCGGGCATCTTTGGCGGCAGCTTCTGCGGTGATGCTGAGCAACAGCCCTTTGAGCGCGTGCGCATTGGCTGCGGTGGCCACCCAGTTTTGGTTTTGCATGGCCTCAAAGGCCAAACCCATGCAATTGCGCAGGTCGGAGCTGAACGCTTTGGACATCGCGCGCAGGGCTGATTCGTCGTCGCCCAGTCGGGTGAGCATGCGCGCACGGTTCACCAAGCCCGGTTGGCTGGCCTCGCGGGATCGTTCAGAAACGCTGGTCGTTTGCGGTTGGGCTGCGACGGGAGCTGAAACCAACGGCAAAGGCACATGCTGGGTGCTGGGTTCCGGGTCGCGCAAAGAGGGTTTTGAAATGCTTGTTGAAGCGCCTGATGCAGCGGCCAATGTAGCGGCCAATGAAGCGCCTTTCGCCATCGATTCTGAAGTGCCCGCCAAGCGCCCTGAAAACGACACCAGCGTGGACGGCAGAGCATCCGCCGGACGCGTGTCAGGCGCTGCGGTCAGTTCGGCCCGGGTGGACTGCAGCCCCAAACCGGTGGCCTGCAAACCCGCGCGCAGGGCCTCGTTGGTCAGGGGTTTGGTCAGGTAGCCGTCCATGCCCACCGATATGGCATGCTCGCGGTCCGCCGCTGCGGCGTTGGCCGACAGCGCAATGATGGGCACCCGAATTTTGCTGTGCGCATGCTCCCATTGGCGAATGTAGTGGGTGGCTTGCCAGCCGTCCATTTGCGGCATTTGAATGTCCATCAGAACCAGGTCAAAGCGCCGGGCAAATACCGCTTCAATCGCGCGGGCACCATCGTCTGCGGCTTCCACCTCAAAACCCATTTTTTCCAGCAAACGGGTGGCCAGCAGCTGGTTGACTACAAAGTCGTCCACCACCAGGGCGCGTTTGCCTGCGTAGTTGTGCCCCTGGCCTTCAAGCGAGGTGCGTTGCGCCAGGTTGTCGGTGGTCATTTCCACCCCGGCCAGCTCGGTTTGCCCAAAATCTGCGTCCAGGTTGAAGCTTTGGCTTTGGCCCAAAGGCACTTGCAAGGTGAAGCAACTGCCTTGATCGGGTGTGCTGTTCACGTCAATTTTGCCGCCCATCAGGTTGACCAGCTTGGCGCAAATCGACAGCCCCAGCCCGGTGCCGCCATAGCGCCGCGAGGTCGAATTGTCAGCCTGCACAAAGGCCCCAAAAATTGACTGCTGCTTCTTCACAGCAATGCCAATGCCGGTGTCGCTCACCTGCAATTGCACCGTCATGTGGGTGGCGGTTTCTGCGGTCAAGTCCATCGACACGTCCACCCGGCCTTGCTCGGTGAATTTGATGGCGTTGCTGACCAGATTGGTCACAATTTGGCGCAGCCGCCCAGGGTCGCCCACGGCTTCTTTGGGCAAGGTCTCGCCCGCCTGCAAGCGCAACTCAAGCCCCTTGGCTTGCGCCGCGACGCGCAAGGGGGCCACCACGTCCCACAGCCATTTGCGCAGCGGAAACCGCACCTGTTCCAGCATGAGCATGCGGGCCTCAAGGCGCGAATAGTCCAGCACGTCATTCACCAAGGCCAGCAAGGCCCGCCCCGAACTGCCCACCAGCTCGACATACTGGCGCTGCTCGGGCGTCAGCTCGGTCTGCGCCAGCAGGTTGTTCATGCCAATCACACCATTCAGCGGGGTGCGAATCTCGTGGCTGATGTGCGCCAGAAACTCGTCTTTGGCAGCGTTGGCGGCCACCGCCTGGGCGCGGGCGGCCTCCACCTCTTGCTGAATGTCGCGCCTGCGGGTCACGTCGCGCGATATGCCCGCCATGCGTTCCACCTGGCCCAGCATGTTGCGTTGAATGACGTCGCCCGTGCATTCGATCCAGCGCTTTTGGTGCCCGGTTTTGATTTGCAGCTCCACCTCAAGGCGAGCGTCGTCTTGCCGGAAAACCCGCACCAGCGCCTGGCGCAGCAGTTCGCGGTCGGCAGCGCCTGCGCGGCGCATCAGGTCCTTGGGCGACCAATCCGGGTTTTGCAGGGCTTCGTCTGATTCCGGGTCCACCGAGTCCACGGTTTCCATGAAGCGAGACGACGCGAACAGGGTTTCATCCAGGATGTCCCATTCCCAAATGGCCAAGCCCGCCGCGTCAACCGCCAGTTGCAGGTGGTCTTCGGTTTTGCCCAAAGCGGCCTCAGCCATCAGGCGGCTGCTGGATTCGTTGTGCGCCTGGTCGCGCAACTGCGCGTTGTCCCGCTGCAGAAGCTTAATTTGTTCTAGCAAGTGCTGCACTTCTCCGCGCGGCACGGCCCGGCGGTCCACCTGCGGTTCGCCAAGCGGCTTGCCGCGCTGATCTTCGCGAAGGCCATGGCGAGGTAGGGAAGTCATGGCAGAGGCTCAATCGACAGTTCACCCGCCGCCGTCCAGACCTGAATTTTGCGGTACAGCGTGGACGGGTTGACCTGCAAAGCGCGGGCGGCCTGCGCCACGTTGCCGCCAAAAGCGCGCAAGGCGTAGTCAACCACTTCACGCTCCACATCGGCCAGCGGGCGCACGCGGGCGCGCTCAAAGGTGTCAGGGGGTCGTGCGGCGGGCAAGGGCGCGAATTGCGAAGGGGCGAAGTTGGACGGCGCAAAGTCCGCGCGCAGGGCACCCGGCTCGGTGGCGGGGGCCAGCGCTTGCGGGGCGGTCACCGGCCAATGCAAAGGCGCTGGGGCCGTGCCGGGCGGTGGCGCATATGCGGCAAGTGGCGAGGGGGCCGAGCCTGTGAAGGCCGGCTGGCTGTTTTCAAAAGCCTGTGCAAACCAGGGCGTGGGCTCGATCTCTTGGTCGGGTGGGGCGCGGTCGATAGGCAGTACCGCGTCAGTCACGGCTTGGGGCTGCACCGGAGCAGGCAGCGCCGCCAAGGAGGGCGGCGCAGAGGGCTTTCGGGCGACGCTGGCGGGCAGCATGTCCACCAACACTTGGTCGCCATCGTTCAGCGCCACCACGGCGCGCACCACGTTGATCAGTTCGCGCACATTGCCAGGCCAGGCATGCGTGCGCAGCGCGGCCATGGCCTCCGAGCTGAAGGCGGTGAACTTTTTGCCGTCTTCCTTGGCGTAGCGCTTGAGCAGCACGTCGGCGATCAGCAGCACGTCGTTGCCCCGGCTGCGCAGGGGCGGCAGCTCAATCGGTACGACAAACAGGCGGTAAAAAAGGTCTTCGCGGAATTCACCCGAGCGCACCCGTTCGGCCAGGTTGCGGTGGGTGGCGCACACGATGCGCACGTCCACCAGGCGGGTGCGGTCTTCGCCCAGGCGTTTGACTTCGCCGGTTTGCAGCACCCGCAGCAGCTTGGCCTGCACGCTCAAGTCAAGTTCGGCAATTTCATCCAGAAACAAAGTGCCTTTGTCGGCTTCCAAAAACACGCCAGGCCGGTCGGCCACAGCCCCGGTGAAGGCCCCTTTGATATGGCCAAACAGCTCGCTCTCAATCAGTTCTTTCGGAATCGCAGCGCTGTTGATGGTCACCAATTTTTTGCCACGGCGTGAGCTGCGTGCGTGAATCGCCAGCGCCACCAGCTCTTTGCCTGTGCCCGATTCGCCGGAAATGCACACCGGCGCGTTGCTGGCGGCCACGGTTTCGATCATGCGGTACACGGTTTGCATCTCGGCACTTTGGCCTATGAACTGCTCAAACTGCCTGGGTGCATCGGTTTGCAAGCTGGCCACGCGCTGGCTCAGGCGCGAGGCGTGCAATGCGTTGCGCAAAGTCAACAGCAGGCGTTCGGCCTCCACCGGTTTTTGAATGAAGTCAAAAGCCCCTGCCTGGGACGCCCGCACGGCGTTGTCCAGCGAATCCTCAGCGGTAATCACCACGACGGAGCAAGCTGGGTAGGCCTGCAGCAGCGCCTGCATCACTTCAAACCCACTGCCGTCGGGCAAATTTAAATCAACCAAAGCCGCATGCCAAGGGCCAAGTTGCACCTGGCGCTTGGCTTCGGCCATGGTGCCAGCGGTGGTGACCTGCACTTCCAGTCTCGCGGCCAGCGTTCTGTATTGAATAGCCAAAGCAATCAAGTCTTCTACCACCAGCACGCGCAGGCCAGGAAACAGAGAGGCGATTTGGGGGGCCGACACGATGGAGTTTGCTGCGGGCTTTGAGGTGGGCGTGGAGGCGGTGTTTTGCAAAATGCGAATTGTCAAAGAGTATCAAAGGCGAATTGGAATGGTTGGTTTTTGCAATTTGCAATGATTGGGTGTTTCTGGCAAGCAATTCAGGCTGAAATGTCACAATTGCGCAACACATTGCAGTCGAAACGCAACATTTTGTGGCACGCTAGTTGCTTAACTAGATCATCCTGCCTCAGCATCGGGGCTCACTAAGAAAGGGCAAGTTCATGAAATTCGCTAAACAACTCCTCGCACTGGCCGTCGTTGGCGCTGCAATGTCCGCTCAAGCCGAGTCCAACATCAATTCAGGCGCAGCCCCAGGTTTGTCGACCACAGCCCGGTTGAATTTCAGCGTGATCATTCCACGCATCATCTTTTTGCGCGTTGGCACAGGGACTAACTTCGCCGTCAACACAGCGGTAGACACCGTGACATTCACAGTGCCTGACGCCGATGTCGGCACGGGAACAGACATAGCAGGCGTGACCGTACCCGCAGGTGGCGTGGTAGCGCGTGTTTTGGGGAACGGCGGTAACGTGAGCTTCTCAGCCAACGGCACGTCGGGCGGTTTGACCAACACGGGTCTGACCCCCATTCCCTGGACGCAGATTGCCCCAAGTGCCGTAGGCGCGTTGCCTCACCCAGCCATCGGCAACGGCGTGTCCGGTGCAATATCCACCTTGACCGCAACCCTCGGCGTGGTGGACCAAACCGCGACCTGGAACTTCAACTACCTAAACGACGTGATCAAAGGCGCTGGCACCTACAACGGCACTGTGACCTACACCGCCGCGCTGCCTTGATTGCCTGCTACTCAACTGAACAGTACCGGAGCACATTATGAAATTCGCTAAACAACTCCTCGCACTGGCTGTGGTCGGTGCGGCTTTCTCAGCCCAGGCTGAGTCGAACATCAATTCGGGCGCTGCCGCAGGTTTGTCTACGTCGGCCCGCTTGAATTTCAGCATCATCGTGCCGCGCATCATCTTTTTGCGCGTCGGCTCGGGGACCAACTTCGCCGTCAACACAGCGGTTGACACCGTGACGTTCACGGTGCCCGTCGCTGATGTCGGCTCAGGCGTGGACGTGGCTGGTGTGACCGTACCCGCAGGTGGTGTGGTGGCACGTGTCTTGGGCAACGGCGGTAACGTCAGCTTCTCAGCCAATGGCACGTCGGGCGGTTTGACCAACACGGGTCTGACCCCCATTCCCTGGACGCAGATTGCCCCAAGTGGCGTAGGCGCGTTGCCTCATCCAGCCATCGGCAACGGCGTGTCCGGTGCGATATCCACCTTGACCGCAGTCTTGGGCGTGGTGGACCAAACAGCCACCTGGAACTTCAACTACCTGAACGACGTGATCAAAGGCGCTGGCACCTACAACGGCACCGTGACCTACACCGCTGCGCTGCCTTGACCTGAAGGCACTTAGGCAGAAGCGGGCATTCGCGCCCGGTTCGTGGGCTTTTTTACAACGCACTTCAATCACCTTGAAGTGCGTTTTTCATTGGTTTTTTCAAAAAAAGAACCTGCAGGTTCCTTTTTTGTAAAAACGCCAAGAATATGAATAAAATAAGGCTCTAGCTCTCGAATAAATTACATAGTTCGCTATTTATTTTATAGCAATTTGCTGGAGCAAGCTGCTCAGAGCTGACTCAGGGTTCGACAACTCAACGGTCGGAATTTGCCACTTCGGGCTGTCCTTTGGGTCAATTTTTCGCAAATTGCAATGAAAAGATGATTTTTTCGCATTTTGCGATCAAACTTTGTTTGCGACGATAAAGGCAGGCTCAAATCCGCTTGAAATGGCGAAATCTGGAGTCAAAGCGCGAATTTCACCCGCAACAGACCCACCACAGACCCATCACAGACCCGCATAGGACCCGGCTCGAACCCAACAAACTTGGCACGTCATTTGCATAACTAGGCTCCAGACTCTAATTTTCTCAGCCAAACCAAGAAAGCGAAAACTATGAAATTCGTCCAAACCCTCCTCGCACTGGCTGCCATTGGCACTGCGATGTCTGCGCAAGCCGAATCCAATATCGTCACGGGTGCAGCAGCCGTGTCCCCAGGCGCAGTGGCCCGGCTGGACTTTCGCATCAATGTGCCCAAAGTTCTGTATTTGCGGGTGGGTTCAGGTATCGATTTCACTGACGTCCCCACGGTTGATGAGGTGGTGTTCACTGTGCCTGCGACGGCGGTTTTAACGCCTGGCGCGAACGTCAATGGCGTAGGCTCGGCAGGCGTCATCACCGCCCGTATTTTTGGCAATGGTGGCAACGTCTCATTGAGCACCGTGGGCTCTGGCTCAGGCCTGGTCAGCGGGCCCGACACCATCGCCTGGTCGGAAATTTTGCCAAGCTCGATTGGCGGTACTTTCGCTAACCCCGCCATCAATTCGTCAAGCACCGTCACCGCCGTGGGTCGCATCGTGAGCCGGTCTGGCTCCTGGGCGTTTGCCTATGACAACATTTCCACCACCCCGGAAGGAAGCTACCTGGGGCAGGTAACGTACACGGCCACCGTGCTGTAAGTCAAAGCAAGCAGATCTCTTCTCAAGCACACTTCGGGTCTAGCCTGAAGTGTGCTTTTTTGCTGGTGAGGTTGGTTTGAATTGAGGGTTCCGTAATCGACGAGCCTGGGGGGTAAAGAAACCCTCTATCGGTCGTGACACCGTGACTCAAGCCCAATCCCCCTGAGAATTTCGCAATTTGCAAATAAATACGTGATTCACTTGCAAAATGCGAATATCGAAAATTTTGAAACAAGGTAGATTGGGTAAAAGGGCCTTCTGACCGCCAATTCGTGAACAACTTCACGGCTTCGAGTCTGAAAACGCTGCCAAAAACCTGGCACACCAATTGCTTAGATAGATTATCAGCCCCGAATTCCTGTGGGCTCACTACTGAAAGGTTACCCCATGAAATTCGTCAAGACCCTCCTCGCATTGGCTGTTGTTGGTGCTGCTGTCTCCGCTCAAGCCGAGTCCAACTTTGTATCTGGTGCTGCTGCTGTCAGTCCAGGTGCCGTGGCCCGCCTTGACTTCCGCATCAACGTTCCTAAGGTGCTATTTTTGCGTGTTGGCACGGGTACCGAGTTTGTCAACGATGCGACAGTCGACGAAGTTGTGTTTAACGTAGGTCCTGCAGCAGTCATAACGCCTGGCGCAGACGTGGCAGGTGCGAGCTCTGGCGGCACCATCAACGCTCGCATTTTTGGCAACGGCGGCCCCGTGAGTTTGGTTAACGCAGGTTCAGGCGCTGGCCTGATCAACGTAGCTGGCGACATCATTCCTTGGACCCAAATTTTGCCAACCACAACGTCTGGCACTTTCACCAACCCAGCGATCAATGCCACGACACCTTTGGCAGCTGTTGCTCGCATCGTGAACCAAACCGCTGTTTGGGCATTTGCCTATGACAACACTGCGTCGGTTCCAGAGGGTAGCTACACGGGCCGGGTGACCTACACGGCCACGATGCTGTAATTTGCCCAAGCGCTGAACTTCCCGGCAATCCCGGCAATTCATCACCAAAGCACGCTCCGGGTTGGCCTGGAGTGTGCTTTTTCACTGGGGGCAGGGTTCCCCTGTGGCAGGGCGTATGGGAGAATTCGGCCTGTCAGCGCTTCAAAAGCCGACTCCACACTCTCTGGAAGGAGAATCATGAGCAACTATCGGATCGCGCAGGCAACCAGCAGGGGGCGTTTACATCGGGCCCGGCTTTTGTGCTTTGCTGCAGCGCTTGGCGTTTGCCAACTCGTGCAGGCCTGGGTTTTGACCATTCCAGCGGGTGCCCGCACCGTCTATTTGGGCGTTGGCAATTCCACGCCCAACGCCAACAATGCCACCGTCAACCTGGTCACCACCACGCTGCTGGCGGCCGATGTCGGCAGCGGCGTCGCCCAATTGATGACCAGCAACAGCACGCAGGCCAACAGCCCGTTTGACAATTTCACCGTTTGCACTCCTGGCACGGGCCAAGTCTATGTGGGCGGGTTTTACCGCATGCCGGGCGCCAGCGCGACATCGGCCGTGCTGCAAGTGGCGACCTTGGCCAACCTGGTCAGCGGCGCCAACAGCATTCCATTTGGGCAAATCAGCTGGACCAGCACGTCCATTGGCAACGGTGGGGCGGCAGACATTCCGGCGGGGAATTTTGTCACTGGAGGCACGCGCTTTTTGCGCAACATTGGGGCCAACACCTTTGTTGAAAACTGCCACACCTTCAGCTATGCCAATGCCGCGCCTGTGGCCGGCGGAACTTACACGGGTGTGGCCACTTACACACTGACCGCGCCATGAAGCCGCAATCCCAAGTTTTGCGCAAACCTGTGGCTCGGCGCGGCCTGGCGGCAGTTTTAGCGGCCACCGTGACGCTTTTGCTGGCGTTGCCAATCAGCGTGTCAGCAGCCACCTTCCCAGTAGACGATTCGCGCAGCACAGTGCTGGAACCCAATTTGCCTTTGCAATGGCGCACGCTGTCGCCTTCGCAGGGTGACCACATCATGCAAGGCACCACGCGCGTGCAAATCCGCCTGGACACTCGCGCCTGGGTGGGCAAGGTCGGTCGCATTTACATGACGCTGCCAGCCCAAGCCAATGGCACTCTGGTGGCAAGCTGGCGCACTCAGGGGCCGCTCTTAAGCGGGCAATTAAACTCGGGGGCTCGCGGCTTGGTCTGGTCGGGTGCCATTCCCACGGCGTCTTTGGATGACGTGCTGACGGTCACCATTCAAACCGATGGCCGCTTTTTGTCCAGTGCCCAGCTGTTGCGGTTTGCTTTTGAGATTGATATGCCATGAAATATTTGAGTCGGTTCGCGGTGTTCATGTTGTTGGCCTTTGTGTCTTTGTTGGCCATGCCCACGCTGAGCTCGGCGCAAGGCTTTTCCGCGCTAATTTCTCCGCCCAGGGTTGAAACGGCGGTTAAACCTGGCCAAACAACCCGCCAAGTGCTTGAGGTGTCGCAAGTGGGCCCCCTGCCAGGTCGTTTCAAGGTCTATACCAACGACTGGCGCATCAACGCAACCGGCGGGGTGGACTTTTTTGACGCGCTGCAACCGGACAGTTGCCGCCCGTGGGTCGCTCTGGAGCGCAAAGAAATGACCGTGGCAGGCAACGCCAAGCTGCGTTTCCGGTTCGAAATCACGCCGCCTGCAGATGCACCGGTTATTGAATGCCGTTTTGCCATCATGTTCGAAGGGCAGGACTCGGCCACGGCGTCCAGCTCGTCTGGCATTAGTTTTCCGGTCTCGGGGCGGATTGGCGTGATCGTTTACGCGGGCATGGTGGGCACCCAATCTGTGTTGCAAATTGCGGGTTACCGCATCGGCGCCGACGCCGCTAAACTGCCGACGCTGGATGTTCGCAACACCGGCACGGCCCATGGCCGGGTCGCAGGCTTGCTGGTGGGCACCGATGACAAGGGCATCAAACTGGAGTTCACGCCCAGCACCCTGCCAGTCTTGCCGGGCGAAACGCGGGCCATTGCCCTGAGCGCCAATCTGGAGGGCGGTGCCCCCGTGACGGTGGTCAACTACCCGGTCACCGTCAAGGGTGCGTTGGAATTGGACGGCAAACGGGTGCCTTTTGAGCACACGTTCAAGGCTCAGTAATGCAGCCCACAACGCGGCGAATTGCTTCGATTGCCGCGTTGATTTGCAGCCTTCCCCTGTGCGGGGTGGCGCAAACCCAGACTCAAGCCCAACCACAGACTTCGGCCTCGCCCACTCCCACGCCTACAACGACTGTTCCGGCCCCGCCAACTGCCCAAGCGCCCTACCAAGACCGCGTGATGCAGGCCACCACTGCGGATGAAGCCGAGTCTGACAATCAGCGCCCTTATGACAACGCTGGCCTTCCGCGCGGCTACAGCCTGGAAGCGCAGACCGACTTGCGGCAAAGCCAGGGCATAGTCACCCGGTCACTGGGCTTGAAAGCCAGCGGTTACATGGACACCCTGCATTACGGTGGGCTGTCGGGCAACGTCACTTGGCAGGGCGATGGTGCCGGCACGGGCCAACCCGTGTCTTACATCCTGCGCCAAATCGGCATGCCTTTTGAAGGCGGCTGGCGGGCTGACAACGCCCTGGGTATGACCAATTTGCCCACCTTGGAACTTGCCCGCAAAAGCCCCCGCATCACGGTGACTGGTCCCACCATGCTGGGTTTGACCAGCCATTGGGTTCGCAACGGAGACCTGGGCGTGCTGCTGGGTGCAGGCAAACCAGGGCAGTTTTCAGGGTTTCCGGTGGCCCGGTTTGACATCGCGTCGGGTGGCAACTACGCCCTGCTGGGTGTCCACGACCAAACCCGCAACGCCCAGGGTTTGTGGGCGTGGGGCAGTATGCTAGCACAGGCCAACAACGTGCCATCCGTGTTGTCGTTTTCTGCTGAAGGCTTGGGCACCTTGAACGCTCAAGGGACTTATTTGACGGGTCGCCACGAATGGCCGGGGGCAAACGCTGCCGACGGGGGTGGTTTCGTACAGGTTAACTTGCTGGCAAGCAGCAACACGGGCACCAACTTCGACGGTTTGGCCAATCCGCGTGCCAATGGCATTTGGGTGGATGGCGGGTTTGCTCAAGGCCCGGTGTTGCACAGTTGGGGCGTCTTCCGGCTGGACCCCCAACTGGCTTGGCTTGATTTGCCAACCGCCAATGATTTGCAAGGCGGCTATTGGCGCTTTTCCCGGCGCACGCGGCAATGGTCGATGGAGGCCAGTTTGGATCTGTTGGCCTCGGTTTCAGGCACCACCTCGAACGGCTACTTTGCCTCCCAAAGCCTGCGCTACCAATACAGCAGCAGCACCAGTTTTGGTGGTTCGATCAACTTGCGGCGTTTTGGTGGAAACTCACAGGCTTTGTTGTTGTACTCCCAGTTTGTCAACCCGCTGGGCAGCAGCCGCGCGCAGGCCGAATGGGCCAACGCCGATTCGGGCGACCGTTTGACGCGCTTTCAGTTCGATCATGACTGGAGCTTTGTCCAGGCGCTGCGCCTGTCCACCTCGGTGTCGCTTGACACGGAACGCAAGCAAGGCGTTGAGTCCCAGGGGCGCGGTGTGGCGATTAACGGCGACTGGTTGTTGGGTCAAAACCTGTCGGCCACACACAGCTTGCAAGGGCGCTGGAGCACCGAGCAAACCCAGTTCACCTTGAACACGGGCGTGACCTGGCGTTTTGCGCCGCAATGGTCGCTTCAAGCCAATATTTTCGCCATTCAGGGCCAGGTGAACCCTTTGGTTCTGGCGCAAAGCCCGTTGACCCCGGTCGTGCCCATCACCCAGGCGCTCAACGACAGCGGGGTGTTCATGACGGTGCGTTACGACTTCAACGCCGGGCGTGCCACCGCACCCCTGGGTGGCGCGCCAGGCACCGCAGCAGGCCGCCTGGAAGGCTCTGTTTACCTGGACGACAACCAGAGTGGCAAACGCGAGGCCAGTGAACGCGGTGCTGCCAACGTGACAGTGGTGTTGGATGGGCGCTTCTCAGTCCAGACCGACGCGCAAGGCCGCTTTGAATTTGCCTATGTCAAAAGTGGTGCCCACGTGCTGACGGTGATCAGCGACAACCTGCCCCTGCCTTGGGGTCTGGTCAAAGATGGCCGCACCGAGGTGAGCGTGGTCACGCGCGGCACCACCGTCGTCGATATTGGTGCGCAAAAGCAGTAGCCGCGCTGCACGGGCTTGCCTTGCCTACAATTGGGGCCAGCCCGATGGCATGAATTGCGAAAGAAAACACCGATGAGCATCAAGAGCGACAAATGGATACGCCACATGGCCCAAACCACGGGCATGATCGAGCCGTTCGAGCCCGGTCAGATTCGCAGTCGCGAGGTCAATGGCGCAGCGCAAAAAATCATTTCCTACGGCACTAGCAGTTACGGCTACGACATTCGCTGCGCACCGGAGTTCAAGGTGTTCACCAACATTCACAGCACGGTGGTCGACCCCAAAAACTTTGATGAGAAAAGCTTTGTTGATTTTCATGGCGACAGTTGCATCATTCCGCCCAACAGCTTTGCCTTGGCCCGCACGCTGGAATACTTTCGCATTCCGCGCAACGTGCTAACCATTTGTCTGGGCAAAAGCACCTACGCCCGCTGCGGCATCATTGTCAATGTGACGCCGTTTGAGCCCGAATGGGAAGGCTACGTGACCCTGGAGTTCAGCAATACCACGCCGCTGCCCGCCAAAATCTACGCGGGTGAAGGTTGCGCGCAGGTGCTGTTTTTTGAAAGCGACCCCAACGATGTTTGCGAAGTCAGTTACAAAGACCGGGGCGGAAAATACCAGGGACAAGTAGGGGTGACGTTGCCCAAAGCGTGAACGAATGCGCATTTTGAGTGGAGCGGAACCTCTAATCGGATCGCCCTTCTCAAGTTAACAACACGGGTTTTTGACACACTCGCTTACAGTCTGCCTCTTACTAATTAAAGGGAGGCTTTCATGTCTTTTCGTCTGATCTCAATCGCACTGGTCTGCGCCGCAGTGACCGGCTGCGCATCCATCACCAACGACACCACAACGCCGATTCGCTTTGAAACTTTCAATGCTGCAGGTGTTGAAGTTAAAGATGCTGAATGCAAGCTGGAAAACGATTACGGCGCGCAAAATGTGAAGACGCCCGCGACGGTCAACGTGCGCCGCTCGTCCAAAGACCTGCAAGTCACTTGCGTCAAAACGGGTGAGTCTGATGGCCGCGGTGTGGCCATTTCTCGCGCCAACGCGGGCATGGCTGGCAACATTATTTTTGGTGGCGGTATCGGGGCCATCATCGACCACAACAAGGGAACCGCCTACACCTACCCCCAATGGATGCAAGTGGTCATGGGCAAGTTGTTGACGTATGACCGCAGAGCCGATGTTGACGGTCAACCCAATCGCGGCGCTGATGTGCCTGCGGCCGAAGTCAAGAAGTAAAACCAAAAAGTAACGTCAAAAAGCAATTTGCAAGTGCGTTCGCTGCATGGTTAAATTCCATGCACTATGCACAAAAAATTCGGGTCAGTGGTCAAGCTGTGGGCGAACTGGGTTTGTGTCCTGTTGTGCCTGGTCGTCTCAGGTTGCGCCACCATGTCGGCAGATGAGTGTCGTGTAGCCAACTGGAGCGACGTAGGCCTGCGCGATGGATTAACGGGCTCTGCATTGTCCAAACTGGACGACCGCGCGAAAGACTGTGCCGAAGCCAAAGTGACCTTGGACACGCCACGTTACCTGCAAGGGCGGGAGCAGGGCCTGCAGCAGTTTTGCCGAATTGAAAACGCGGTGCCTTTGGGGCTGAATGGCAAAAATTACAGCGGCGTGTGCCCGGTCACGATAGACGCGGAATTTCGCAGGCGATTTCGTTTGGGGCGCGATGTGTATGACGCCAGAGCCGCTTTGAGCAGCTTGGAGGGCAATATCAACAACGCCGAAGAACGCCTGCGCACTGCCGCCACGGACGATGACAGGCGTCGCGCCCGTGAAGCCCTGCGCGACCTGGATCTCGACATTCGCCGCGCGCGCGATCGCTTGCGCGATGCGGA
>JANNCN010000040.1:0-4448 GCA_031386665.1 Rhodoferax sp. | reverse complement strand
GATTGCTGTTTTATAGACTGCTTGAACAAGCCGTCGTCACAAAGCCAGTGACGTACCGCAACATTGTCGATTTGCCCAAAAAATCAGCAGAAATTACGCCTGTGGAGCTAAGGGGATAGCCCACCCTGCAGGTTCTTTTTTGGCAAAAACCGGTCATTTTGGCCACAAAACCCATAGTTTCAGCGGCTGCTTTAAACGTCCGGCCAAATCGCCCGCCTCTGGCCCCCAGCCGACAAAATAGTCCGCCCGCACCGCGCCCACGATGGCGCTGCCGGTGTCTTGCGCCATCACCAGCCTTTGCAAATTGACCTGCGGCCCGGCAGATGACAGCCAAACTGGCGTGCCGTACGGAATACTTTGCGGATCCACCGCAATCGACCGCAAAGGCGTCAAGGCCACACCCTGAGCGCCTTTCGGGCCAAGGTCGGCATCTGCGCCAAGCAAAGACTCCTCCTTGAAAAACACCATGCGCGGGTTGCTCCAGATCATTTCTTGCACGCGCTTGGGGTTTTGCACAGTCCATGCCTTGATGCCCGGCCAGGACGCGTCCTTGATGGCGCCTTGGTCCAGCAGCCAACGGCCTACGCTTTTGTAGGGCTGGTCGTTGGTGCCCGCGTAGGCCAGGCGAATCCAGGCTTTGCTGCCATCGGGCTGGGTGATTTGCACCCGCCCAGAGCCTTGAATTTGCAGCACCAAGGCGTCCACAGGGTCACTCAGATACGCGATTTCACGCCCTTTGAGTGCGGCTTGAGCTTGTGGCAGGGTGTCGATTTCTTGGCGCGTGAACCACGGCTTGCGAGCTACCAGACCAGCAGGCGGCTGGTAAAGCGGCACGTTGAAACTGGTTGTGGGCAAGCGGCTGGCCTGCAAAATCGGCTCGTAATAGGCGGTCAACAAGCCTTGCGCTTCCGATTGCAATGATTCGACGCGGTAAGGTTGAAGGCGACTTTGCAACCATTGGCGCTGCTCGGCTGCGGTCGCAATACTTAAACGCCGCACGTCAGCGCACAGCCGGACAAACACGGGACCCGGGCGCTCACAGCTTTTCAACCAGGCGTTCCAGGCTTCAAAAATCGAGTCGTCGGCCAGGCCAGGCAGTTCAGCCCAGCGCACCGCAACCCAACGGCTTTTGCCTTGCAACAAAGGTGGCGGCAAAGGCACATCGTCATCGGTGTTGGCCGCTGTCGTGCCCCCAAGCGGGGTTGATCGCGTGTTCGCCTGCGCGGGTGCGCCCGACGCGGTGTCGGGAGATTGCCGGGCCACATTGGCACAACTGGCCAGCGTTCCTACAATCAAGGCCCAACCCGCCAACCGAAGGAGCCTGTTCATGGGATTGTTGCTGTTAGAGGCCTTGGGTGCCATGGTGTTGCTGATTGTGATTGTCTGGTGGACGATGTTTTCAGGACGAAGCAAGGGGGAGATCAAAGGTGAAAGCAAGGGCGAAATCAAGGACGACGCCAAGCCGCCACCCAATCCCTGATTTGCCCTGACTTGGACGCCGCCTGACACGGCATCCGTCAAATGCCTCGCAGCCGGTTGGCCAATTCGACCGCCGACTTGACCTCCATCTTGTCAAACACCCGCGCCCGGTGGACTTCGACCGTTCGAACGCTGATATTGAGCTGGTCTGCAATCAACTTGTTGGGCAACCCCTCCACCACCAGCGCCATCACGTCGCGCTCACGATCTGTCAGGTCGGCTAAGCGAGCCTTGTGCAAAGATTTGACTTTTTGCGCTTCGACCACTTGACCCGAAAGCGCCAGCGCCTGCAAAACGCGATCGACCAGAGCATTGTCTGAAAACGGTTTCTCACAAAAGTCCAGTGCGCCGCGTCTCACGGCTTCTACCGCTGTGGGCACATCTGCGTGGCCCGTCAAAAAAATCACCGGCATCGCCAAGTGCAAATTTCGGGCGACCAACCAGTCAAACAATGCCAAGCCGCTCAGGCCTGGCATGCGCACATCCAGCAACAGACAACATGGCTGCTTGAACTCGTAGCTGGGGCCAACTTGGTCTGACGGGCCGCCCTTGCCGCCAGTACTGCCGCCACCGTCACCATTCAACATGGCTTGAAACCTTTCGGCACTGTCAAACAACTGGCTTGGACAATGGCGCGACCGCAAAAGCCAGGCCAAAGCATCGCGCACGCCGGCGTCGTCATCGACGATGAAAACGCAGGCATCTAAAACGGGTTGCATGGGACGATATTAGTGCACGCAGCCCACCGTCAGACCTGCGGGCTTTCCCCAACCACAGGCAAGGTAAAGCTGAAAACTGTGCCGCAAGGCTGATTGGGTTCAAACAACAAAGCGCTGCCATGCTGCTCGACCACGGTGCGGCACAGGCTAAGGCCCAAACCCATGCCCTCTGCTTTGGTGGTGAAAAATGGCGTGAAAAGTTGCGCTTTCACCTCTTCAGACATACCAAAACCGAAGTCCGCTACCGAGAACACCAAGGCCAGAGGCTCGTGAACCGCCGCCTTCGTAATTGGTTCCGCTGAAGTGGGCGAAGCATCTTGGTCAGGCAAAGCCAAACGGCTCGCCCAACCCACCGTTAAGCGCAGCACGCGCGTGGCAACGCCAGGCTGATCCATGGCCTGCATGGCATTGCGCGCCAAATTCAACAGAACTTGTTCGATCATGGTTCGGTCGCACATCACCCAGGGCAAGTCGTTTTGAACGTCTGGCTGCACCTGAATTGACAGCTTCACCGCCTGCAAACTGACAAGCGGTAGCACGGCGTCAAACAAGGCTTGGGGGGCCACAGGCGCGCGCGACTGATCGCGCCTGCGCACGAAGTCGTGCACGCTTTTGATGATCTTGCCAGCCCGTTCAGCTTGCTCGGCGATGCGGCGCATCACCATTTCGAAATCGGCACTTTGGTCAGGTGACCAAGCGGGTGCCAAACCTTGCTTCGCAGCACCCAGACGCAGGTCGCTCAGCACATTGACTGAGCCCGTCGCATAACTTGAAATGGCCGCCAGGGGTTGATTCAGTTCATGGCTGAGCAGTGAAGCCATTTCTCCCACCGTGGCCAAGCGGGCCGTGGCCTGCAGACGTTCCTGGCTGGTGCGCGACAACTCTTGCACCCGGCGCTGCTCACTGATGTCAATGCAAGCGCTCATCCATCCGGTTTGCAGGCCTTGGGCGTTGATCAACGGCGCTTCGATGATCAGCACCGGAAAATGTGAGCCATCTTTGCGCACAAAAACCGACTCGAACCCCTCGCGCGGAGGCACATTGCCTGAGAGGCGAATGGCCTGACGGCTGGCGTATTCCTCCAGCAACGCACGGGGCCAATAGGGCGCAGGTTCGCTTTGCTCCAGCTCTTGCGCGCTGAAGCCCACCATTTTGCAAAATGCAGGGTTGACATAAGTGGTGCGGCCACGCAAATCACGCGCGCGCAAGCCAGTCAGCAGCGAGTCTTCCATGGCTTTGCGAAAGGCCAATGCGTCACCCAAATTGTGCTCAGCTCTAAGCCTGCGGCGGTTGTCTTTGACCAGCAAACCCAGCACCGACAGCAGCGCAATCGACATCAAAGTCACAAGCGCCGTCAATACATTGGGAAACAGCTCGGGTGCGCCGTGCGAGCTGTTCAAGCGCAACACCAGGGTGTTACCCGGCAGGTCAATCAGTTGCTGCGCCGTGAACAGCCTGCTGCCCCGTGGCCCCACGCTGCGCAGGGCCAGCCGGGTGCCGTCGGGCTCTACAAAAGAGACCTCCTGAATCCGTGGCGACTGGCGCCCCAGCAAGTCAACCAACAGGTCGGGCAAGGAATAAGTGGCCACCAAAAAGCCGGTTAACCGCCCGGCTACGACCTGCGCCAGGCAGACCTCCATCACCTCAACACCCAAACCATCGGCAAGCGACACAAAATAGCTGTTGGAATAAGCGGGTCCATACAGCTTGGCAGCGGAAGAGCAAGCCTGCGCCACATCAGTTTTTGACGATTCCCGGCCCATGCGTTCAAACACCGGCGCGCGGTAGGGTGAATCAACCTGCCATTTGGTCTGCAACTGGGGGTCGCGCCATTCAATGCGAACCATCTCGCGGCGTTGGCGCAGCAAATCCTCTGCGCTGCTGGCCCAAACCTGTGCATTGGGTTCATTGAACTGAATCGCTTGAAGGCTTTGCACATTGCGCGTCAAAGCAGAGCGAACCTCGTCCACAGCTTGGCTTGCATCGCGCTCCAGGTTGTCTTGCACCTGGCTGCTCTCGTACCTCGCCGCCAACCAAATTAACATGACCAGCAAGGCCATCACCAGGCCCACAAGCATCAGCCATAGCAGCCAACGGCGCTGGGGCAGTGCGATTTTTGGTAACTTGAAAACTATCACTCGCGGGCGCTAATTGAGCGTGCAAACGTCTGCAAAGCGCGGAAATTCAGGCAAACCATGCCTTATCGCCACGATGTAGCGCCAATAGCAATCACAACAACACCCGATGGTC
>JANNCN010000029.1:0-2562 GCA_031386665.1 Rhodoferax sp. | reverse complement strand
ACCACCAGGTCTTGTTCGACCAGTTCCATCTGGGCCTGGGCTTGGTCAATGGACTTTTTGCCCAGGTCGTAAACCACCTGGTTCACTGGGCCGTACAGTGATTGCGAGGCGCTGACAGCGGCGCTCAAGGCACCAAAGCCCCGGTCAGACTTGGGGCCAACGTCTGGCCCGACCAGCAGGTAACTTGTATTGACGGAGCCTGTCAAATTGACTTTGGGCAGCAGACCGGCCTGCGCACCCTCGGCGCGGTACTGGTTGGCGTCCAACTGGGCTTTGGCGCTTTGCAAGGCGGCGTCAAAGCCACGGGCCGATTCAAATAAGTCCAGCAGGCTTTGGGCCTGAGCCATGCCGCCCAAGGCCGCGCTCATGCCAATGCCTAACGCCACCAGGGTGGACAGCCGGGTGGGCACAAAAGAGAAAGATCTGCTCGATTTGGTCATGGGATGGAGGTGTCGCAGGTTGAATGTCGAAATGCGGGGCGTCAATGGTGTCAATGGCGTCAATACCGGGGCAGGGTGTCGTCAACTTCGTCTGACCAAGCCTCGATACCGCCTGCAATGTTGACCACCAGGTCGAAGTTTTGGGCGGCCAAAATGCGCGCCAACTGGTTGCTGCGAATGCCATGGTGGCACAAGCAGGCGACAGGCGTGTTGGGGTTCAGCTCGGCCAGGCGTGCCGGAATTTCGTTCATGGGAATGGCAATCAGCACAAAACCGTCTGGCTTGACGCTGGCCACGCGCAGTTCAGCGGGCTCGCGCACGTCCAGTACCACGGGCTGGCTGTGGGCAGAGTCTGACGCGGCGGCTTGGCAAGAGTGCAGCCAGGCGGTCAACTGGCCGGGGCGAATTTGATCGATCATGGGGATTGCGGATTGGGGGTTCGCTTTGAGTTTTGCGCAGCCCGAGGCTTTAAAACTTGAAACCGCTGGGCTGCGGAAAGTTGAGCAGGCGGGTGGCCACGGTGTCCCACGGTTGCTCGGTGCGGTATTCCACGTCGCTGATGCGGGTGACAAAGGTCGCGCGCATCATGGGCTCGTCGCCCACAATGGCGGCCAGGCGACCGCCTATTTTGAGCGCGGCAAGCAGGGCGCGGGGAACTTCAGCCACCGAGCCGCTGAGCAAAATCACATCAAACGGCGCTTCACTGGGCACGGCTTTGGCCCCATCGGCATGGCGCACTTCGGCGTTGTGAATACCGGCTTTTTTCAGGTTGGCGCGCGCCATGTCGGCCAGCTTGGCGTCAATCTCTAATGTGATGACTTGCTGCGCACGGTGCGCCAGCAGTGCCGCCATGTAGCCCGAGCCGGCACCCACTTCAAGCACTTTTTCGTGCTTTTGCACCGCCAGGTCTTGCAGCAAGCGGGCTTCAACCCGGGGGGCCAGCATGACCTGGCCTGCTTGCACGGCCGCCTGGGCGGGAGTGGTCAGCGGCACTTCCATGTCGACAAAGGCCATGGCTTTGTAGGCGGTGGGCACAAAGTCTTCGCGTTTGATGACGGCCAGCAAATGCAGCACGGCCGCGTCCAGCACGTCCCAGGGGCGAATTTGCTGCTCAATCATGTTGAAGCGCGCGACTTCCATATTCATCGGGTTCATCTCTTGGACTCCAGGGGGCGGTTTTCAGTCTTGGCTCGGTTGGCCGCGATTTTACTAGGGCGACGCCACGGCTGGCTTGCCGCCCACCACTCGTTTGATCCAGTTGGCCAGGTCGTCCATGTAGCAATACACCACGGGCACCACCACCAGGGTCAAAAGCGACGAGGTAATGACCCCGCCAATCACCGCCTGGCCCATGGGCGCGCGCTGCTCAGAGCCTTCGCTTAGGGCAAAAGCCAGCGGCACCATGCCGAAGATCATGGCCAGGGTGGTCATCAAAATGGGCCGCAAACGCACTTTGGCGGCCATCAGCAAGGCGGCGCTGCGCTCCATGCCAGCGCTGCGGCGGCCGTCCGCGTCGATTTGACCTTCGCGCAAGCGAATCGCAAAGTCCACCAGCAAAATCGCGTTTTTAGTGACCAAGCCCATCAGCATGACGATGCCGATCACAGAAAACATGGACAGCGTGGAGCGGAACAGCAACAGCGCCAACACCACACCAATCAGCGTCAGAGGCAGGGCGGTCATCAGTGCCAAAGGCTGCAAAAAGCTTTTGAACTGGCTTGCCAAAATCATGTAAATAAACACCACCGCCAGCACCAAGGCTGACAAGGCGTAGCCAAACGACTCTTGCATGTTTTTGGTGCTTCCGCCAAATTGGTAGCTGTAGCCCGGTGGCCAGGCGATGGCGTCCAGGGCGCTTCGAATATCGGTCGAGACCTCACCCGCCGAGCGCAGGTAGTTGTTGGCACTGATGGCCACTTCCCGCGTCAGGTCGCGTCGGTTGATCTGGTTCGGCCCGGTTGATTCCCGCACGCTGGCCACTTGGTTCAGCCGCACCACGCGGGCCGAGCCATCGGCGTTGGTGCCCACCATGAAGGGCAGGCGCTCCAGGTCTTGCGGCGTGTTGCGCGCATCGGGGCTCAGGCGCACCTTCACGTCGTAGGTTTGGTCATCGGGCGCGCGC
>JANNCN010000018.1:0-4407 GCA_031386665.1 Rhodoferax sp. | reverse complement strand
CAAGCAAACCGGCGAACGCCGCGAATTGACCGAGTGGCACCGGCTGACCTTCCGGGGTGGCCTGGCCGGCATCGTCGAGCAGTACCTGCGCAAGGGCTCGCAAATTTATGTCGAAGGCTCCATTCGCAGTCGCAAATTCACTGACAAAGAAGGTGCGGAAAAATCCATTACCGAAATTAACGTGAGCGAAATGACCATGTTGGGCAGTCGGCAAGGCATGGGCGGCCCCGCGGGTGAAGACGACGGAGCAGGTGCTGCCAACGGAGGTTATGCCCGCCCGGCCCCTGCTTCGCGCCCTGCTGCCCAGGCCCCGCGCCAAGCCCCCGCAGCCGTCAAATCGTCCAGTGGCTTTGATGACATGGACGACGACATTCCGTTTTGATTCGTTTTGATGCAAACCCCCCTCATGACCCAACCAACCCTTCCCCCTTTTCACCTTGCGTTTCCTGTTCACAGTTTGAGCGCAGCCCGCCAGTTTTATGGCGACCTGCTTGGCTGCCCCGAAGGTCGCAGTTCAGACGAATGGATTGACTTTAATTTTTATGGTCACCAGATCGTGACGCATTTGGTGCCCGGCAAAGCGGCGCACCGTCCGTCTAACGCAGTGGATGGTCATGATGTGCCGATTCCCCACTTTGGCGTGGTTTTGCCCATGGCCCAGTGGCAAAAAGCGGCCGACAGCCTGACCGCAGTGGGCACCCAATTCATCATTGAGCCCTACATTCGCTTTAAAGGCGAAGTGGGCGAGCAAGCCACCATGTTCTTTTTGGACCCCAGTGGCAACGCGCTGGAGTTCAAGTCGTTTGCGGATTTGGGCTCTTTGTTCGCGAAGTAATCGGCCCGCAATCACCCTCCAATAACGCCACCCCCCAAGCAAACGTCGCCGTCGTACAGCACGGCCGATTGCCCAGGCGTGATCGCCCACTGTGGTGCATCAAAGTTCAGCGTGAAGGCGTTCCCATCCGCGTTCAGCAGCGTGCAGGCGGAATCGGCTTGTCGATAGCGGCTTTTGGCAGCGTAACGGCCTTGCGCGGGTGGTGCAGCTGAAACCCAACTGGCGTCCAAGGCTGTGAGACTGTGCGATTGCAACCACGGGTGGTCGTGCCCTTGCACCACCCACAGTGTGTTGGTCGCCATGTCTTTGCGCGCGACAAACCAGGGTTGGTGATCACCCACCCCACGCTGGCCGCGTGCTTGTGCAGCCTTCAGGGCAGCCCCTTTGGCCTTCACCCCGCCAATGCCAATGCCCTGGCGCTGGCCGAGCGTGTAAAAGCTCAAACCCACGTGTTCGCCCAGCACCTGGCCCTGGTCGTCTTTGATGGCGCCAGGCGCTTTGGCGATGTAGCGATTCAAAAAGTCTCGAAATGGGCGCTCGCCAATGAAGCAAATTCCTGTAGAGTCTTTCTTTTTGGCGTTGGGCAGGCCAATCTCTTCGGCAACACGACGCACTTCAGTTTTGTGCAACTCCCCTACTGGAAACAGCGTTTTCGAAAGCTGCAACTGGTTCAGGCGGTGCAAAAAATAGCTTTGGTCTTTGCTGGGGTCAAGGCCTTTGAGCAATTCGTGCAAGCCCGTGGCTGCATTGAGCCGCACGCGGGCATAGTGACCCGTCGCGATTTTTTCTGCACCCAAGCGAACGGCGTGGTCTAAAAATGCCTTGAACTTGATCTCGGCGTTGCACAGAATGTCTGGGTTGGGCGTGCGCCCCGCCTGGTATTCGCGCACAAATTCGGCAAACACGCGGTCTTTGTACTCGCTGGCAAAGTTCACGTGCTCAATCTCGATGCCCAGCACATCTGCCACGGCTGCGGCATCGACAAAATCGACATTCGAGGAGCAAAATTCGTCGTCGTCATCGCCCTCCCAATTTTTCATGAAAATGCCCACCACCGCATGGCCCTGCTTTTTAAGCAGATAGGCCGTCACCGCAGAGTCCACACCGCCACTTAAACCCACCACCACTTTATGTTTTTGCATCGATTGCCCAAGCCCCGTTCGTTGTATGCGATTATCCCCGCTGGACTGTTTTGCGTCGCAGGGTAGCTGTGGCGGTGAATGAAGGGGTTGATGCTTTGATCGATGGATTGTTGGATGTACTGGTCATTGGCGGTGGCAACGCTGCCCTGTGCGCAGCCCTGATGGCACGCGAAGCAGGGGCCAGTGTGATGCTGTTGGAAGCGGCTCCGCGCGAATGGCGCGGTGGCAATTCCATGCACACCCGCAATCTGCGATGCATGCACGACGCCCCCCAGGATGTGCTGACCGAGGTCTACTCAGAAGAAGAGTTCTGGCAAGACTTGCTTAAAGTGACAGGCGGCAAAACCAACGAGGCCCTGGCCCGACTGGCGATTCGAGAATCAGGCACCTGCCGCGACTGGATGCGCCGCCATGGTGTGTTTTTTCAGCCCTCGCTGTCGGGCACCTTGCACCTGAGCCGCACCAATGCGTTTTTCATGGGCGGTGGCAAGGCCCTGGTCAATGCCTACTACCGCAGCGCAGAAAAGCTGGGCGTGCAGATTCGCTATAGCGCACCTGTGGACCGCCTGCAGATCGATGATGGGCAATTTGTGGCGGCTTTTGTGGGTGCCGAACGCATCAGCGCCAAAACCTGCGTCTTGGCCGCTGGCGGGTTTGAATCCAACATCGAATGGCTGCGTGAAGCCTGGGGCCAAAACAGTGCTGGCGAGTGGCCGGCTGATAATTTTTTGATTCGCGGCACGCGCTTTAACCAAGGCGTGTTGCTTAAAAACATGCTCGACCAAGGCGCAGACCCGGTCGGTGACGCGACGCAAGCCCATATGGTGGCCATTGACGCCCGCGCGCCGCTGTACGACGGGGGCATTTGCACGCGAATTGATTGTGTCTCGCTCGGCGTTGTGGTGAACAAAAACGCCAAGCGCTTCTACGACGAAGGTGAAGACTTTTGGCCCAAGCGCTACGCCATTTGGGGCCGCTTGGTGGCGCAGCAGCCCGGCCAGGTGGCGTTTTCAATCATTGATGCCAAAGCCGTGGGCAGGTTCATGCCACCGGTGTTTCCAGGCTGCAAAGCCAGCACGCTGGCTGGATTGGCGCAGCAGTTGGGGTTGGACGAAACCACCTTTTTGCAAACCATCGCAGCCTACAACGCGGCCTGCAACAACGGCACGTTTGACCACACCGTGCTGGACGATTGCGCGACCAGCGGCTTGAATCCGCCCAAAACCCACTGGGCCCGCCCCATTGATACCGCGCCTTTCCATGGCTACGCCGTCAAACCCGGCGTCACCTTCACTTACCTAGGTTTAGCGACCGATGAAACCACAGCCGTGCGATTCAAAAATCAACCCAGTCGCAATCTCTTTGTTGCGGGCGAAATGATGGCGGGCAACGTGCTGGGCCAGGGCTACACGGCAGGGGTTGGCATGTCGATAGGCACCGCTTTTGGGCGCATTGCAGGGGTTGAGGCCGCCAAAGCTGCAGCTCAGTGCGCCCGGCAGGCCGCTTCTAAAGCAGGAGCATTCCATGCAGCAAATTGAGGCCCTGGCCGCGCAAGCACGCGCATTGGCAGGTGGGACGATGGGTGGGGTTGGGGCTGGCAAGCCGGGTGGGCTTGACCTGACTGGCCCAGAGGCCGAAGTCTCGCGCCAGATGCAGATTTGCAATGCCTGCCGCTATTGCGAAGGTTATTGCGCTGTTTTTCCTGCCATGACTAGGCGGCTCGAATTCAACAAAGCCGACATTCACTTCCTGGCCAACCTGTGTCACAACTGCGGCGCTTGCTTGCACGCCTGCCAGTACGCGCCGCCGCATGAATTTGCCGTCAATGTGCCGCAAGCCATGGCCCAGGTGCGTGGCCAAACCTATGCAGACTACGCCTGGCCGCCTTCGTTTGGGGCGCTGTACAAGCGCAATGGCTTGACCATCGCCCTGGCCTTGGCGGGCGGTTTGGCATTATTTTTGGTGTTGGCGTTTGCACTGAACAATTCAAGCTCTGGCAAGTTATGGGGTGGCTTGCTGCACGCGCCCATGGCAGGCAATTTTTACGGCATTTTTCCGCACAATCTTCTGGTGAGCATGTTTTTGCCTATTTTTGCCTTCGCGGTGCTGGCGCTCAGTTTGGGCGTTTGGCGATTTTGGCGCGATGTCACCCCTGCGGCCGAGGCCAGCAAGGTGAAACCTGTCCTTACAGAAGCCCTGGGCCAAGCCACGGGCCAAGTGCTGGCACTGACCTATCTGGGCGGTGGCCACGGCACTGGCTGCAACAACGAAGACGATGCCTTCACGCTTTGGCGCAGGCGGTTTCATCACTTCACTTTTTATGGATTCATGCTGTGCTTTGCAGCCACCAGTGTGGCCACGCTGTACCACTACGCCTTCGCTTGGCCTGCGCCTTATGCGCTGACCAGTTTTCCGGTGTTGTTGGGCACC
>JANNCN010000001.1:0-15789 GCA_031386665.1 Rhodoferax sp. | reverse complement strand
TGCTGACGAGGCCAGCTTGCCGCTCTTGTGGTTGGCCGGGCCGATGACCGGGCTCTTGGTGCAGCCCTTCATCGGTGCGATGAGTGACCGCACTACCTCGCGCTGGGGGCGGCGCACGCCGTACTTTTTGATCGGCGCGCTGCTGTGCAGCCTGTGCCTGCTCATCATGCCCTTCAGCCCCACGCTGTGGATGGCGGCCAGCGTGCTGTGGATTCTGGATGCCGCCAACAACGTGGCGATGGAGCCCTACCGCGCTTTTGTCAGTGACCGGCTGGACAAAAGCCAGCACAGCGCGGGCTTCCTCACACAAAGCGCGTTCACGGGGCTTGCGCAAACGCTGGCCTACCTCACGCCCACGCTGCTGTTGTGGTTTGGCATGAACAAGGACCAGGTCAACGCCAGCAACATCCCCTACATCACCATCACGGCCTTCCTGATCGGAGCAGTGATGTCGATCACGTCGATTCTTTGGACCGTCAAAACCACGCCAGAAGTTCCGATGAGCGATGAGGAGCGTGCGCGCTGCCTCTCCAATCCGCTTACCACGGCGCAAGTGTTGAGGGACATTGGCTCGGCCATCCGCGAGATGCCCACCACGATGAAGCAGTTGGCGGTGATGATGCTGTTTCAGTGGTACGGCCTGTTTTGCTACTGGCAGTACATCACGCTATCGGTGTCTACCACGCTGCACGGCACGACTGACCCGACCTCTACCGCGTTTCGTGATTCGGCCTTGCTGACTGGGCAGATTGGCGCCTTCTACAACTTCATTGCCTTCGTAGCCGCCTTTGCCATGGTGCCCTTTGCGCAGCGCTTTGGAGCCCGTAATGTGCATTGCTTCAGTCTTTTGGCGGCGGGCGTTGGTCTGTGGTGCATCCCCATGATTCATTCACCGGCCTGGTTGTTTTTGCCCATGGTCGGCATGGGCCTGGCCTGGGGCAGCATCATGGGCAACCCCTATGTGATGCTGGCCGACAGTATTCCCCCCGCGCGCGCTGGCATTTACATGGGCATCTTCAACATGTTCATCGTCATTCCCATGATGATTCAGATATTCACCTTGCCGCTGTATTACCGAAGCTGGCTGGGCGGCGACCCACAAAACGTCATTCGCCTGGCTGGCGTGCTGCTGGCGCTGGCGGGTCTGTCGGTGCTGCTGGTGAAGTCGAAGAAGACGTAGGCAACGCAAGTGGGCGGTGCTTGCCGCTGCTCGGGCACTGCGCGCACTGGCGAGCAGGCCTGTGGCAACCTGCTGATGGAGGCCCGTCGGCTTGTAAATTTATAATTTTGGTACGTCTTTGGTTGCTATGCAATAAATAGCAATAAAATCATATGCCACGAGAGCTAGAAGCCAATTTGGTTCATATTTATCGATTTTTTGCGAATTTTTGACAAAAAAGAACCTGCAGGTTCTTTTTTTGTTTTTGGGCGACAAAATAGCCCCTAGGCGGGCTAGCTAAGCCACCTGACCTGCTAGCTCAAATTGCTCCCCAGTTTTGGGGATGCGCAGCCTTCATTGCGTCTCTACGATGGCCTTGAGTGTTTTGTAAATCTGGTTCATCAGATTGAACCGGGACTGCAAAACACTCAAAACTCATTCACACCATCAGGAGAGATTGCCATGAAAACACACAGCTTCAAGTTGTCCGCTATTGCCTCAGTCGCCATTTTGGCGGCTTGCGGTGGTGGGACGAGTGACCCGGCCCCTGCAGAGCCCACAGCGGCGGCCCCTGTTGCGGTCACACCCGCGCCAACACCCGCGCTCGTAGATGCACCGGCACCCGCGCCAATCGTCGCGCCATCAACCGAGACCGCACAGACTGCGGCAATTACGTTTCTAGCTAAGTACGATGCACTGCTGGCAACTGCCATTCCAACACCCGGCAGTGCCGCGCTCGCGCTGAATGATGGCTGCTACTTGCAAAACGGGTCCAGCAAGGCCTTCATCGTTACAGACTTCGACAGCGACCCGTTGGCGCTTGCCAGTCGACGGTTTGTTGTGGGTTCGGTGCGCAGCAATGTCAGGGTGCTGGCTGAGCGCGCAAGCACCAATGCCAATGGCACCAGCCGCCGTGAGATTGACGTCAAATATGACGTGGCTTACAAAGATGGCACGAAATTCACCGCGCTAGATGACACAACACCCAATGAAACCATCATTTCGGGCAGTTCCGCAGGCAGCAAGGAAGCAGATGGCAGCACCTGCGCCACCGCAGAGAGCAAGTCAGATTGGCGCTTTTACGGCAACCGCAAAGTGATCAATGCCAATGTGGGTGCCTACAACGAGCGGACTGCCCGTACCAGTTTGGCCACGGGGCAAGCAGTGACGCCGCCGGTTGTTTACAGCAAGTACATCCGCTTCAACGTTACAGACCCAGCCAATGTGGCCAAGTACGCCACCATTTCAGGGCCGGGAATCGTCAGCGGTTCGCCAGCAGCGCCCATCACATTGAAAATGGTGTCAGTGCGGCTGCTGCGCGACGCGCCCGAGTTTGCAGGTAAAAATGGCAATTTTGTGGACTGGAAAGACACCGACACGTGGCGGATTTGCAGAACCACAACAGGTGGTCTTGCCGCTGCCGAAACTGCGGATTGCGTCGCCAATGGGGCAACAACCAACAACTGGGGTTCTTTCAACGCCACTGCGCCTGCCACGCTAGACACCAGCTTTGATGCGCTGGGCGTGGTGGCTGGTGGTGAATACACCGTCAAGGTTTACAACGACGACGGCTGGAAAACCGTGAACGGGCAGGTGAGCAGCACGCCCGTGGCGACCTACACCATCAAGCTTGCCAACTTGCCCTTCAAAGCGGCAACCATCGGTGGCGCTCCTGGCGTGGCGCCTGACCTGTTCCCCAGACTCTCCGCCAGCTCGACGAGCTTTTTTGACATTGCCGCCGCCATCCGCGGCAGAGCAGCTGTTTCGACCGACCTGACCTGGACGCCAGAAGGCACCATGCCCGATGGCCGGCCGTTAGGATGGGGTTCCTTGTATTCGTTCAAGCAAGGCCGGGTAGATGCTGGCCAATTGCTGTTCAACCCCGCCAGCCGCCAGTTTGACCCAACCTACCCTGCGGCCAATGTTGCCGGGGCTACGCTTGCCGTGCCGGCTGCAGTTGCTAAATTAGGAGCGCCGACCTATGCAGAGATCTCCTTTTCAATCAACAACCGAAACGGCAACGTGGTTCAAAGCATCTACTCCTTCCAGTGAGTGGCCGCGCCTGGCAACCAGCGGGAGCGTTACCCATAAAAAAGGCGGCCGGGCAAGGCACCGGCCGCCTTTGATTTTTCGAAGTTGCCGAAGTTAACGCTAGTCTCCAAAGGCTGGCATCAACGGTGGCACAGAGCGAACATTCGCCACCAACGAACGCAGCGACTTGGCCCCAGTTTTCTCACGAATGTGATTCACGTGGGTGCGAATGGTCGATATGGCGGTGCCCAGAGCGTCGGCCACTTCGCCCACAGACTGGTCTTCATTTAGCGCCCGTAGCACACGTTCTTCGCCTGATGTCAGCCCGTGGTTTTGCGCATAGAAAGTGACACCAAGCGACTCAGAACAAGCAGAACGCTCAAAGACGAGTGCAATGTGACCTACAGCTGGCTGCTTGCGCCCAAGGGGACTTGGCAGCAAGTCAAGATTTTCAATGGCCACATCCCCCGGCAGCGGCACCAGCATGATGGGGCCTTGCAATTCACCGATTTTCAGGGCTGTGCGTTTGCCGCTAAATGTTTTGTCCAATGCTTCGCCAAAGGCTTTCGCATCGCGCTCGTGCCAAGCCTGCAGCGCGCGCCCACGTACCCGCACGCGTTGCTCGCGGGCCAACGACCCCCGTGCCGCCCGGTTGATGTGAACCACTTGCCGCGCCGCGTCAACCACGATCAGGCCGTACGCCAATTCGTTGAACAACCGCAACAGTGCGGCGCTGGCTGTGGAGACATCGGTGTGCCCGCGCAGGTCACTTCGCCTTTCGTTGGGCCAAAAAGTGTGACTAAGCGCCCGTGGACCTGAAGGCTGCGCAGTTGCCGCTTCACTATCGCTGCCAAAGTTTTGCATCGTTTTCATCGTGCTCTCCCAAAGTTGTTACCCAGACGGAAATCTGATGTAAACAAGTGTTGCCAACAACGGGTGCGCTGCAAATACCTCTTGCGTGTTAGCTTGGGCCACACCGACGGCTTAGGCCCATCTAATACTTCGGTGTAATGGCACCAAAGGGTGAAAGCTTGATAAGCTTATGGTGTGAATGCTCCCCATACTGTCCTGGTGCTGGATGACCATCCAATGATGCTGGGTGCCATAGAAGTGGCACTTTGCGTTGTAGCGCCCGATGCCAAAGTGTTTGCTGCTTCTACTTTAAGAGCAGCAATTGAACTCACGACTTTGCATGCGTTTGATTTCGCCATCATTGACCTGGGTTTGCCAGACTCCTTCGGCGTCCCCGTTTTAAGCCGGTTAAGGCTGGCTGCGCCTGATTTGCCAGTGGTTATTTTTTCGGCGTCAAGCGACCGTGAGACCATCATGGGAGCGCTGGACGCGGGGGCGATGGGCTTCATTCCCAAGACCTCGCCCAGCGATGTTTTGTTAAATGCGTTACGGCTTGTGTTCTCAGGCTCAATTTACGTGCCCCATGAAGCGCTGGCCGGGCGGGACACGCCAAACAGGGTTGGCCCCGGCCTCACGGCCCGCCAAACCGACGTCATGCAAATGCTGCTGCTGGGCTTGTCCAACAAGCGCATTTGCCGCCAGCTTGGCATTTCTGAAAACACCGTCAAAGTGCACATGACGGCCGTGCTGCGAGCCTTGGGCGCAGAAAATCGCACCCAAGCCGTTTTGAATGCGGCGCAATTGGGCATTCGGGTGCAGCGCGTTTTGCCGTCTGTGCAAACCTGATATGCCTGACACCGCCTTGACCTTGGAGCGCCGCCAGTTGGAGCTGGTTTTGCAGCGGGTTCGTGCGGGTGAAATTAGCGCCATGGTCATTGCGACGGCGATAGTGATCGCTAGTTACCAGCAAGTCGGAATCAGTGTCGCTATGGTGTGGCTGGCTTCGGTCTTTTTCAGCTTTGCATTGCGGCACTGGCTGGTACGTGACAGGCTGGGTAAGCTGCATGGCGTCAGCGACCTGTCCGGGTTTGCGCGGCAAATTGCAGCAGCGCACGGGCTGATTGGGGCCGCAGTTGCGTCGGCGAGTTGGTGGTTTTACGGCAGTCTGAGCCCAGGTTCAGAATTTATCCTAACGCTGGTGCTCGCTTGCTGGCCCGCGTCCGGTATGTCCGTTCTAGGTGTTCACCGCAGAAGCTACTTGATCTACCTGGTTTGCTATTTTTCTGTGCTCATATCGGCTTGGTGGTACTTTCACCCGAACAATTGGCTCGTTTTGATCGGGTTGGCGTCGTTGCCGCCCATGCTGGCTTCGGCTTCCAAAAATCTCTCTCAACTGATCGATACGATTTCAACGCTGGAACAGGAAAAGGACAAACTCCTGGCACAACAACAAACGCTGATTGAGAGCCTGGAGTCGGCCAAGACAGAGGCCGAGCAAGCCAACTTGGCCAAAAGCCGCTTTCTGGCGGCGGCCAGTCATGATTTGCGCCAGCCGTTGCAGGCGATCTCGCTGCTCTCCGGCGTGCTGCGCTCTATCAGCATTGAAAAGCGGGTGATGGATATTTCAGTTCAACTGGCTCGCGCGTCCGAGTCCCTGGACACGCTCTTTGGTTCCATTCTCGACATTTCCCGGCTTGAGGCCGGTGCCGTCAAGCCAAACAATGTAGATTTTTCAGTAGACATCCTGTTTGCCCGCTTGCAGTCTGAATACGGTGCCCGTGCTGCAGCCAAGGACCTGACATTCACAGCCAGCGCCTCGAAAGTTCGGCTTTATTCAGACCCGGTGCTGGTTGAGCGCATCATTCGCAACCTGGTGGAAAACGCCATTCGCTACACGCGGGAAGGCGGTGTTGCCTTGACGCTTGCCGAAACAGCCGATGGGTTTGAGCTCACCGTGACGGACTCGGGAATCGGTATTGACTCGACTGAGCAGGCGCGAATATTTCAAGAGTATTACCAGGCTGTCAAATCACCAGAAGCGCAGGAAATCGGCATGGGTCTGGGGCTGGCCATCGTTCGACGCCTTTGCGAGCTTCTCGCGTTCACAATCTCGTTGCAATCCAGCGCGGGAAATGGCACTGTGTTTCGGGTGATCATTCCCAAAGAGTTGGCCGCGCGCGCTGCGCCTGACGTGCAAGCCAAGCCAGTCTTGAGCCACCTGGATTTGAGCGGTCAAAGCGTGCTGGTCATTGATGATGACCCACTGGTTCGAGAGGCCCTCAGGACGGCGCTGACCGCGTGGGGCGCGACGGTGGTGCCCTGCGCTTTACTTGCCGAGCTTGACGCTTTGCTGACGCAACCGCCTTCCCCCAGCATTGCCATCATTGATTACCGGTTGGCGGAAGGGCCCTTGGGTCTGCAGATCGCCCAGCAAATTCACGAGCGTCTGCCAGCCCTCAAGCGGGTCATGATGACCGGAGAGTTGTTGCTGGACCCGCACCTGGAGGCCACGGGCATGCCGATATTGCGCAAGCCCGTGTCGCACGATCAACTGGCCCGAGTGCTGAGTCAGTTGATCAAGCAGCCTTAGCGGTCACATGCACTGAACAGAGCCACGTCAAACAGCCACGCAATCCCACCGACTCAAGCAAACGCGTAAGGAGAGAGCCATGTTTCACCTTTCTGAGCCCATTCACAAGTTGCAGGTTGAGTTGAGAGACTCAAATTCAGACGCCGCCAGGAATGGCTTCGATGTGGTGGTCATAGGCTCGGGCTACGGTGGTGCAGTGGCAGCGGCTCGGTTTGCCGAAGCCGGGCTCAAAGTCCTGGTCTTGGAGCGCGGCAAAGAGTATGTGCCCGGCGAGTTTCCTAATAACCTGTCTGAAGCGCCCTCGCATGTGCGTATCGAGTTCAACAACGAAGCCAAGCCCTGGGGCTATGAAGACGGGCTGTTTGACATTCGGATTGGCGGCGAGACGGCAACGATTTTGGGCAACGGCTTGGGCGGTGGTAGCCAGATCAATGCGAATGTGGCGCTGGAGCCCGACGAGTCGATCTTTGAGACAAATTGGCCAGGTGCGATTACCAAGACAGCCCTTGACCCCTATTTCAAGAAGGTACGCGGCGTCATCGGCGTCACGTCATTGACTTTCGACGACGCTGAGCAACGTTTCCCCAAGGCGCGCGCTTTGGGGCGGATGGCAGCAAACGAAGGCGACGAAGCAACTGGAAAGAAGCCTTTGCTGTTCAAGCAGGCTGCAACGCCGATAGCCGTCAAGTTGGCCGGGCTTGATTACATGGCTATTCAACCTGAAGGTACCTATCCGCGCCAAAACTGCACGGGCTGCGGGAATTGTGTCTCTGGCTGCAATTTCGGTGCCAAAGGCACGCTGACCACCAACTACCTGCCCATCGCCAAGGGCTTGGGCGCACGCATTGTCACTGGCGCAACGGCGCTTGCCGTGGAAAAAGTCGGGGCTAAGTGGCGGGTTACGGGCATACCCACGCTGCAACGCGAGCGACTGCGCACGTGGGAGCAGCGAGATGGCAAACCTTGGGTCACCGGTTCAAAGTGCGTGGAGTTGAAGGAGCAGTTCTTCGAGATCAGCGCGACGCGGGTGGTTGTGTCAGCTGGGACCTTAGGCACAGCAGAAATTCTGCAAAGGTCGATGAGAGGAAAAATCCCGCTGACTCTTTCAAATCAGCTGGGCGAGAAGTTCTCGGGCAACGGCGACTACCTGGCTTTTTCTTACGGCGAGTCGGACGATGATGTGAATGCGGTGGGATGGTCGACTAAGGAGGATCAAAACCGTGACACCCAAAGTGAGCAACCGGTTGGGCCGACGATCACTGCCACCCTGGTGCCCAAGAGCGTTCAAGGTGTCGACCCGAAGTTCTCAACTTTCATCATTCAAGACGGTGCGATTCCGGGCGCGATATCGCCAGGCGTGCGCGAAATGTGGGCATTTGCCAATGCATTCTCGGGCAGCGACAAACCGTTCGACCCCATTGCGCTTGACCCTGTTGGGTTGACCCACACCCAGACGTTCTTGGGGATCGGCATCGATTCAGGTAGCGGCAAGATTTCGCCTAACGCCAATACGGGGCGTGTGCATGTGGCTTGGCCTAGTCTCAAGGAGAAAGATGATTCAAGCGCCGCTTGGACGCAGGAACGCTATGGACGCGACATTCGCAAAGCGCTCAAGCCGGCAATCAAGCGCCTGGGCGGCACCTACTTGGAAAACCCAAGTTGGCGGCTGCTTCCACCGTTTCTGGATGCTTTGCTTGGAAAAACCAAGTCCATTCGCGGCGTGAACCCCATCTCGCACCCGCTAGGCGGCTGTGTCATGGCGGATGATGCAACAAACGGCGTGGTAGATGACTGCGGGCGGGTTTTCAGCAACGTCACAGGAAGTGATGTTCACGCAGGGCTGTACGTGTTGGATGGCTCCATTGTTCATGGCTCAGTGGGAAAAAATCCATTTTTGACGATTGCGGCGCTGGCGGAGCGGGCGGTTGAGACCATCATTGTTCAGGAGACTCTTGGCGCAGACCCTCCTGTGATGGCTGCGACGGCAGCACCCAACTTGTTGGCGCCTGTTTTCAAGACAAAGCGGCCTGTGGGAGTTTCGCTCTCCGAGGTATTGCGAGGCTCGTTCCAGCCTATCAACGGCGGGCAGAAAGTCGAAGCTTCGCTGGACTTGACATTTTCGGTTGCTGATTTTGACAAGTGGCTGTCAGACTTGGCAACGCCTTTTGAAGTCAGCAAAGAGTCGACACTGAGGCTTAAAACCGCACAAGGACTGACGGAACTCAAGCTGGTCTCGGGCAATCTCAAAATTCTGGGTCCCTTGCGGTTCAAATCGACCGACTTGCTGCCGTTCGTCGAATATGACAAAACCCGGATGCTGGCCACCTACGAGGCGCTGGAAAATTGGCCCAAGGTTTTGGAGATCATCAACAATCTGCGTGACCGTTTCAAGTCCGATGACTGGGACATGGCGGAGCTGCTCGGATCGCTGTTTTCACCCGATGATGGCACGGACGTGATGGGCGATCTGATCAACGTTTTGGTGAACTCACTGCAATCCAGAGACATCATTTACAACCTGACATTCGAACATTCCTCAGGTCCGGTTGCGCCCGCATGGATGCCGACGCCATTCAATATCGTCGGGGGCAAGCACATTGCACTCCACGCGGGGTGGAACCCGCCAAAAGACCTTCTGCCGTTGCTGAACATGCTCAAGGCGCCGCAGAAGAACCTGCTTCATATGTTCACCCGGCCAACGCTTCACATCGAGGCCCCTGCGGCGAAATCGGCCATCTCAAAAGACGCTGTTTTCGATATGGACCTGGCTGACACCCTGCATAGCAATTTGCCGCAAATCCGCTCGGGTGACACCAGCCATGGTTTGGTGGCGTTGCTTGGCTACCCCATGGCATTTTTTCGGTTTACGCTGCGAAGTCTGCTGTTGAGCTTCCGTGTGCCAGGCTACGAGCGAGATTTGGGGTTGGGCATCGCCGACCCTACTGCAGTGGATGTTCAAACTAACGGCAGGCTAGATGACATCAAGCCCACGCACTGGTTGCCCCGGTTGAATGGGCTCAAGCCCATGCTTTATGGCCTGCCGGGGTTGAAGTCGCTTGATGGCAAAGACTTGCACTTGGCGCTTTGGCGCTACAAGCAAAAAAAACTTGAGATCGTTGACGCGACGGCCACAGCGCCGAAAAGGTGCAAAACCGTGTTGATGCTGCACGCCTTTGGCCAATCAGCCTTGTCATTTGCCGACACGTCGGTCAAGCAAAACGGCGCGGCGGCTTTGTATAAAGCTGGCTACGACGTGTGGTTGCTGGAGTACCGCAGCAGCACAGCGCTGGACGGCGAAACCACAGCCTGGGCTGCCGACAGCTACGTTGAGCCTTGCCGACGGGCTGCGACGATGGACGAGGTGGCACAGCACGACATTCCCAAGGCCATTGCGCTCATTCGTGCGACGCTCGCAGAAGAGAATAGCGGGCACATGCTTCAGATTTTTGCGTTCGCGCAGTGCGTGGGTTCGGCATCGCTGGCCATGTCGGCGTTAAGTGGCAAGTTGAAGGACAAGCCAGGCGACGCAGTGGGCTGGCTGGCTGGCATGGTGTTGTCGCAGTTCATGCCTTACTGCGTTGCGGGCGGAGGCACGCAAGCCCGCACCTCGGTACCCGCATTTTTGCGGGACGTGTTGCGCATGCCTGGCGTTAACTTCTCAACGTTAGACACAGCGCGAGAAACCGAAGAGGCGCAAGCGTTTGCTAAAGGGGGACTGGCAGGTGTGCGCGCGCTCAAAGGCAAGCTGCTCCCCCGCGCAGCGCACGCCTACGCCAGCTCGATGACCGACACCTTGATCGACGTGATCGCAGGCGTGTACCCCACCAGCGACGATGAAGTTCACCACGGTGCCCGCAAAAGCACCCCCTACATTCTGCAAACGCAAGCCGAGGTGACTGCCCGGCGCATCATGGCGATTGAAGCGCCGCTATTTAGGCAGATAAACCTGGCCACAGCCACGTTTCGCCGCATGCCGATTTTGTTCGGACACGCCAACATCGAGCTGTTTGACCACGCGAGGCGTTGCGTTGAATACGAGCGCCTGGTGGGCAAGGATGGCCGCAATATCTATGTGACGCAACACAATATTGCGACCCACCTCACCATGCCGATTTGCTTGGTGCATGGCGCAAAAAATGAGCTGTTTGCGCTGGAAGGAGCGGTGCGGTCTGCCCGTTTGATTGCAGGATTTCGAGGAGACAAGGGGGTTCACGCTGCCGCTACCGACACCTACGATTACTCACAGGGCGACACGCTTCGGACCGTGTTTTTGCCAGACGTGGGGCATCTGGACCCGATCATTGGGCAGGATTCTGGCAAGACATTTGCTGAGGTTGTGACGTTTCTCGACAGTAGATTTCAGGGGCAGGTGGCGCTGAAAAGTGCGATCGTCACTCAACCCCCGAATGGGAGCAACGTATACGGCTACACCTTGCCCGTTCAATTTGAGATCAAGTGAGGTCATCATGCCCAATACACTTCCGATTATCGAAAAAAATTTCCGGCTCAGGCTGCCCCAAGATGGCCCCTTGCTGGGTGCCACGCATTGGTCTGATGACGGCCAATCCATTGTGGCCAAGCTGTTTGCAACGCCTGACGACAGTGAATCTGATCCGGCGCTGGCGCTGCTGGCTACTTACATGGACCTGGCTGGCAAGCGCGTTTATATGGGGACAGTGCGCACCAAGCACCCTGGCGACACCGACGACCGCGCGCCGTTCTTTGTGCTGGAAGCAGACGTTCCAGCGGCGGAACTCGCAAAGGGACTGATCGAGATCGAAGTCTTGACTCTGCATGAAATCAAAGTCAAAGGCGAAATCTTTCACTTGCCCACAGAAGCAGCTCTTCAAGCGGCTTTGGTACCCCTGATTGAATACGATGCCATGCGTGCCACGCTGGCGCTGCGGCTGGAACAAAACCGCGCCATGCTCCAAGACCCAAAACCTGAGTCGCATTCCTTCGAGCGCCGTTCAGACCGCAGCCTGGACGAAGCCATCGTCACGCTGCGATTGCCGCCCAAAACGGATAAGCCGGCGCAATTTAAATTCATTGCGACCACCTGTCGCTACCCCGGTTTTGCATTCGAGTCCCAGCGTGTCGATTCCGCTTCGTTCGCCAAAATTGCCAAAGACCATGCCGATGCCACCGGCATCCTGATGTTGGGAGATCAAATCTACGCTGATGCAACCGCCAGCCTGTTTGACAACCTCACCTCCATCGAAAAGTTTCAGGAACGCTACCACGACCTGTTTCGCTCACCAGGTTTTGCCAATGCCGTTCGAAGGATTCCTTGCTACATGACGGGTGATGACCACGAGTTTAAGAACTCGTGGTCGGCGCCAGACAATTTGCTCAACCTGTCGCTTCAAACGGCGGCGCATCAGTCGTACTGGATTTACCAACTTTCGCATTCACCCTTTGCGGGCACCATCGCGACGCCGCCTTATGACTATTCTTTCACCTCTGGCCCGGTGGCGGTATATGTGATGGACACACTCTCCTATCGTGACAGCCAAGTGCCCGGAGAGGAGAAAATCGTGTCGGATGCGCAACTCAGCGCTTTTGAGGTGTGGTTAACCGATTTGAAAGACTTCAGTTTCGTGATCCTGGCCACCGGCGGGGTCGTCGCTCCTGGCTTCAAGTCTGGGCTGGATGCAAGCGATGCGACGGACGTGCATCGCGCCCAGGGGTTTGAAAACTGGCAGGCTTTCAATGGCCAGCGCATCCAGCTTTTGAACATCATCAAGGCCGCAAAAGGGAAAAAAATACTGCTTGTTTCTGGCGACTACCATTGCGCGGCCATGGCTTCGATCAAAAATGGCGGCGTAGAAATCGCCAAAGCGGTGGTTGTGCCGCCTGCCTATGCGCCGATGCGCTACGTCAACGCCACGTTTGACCGGCTGGCTTTGACAGAGCTGACCAGCGGTTTTGAGATCAACCTAGGCGATAAAACCGACGGCAGCGGCTACGCGGTCATCTCCATTGAAAACGGCGACTGGGTCGTCAAGTTTGAAGTGATGCCTGTTGCCGACGCAGCGGCGTAGCCTGGTTGACATTCCACGTGGCCCAAAAGTGCCGCCACGCGCTGCAACGCGGCCTTGCTGAGGCTCGTTAGCCCTTGACGGCTCACCGGGTCTCACCGCCAGCGCCAGTGAGCGCCGCTCAGCGATAATTTGCGTGCAAAATCGATGGTCGAGGACCTCCAAATTGCTGTATTTTACATAGCAAACTATTCATATTATTCGGGAGCTAGGTGCCAATTTTGTTCATATTTCTCGGTTTTCTACCTTTTTTTCGAAAAAAAGAACCTGCAGGTTACTTCTTTGATTTTTAAGCATGCAAGCACCTGATTCTTCAAATCCACGCCCTCCAGCGCCCCGCAATTCCCGCCGCTTCGACCTCATCGCCTTTGACTGGGACGGCACGCTGTTTGATTCCACGGCCATCATCACCCGCTGCATTCAAGAGGCGGTCCGTGACGTGGGCGGCACGGTGCCCAGCGACAAGGCGGCGTCTTATGTGATTGGCATGGCGCTGATGCCGGCATTGGCCCATGCTGCGCCCGATGTGCCCAAAGACAAATACCCTGAGCTTGGCGAGCGCTACCGGCATCACTACGTGGCGCATCAGCGCGACATCAGCCTGTTTGATGGGGTTTTGCCCTTGCTCGCCGCATTGAAGGCGCGGCAGCATTTGTTGACGGTGGCCACGGGCAAAAGCCGTGCTGGGCTGGACGATGCCCTGCACGCGGTCGAATTGCGAGGGGTATTCAACGGCTCGCGCACGGCCGACGAAACCCGTGGCAAGCCGCATCCGCAAATGCTGCATGAGTTGATGGCCGAGTTCGGCACTGCGTCGGCCCGCACATTGATGATTGGCGACACCACGCACGATTTGCAAATGGCCCTGAACGCCGGTTGCCCCAGTGTGGGTGTGAGCTACGGTGCCCACGAACCGGCGGCTTTTGATGCATTGAAACCACTGTTTGTCGCCCACTCGGTGGCGGAACTGCAAGACTGGCTGCTGAACCATGGATGATTTGAAGTCGAACAGTGTTGAAGAAGCCATCGCGCTGTGCAATTCGGGCGACCTGCAAAACAGCGGTGAAGCCGTGCCGTTTGATGTGGTGTATCGGGGCCGCACTTGCCGCGCCTTTGCCATTCGGTTTGACGGCGAATCGCACGCCTATGTGAACGAATGCGCACATGTGGCCATGGAAATGGACTTTCAGCCCAACCAGTTTTTTGACAGCAGCGGCCAGTGGCTGATGTGCGCAACCCACGGCGCGATGTACAGCCCGACCAGCGGCGCCTGCGCGGGCGGGCCGTGTCGCGGTGGCTTAGAGAAAATCGTCGTGTCGGAGCACGATGGCGTGGTGCATTGGCACCCAGCGCACAATATCAAGGCGATTGAATTTTAGGTTTTTGGCCCCACTTGGTAGGCAAGCGTTTTTCAGCCAGACTTTGATGGGCTGGCATTTTTAAGAGTACTGCATGACTGATTTTCAAAACACACAGCCACCCAAAGAACCCAATTTTTCGGCCACCACGCCGCGTCATTTTGAAGACAGTGCCAATGTCAACGACCCGGTTGCCAAGCGAGCCGACAAGCCTTCAACCGCGGCCAGTTCGTCCAACGCGGCGACCGCATTGCCCGGATGGGAGCGCGCCACGCTTGAAAAACTGGCCTTCGCATCCTTGAATGAGCAAAAAGCCAGACGCCGCTGGAAAACTTTTGTCTGGTTGGCCTGGTTAGCGTTTTTTGTGTTTTTGGCCTGGAGTGCCATGAGCCGCAGCGGTGCCCACAAAGACATCAACCAGCCGCACACGGCCGTGATTGAAATCAAAGGCGAAATCGCCGCCGGGGCCGAAGCCAGCGCCGACTTGGTGATGGCGTCTGTCAAGGCCGCGTTTGAAGACCCGGGCGCCCAAGCCCTGGTGTTGCTCATCAATTCGCCAGGCGGCAGCCCAGTGCAAGCTGGCATCATCAACGACGAAATCAAGCGTTTGAAGGCCAAACACAACAAGCCCGTGTATGCGGTGGTGGAAGAAACCTGCGCCTCGGCTGCCTATTACATTGCCGTGTCGGCCGACAAAATTTACGTGGACAAAGCCAGCATTGTTGGCAGCATTGGCGTGCTGATGGATGGTTTCGGCTTTACTGGGCTGATGGATAAGCTGGGCGTTGAACGCCGTTTGATGACCGCCGGTGAAAACAAAGGGTTTTTAGACCCATTTAGCCCGCAAACCGACAAACAGCGCGCCTTTGCCCAGACCATGCTGGACCAGATCCACAAGCAGTTCATTGACGTGGTGAAAGCCGGGCGCGGCAAGCGCTTGAAAGAGTCGCCAGAAATGTTCAGCGGCCTGTTCTGGAGCGGCCAGCAAGCCGTAGAACTGGGATTGGCCGACCAACTGGGCAACCTGGATTACGTCGCCCGCGAAGTCGTCAAAGCCGAAGAACTGGTGGACTACACCCGCCGCGAAAACGTGGGCCTGCGCCTTGCCAAACGTTTCGGCGCCAGTGTGGGCGAAGGCATGTTCGTGGCCGCCCGCTCCGCTGGAGTTCAGCTCCGGTAACCGTTGGGGTTGGCGCTCTGCCAGCGCCACGCATCGGCACACATGTCGTCCAGCGTGTGCAGCGCCTGCCAACCGAGCAGGCGCATAGCCAAGGCCGGATCGGCCCAGCACTGAGCCACATCACCGGCGCGACGCGGCGCCACGCGGTAGGGCACCGGTTTGCCACTGGCTATCTCGAACGCCTTCACCACGTCAAGCACGCTGTGGCCCCGGCCCGTGCCCAGGTTGACGGTGAAACTTTCGCCCTGACCGAGCAGCGTCTTGATGGCGGCCACGTGACCCGCTGCGAGATCCTGCACGTGTATGTAGTCGCGCACGCCGGTGCCATCGGGCGTGGCGTAGTCGTTGCCGTACACATTGAGGTGCTCGCGCTGGCCCACCGCCACCTGCGCCACGTAGGGCATGAGGTTGTTCGGGATGCCGGCCGGGTCTTCGCCGATGAGTCCGCTGGGATGCGCGCCCACCGGGTTGAAATACCGCAAAACGCCCACGCGCCAGTCCGGGCTGGCGGTGCGCAGGGCAGAGAGCATGTCTTCGATCACCAGCTTGCTGTGGCCATAGGGGTTGGTGTGGCTGCG
>JANNCN010000179.1:0-2342 GCA_031386665.1 Rhodoferax sp. | reverse complement strand
CGTCTGGCCTACGCCAAAGCTTACCGTTTGCAGCCCGATGTATACGCCGTACAGGGCTATGACACGGGTTTGCTGCTGGTGCAGGGTGCCAATGCCGTCAAGGGCGATTTGTCCAGCAAAGCGGCGCTCTACAAGGCGCTGGAGTCGGCCACCATCGACAGCCCGCGCGGCAAATCGCCCTTGACGGCATTGGCACCCTGCACCAGCAGCAAACCCGTGTCATAGCCCTGTACGGCGTATACATCGGGCTGCAAGCGGTAAGCTTTGGCGTAGGCCAGACGAAACGCCTGGTTGCGCGGCGTGGCCAGCGAGTCGCTGTAGTGCAGCGTGGTCATCACGCCATTGGCGGCTTCGCCCGCAGCGTCCAGCACGCCTTCGGTCAGGAAGCCCGAGCCGTACAGCGGGATCTTGTCTTTCAAACCAGCGGCTGCGTAGTCGCGAATGAACTTGGCGGCACCGCCACCCGCAAAGAAGCACGCCACCGCGTCGGGTTTGATGGCAGCGATTTCAGTCAGAAGCGCCTGAAACTCGACGTTTGGAAAGGGCAGGCCGAGTTCTTTGACAATGGTTCCGCCCGCTGCGGTGTAGCTTTCTTTGAATCCTTCAAATGCCTCATCGCCCGCCGCGTATTTCCAGGTGATCCAAACCGCTTTTTTGTGGCCTTTGGCGATCATCGCCTGGCCCAAGGCGCGTGTGGGTTGTGAGTTGCTGAACGACGTGCGAAAAACGTTGGGCGCGCATTGGCTGCGGGTGGCCGCGTGAACGCCCGCGTTCGGAATCAGGCTCAAAACGCCAGAGTCGCGTGCAACTTTGTGAATGCCCATTTGCACGCCGGAATGAACCGTGCCAACCAACACATCGACCTTGTCGCGTTGCACCAGTTTGTTGGCGTTTTCAATGCCTTTGGATGGCTCGGACTCGTCATCAACCTTGAAATACTCGATCTCTCGACCGCCCAGTTTGCCACCTTGCTCGGCAATGGCCATGCGAAAGCCGTTTTCAATGGCGACACCCAGTTGGGCGAACGTGCCGGTGTAGGGCAGCATCAAACCGACACGAATTTTGTTGGACTGGGCACGGGCAATTTCAGGCAGCAACAAGCTGGTTGAAGCGGCCCCGATCAGGGCGGCACTGCGAGACAAAACGAGGCGACGAGTGGACATGGGAGTTCCTTAGATAGTTGGCTAGAGGAAATATAATTCATTTTTTGACTTGTGACGCTCAGGAAAACCCTCGGGGCTGAGAATTTTGAACCTTTGTACGGGAAGCTCAGTGAAATTTGCTTCGCTTTTGGGGACGTTGGTGAAATCAAAATTGTGCAATATAGTGCTCCTGTGTTGCGCTTATCGGGTATTTTGATGAGCGATCTGGTCGTCCGCCAGTCTTTGGGGTCGCATTGGGCTAATTTGTGGCTTGATGAGAGGGTGTGAGTACATGCTATAATATGAATAGCAAACTATGTATATTAGTAGAGAGCTAGAGGCATTTTTTATTCGTATTTTGGCGAAAATGACGATTTTGATGTTCAATATACCCATATTGGGTATTTAAACGGCTTTTTTACGACTTTTAGCCAAACTGGGCCAATTTGTCCAATTTGAACAATGCCGCAACTGCAAAAGCTCAAATCGGATAAATCATCGAATTCAAAATCAAATCACTGTCAAACACACAAACCCGGCTCTTCAGTAACCAATCGTGCGGTGAATCAGCAGAGCGCACCAGCTCATCGACATATCTGCCCACGTTGTACACATGGCTCACCTCATCCGGTTTGGTGCGAAACACGGCATAGCTGGCGTGGGCTTTGACAACGTCATCATCGACCAATGTCACCACCGGCGCGCCCACCACATGCCGCTGGTAATACGGCTCGAAGTAAAGCGTTTCGCGAATGCAATAAACCCGGTCTTTCAACATGCCTTGACTCTCAAACGACAAAGTGGCCAGTGGCAAACCCGCGTCAAAATTCTCGCGCGGCTGAACCTTGTACACGCAGGTTTCAGTGAAAAAAGCTGGCCAGTCGTCAAACTGACCACTGTCCAGAGATTCGGCATAGGCTTGGTAAAAAAGCAGCAGACTAACGTAATCATCGGCTGACAATTTCACCGCCTTCTTCATTGGTAAATCAGCATTCATACGCCCATCACCTCCCGCCAGTACGCGTACATGCCGCGAATCAAGGTTTCGGTCACCATGTGGTCAGTGTCTTCGGCGGTTTTTCCGCCCAATTCGGCAATGGTGCTTTTGCCGCTGGCCGCACCGCTTGGCGAATTAGAGTTGAAACTGTCTTGACTGAACTCGATCACCTCGCCATCGTCGGCAGACACAAAACCAGCGGG
>JANNCN010000174.1:0-29512 GCA_031386665.1 Rhodoferax sp. | reverse complement strand
GTCAGTGTCTTCGGCGGTTTTTCCGCCCAATTCGGCAATGGTGCTTTTGCCGCTGGCCGCACCGCTTGGCGAATTAGAGTTGAAACTGTCTTGACTGAACTCGATCACCTCGCCATCGTCGGCAGACACAAAACCAGCGGGGCCAAACAGGTTGGCTTGGCGCAGGCGGCGCCGCTGCATTTCGGCGCTGTCGTCGGCAAAGCCAAAATGCGTCCAGACAAAGTCAAAACTGCTCACGCCATTGGGAATGATTTGCCGGGTTGACAGTGAATTGACCTGCTGCTGAATGATCAAACTGGGGAAAATGGTCGTCATCACGGCTGTCGGATCGCCCCACCACGGCTCGTGCACCACGTCCAGAAAGCGGTCGTCATTGAGCTTCATGGTGTCTTTGAAGCTGGTCACTCCGCTTGTTGCGGCACCCGCCTGGCCCGCGTTGCCACGTGTGGAGATCATGGCGGCATGGCGCTGGCGGGCGTCCATCAGCAACTGGGCCTTGTTGTCAGAGCGCCAAAGCCCAAACGTCACAAACCAGGCATGCAGCAAACCGGGATGGTAAGGGTCTTTGATGTTCTCTTGCATCAGCTTCCAGTTGCCGGGAATGCGCTGGCGGTTGTAGCCCAGCAGCACCAGTTTGCGGCCATTGAAGACGCGGTCCACGTAGCCGCCGATGGTGGGGCCCAAGTACTCGTCCAGCGGTGCCACAGACTGGTCAAAACTGGCGAACACAGCGCCGCCGCGCGCGGCCACTTTCAGCTTGGTCAGGCCGTGCTCTTTCAAGTCGAAATCGGCTGGCATGCCGCCGATGGTGCGACCGTCTTGCTTCAAACCACGGCGAAACGGTACGCCCTGCAAATCGCCCTTCAGGTTGTAATTCCACTGGTGGTAGGGGCACACCAGCTCGGTTTTGTTGCCACTGCGTTCGCGGCAAAAGGCTACTCCTCGGTGGGCGCAGCGGTTTTCCACCACGTTAATGGAATCGTCCTTGTCCCTGATCATGATGACCGAACGCTCGCCGATTTTGGTGCGTTTGAAGTCGCCCACGTTGGGAATTTCGACGTCCAAGCCAACATAGCACCAGTGCCCGTTGTAGAAAAATCGTTCCAACTCGCGCTGGTAAACAGCTTCGTCGGTGTAGGCCCAATACGGAATTCGGCTGCTGCCGGTGGCTGGCCATAGGGGCAGCGGGCGGGCATTGGGGGTAACACCTGCGCTGGGGGACGGCGCGAAGTGCACAGGGGCTTCAATCATGAATCCATCCTTTCTGGCCACCTCTTAGGAAGCGGGGATTGTTTAAGGTCAACGTTTGTGGTGTTGAGTATTTTGCACAAAATCGGTTGCACAGCTTCAAGAGCACTGGGCCCTCTGCTGTAAGAAATGCTGGTGCAAGCGTACCAAGGCGGTATAAAGTGCGGGGCTGGCGGCTTTGGCGCGGCGGCACACAACAACACATATTTCACCTATGAAAAGCAAAAAAATTCTGATTCTCGTCGCGCTGGTGGCCCTGATCGCGCTTTTCTTTGTCTTCAATCTGGGGCGCTTTTTCTCGCTGGATTTCATCAAATCGCAACAGAGCGGGTTTGCCGAGCTTTATGCACAGCGCCCTGTGATGGTGATTGCAGCATTCTTTGCGGCCTATGTAGCGGTCGCCGCCTTGTCGCTACCCGGTGCTGCCATCATGACTTTGGCTGCTGGCGCGATTTTCGGACTGGTCATTGGCATGCTGATCGTCTCATTCGCGTCCAGCATTGGGGCTACCCTGGCGTTTTTGGCCGCGCGTTTTGTGCTGGGTGAGTCAGTGCAAAGCAAGTTTGGCAATAGGCTGGCTGAAATCAACAAAGGCGTTGAGAAAGAGGGCGGTTTCTACCTGTTCACTTTGCGCCTGGTGCCGCTGGTGCCGTTTTTCGTCATCAACCTGGTCATGGGCTTGACCAAAATGAAGACCTGGACTTTTTATTGGGTCAGCCAGTTGGGCATGTTTTTGGGGACTTTGGTTTTCGTCAACGCGGGCACTCAATTGGCCAAGATTGATTCGCTCAAAGGCATTTTGTCACCCGGGCTGATTGGCTCCTTCGTTCTGTTGGGCGTCTTTCCGCTGATCGCCAAAAAGATCATCGACACCGTCAAAGCGCGCAAGGTCTATGCCCGTTGGAACCACGTGAAGCCCAAGTCGTTTGACCGCAACCTGATCGTCATTGGCGCGGGCGCAGGCGGCTTGGTCACTGCTTTGATTGGCGCTGCCGTCAAAGCCAAAGTCACCTTGGTTGAAGCGCACAAAATGGGTGGCGATTGCCTGAATTTTGGCTGCGTTCCCAGCAAGGCGCTGATCAAAAGCGCCAAGTTGGCCAGCCAAATGAAGCATGGCTCCAAATACGGCCTGACCGACACCACGGCCCAATTCAGCTTCAAAACCGTCATGCAGCGCATCCACCACGTGATCGCCGAAATCGCCCCGCACGACAGCGTGGAGCGTTTCACCGGGTTGGGCGTGGATGTGGTGCAGGGATACGCCAAAATTGTGAACCCCTGGACGGTTGAAATCGCCCTGAACGATGGCAGCAAAAAAACGCTCACCAGTCGCGCGATTGTCATTGCCTCGGGCGCCATGCCCTTCGTGCCGCCGCTGCCAGGTATTGACGATGTGGGCTACGTCACCAGCGACACGTTGTGGGATGAGTTTTTAAAGCTGGACGCCGTGCCCAAGCGCATGGTGGTGCTGGGCGGTGGCCCCATTGGTTGCGAGCTGGCCCAGAGCTTTCAGCGCCTGGGCTCCCAAGTCACGCAGGTTGAAATGGCCCCGCGCATCATGATCCGCGAAGACGTCGAGGTGTCGGAGCTTGCCAAGCAGTCGCTGGTGGCCGACGGTGTCGCCGTGCTGACGGGCCACAAAGCCCTGCGCTGCGAGAAAGTGGGCGATGTGAAGTCCATCATTGTGGAGACTGGCGGCAAAGAAATTCGTATTGAATTTGATGCCTTACTGTGCGCCGTGGGGCGGGTCGCGCGCCTCAAAGGCTATGGGCTGGAAGAAATGGGTATTCCCACCAACCGCACGATCACCACCAATGAGTATTTGGAAACGATTTACCCGAACATTTATGCCGCAGGTGACGTGGCTGGGCCGTTCCAGTTCACCCACACGGCTGCGCACCAGGCTTGGTACGCGGCTGTGAACCCATTGTTTGGAACCTTCAAGAAATTCAAGGTCGATTACTCGGTTATTCCCTGGGCAACCTTTATTGACCCTGAGGTCGCGCGGGTGGGATTGAATGAGCAAGAAGCCAAAGAGAAAAACATTCCCTATGAAATGGTGAAATACGGCATTGATGATTTGGACCGCGCCATTGCAGACAGCGAAACCCAAGGTTTTGTGAAAGTGCTGACCGTGCCCGGAAACGACAAAATTTTGGGTGTCACCATCGTCGGCACCCACGCGGGCGATTTGTTGGCAGAGTACGTGATGGCCATGAAGCACGGCCTGGGCATGAACAAGATTTTGGGAACCATTCACACCTACCCGACTCTAGCGGAGGCCAACAAGTACGCAGCGGGCGAATGGAAGCGAGCCCATCAGCCCAAAAAGCTGCTGGAATGGGTTGAGAAATATCACACTTGGAAGAGAGGCTGAGCCATGCAAAATAATGCAATGAACCGAACCGTGAAACCTGTCATTCACCGCAGAAACGCTATCTTAAGTCTAGCAGCATTCGTCCTTATGACGAGAGCTGGAGCATCATTTGGTCAAGAATCTGCCAATTTTGACCACGCCTACCCAAGTTGGGCATCTCTGCTCAAAAAGCATGTGAAATGGCTGCCCGACAACAAGCAATCGCGGGTGGATTACAAGGGTTTTGCGGTAGACCGGGCTGAACTGAAAAAGGTGCTCGATGCTTTGAGCGCAGTACCCAAGGCCGACTTTGACAAATGGTCCCGACCACAGCAAATGGCCTTTTTGATCAACGCCTACAACGCGTTCACGGTCGAAATTATTTTGACCAAATACCCCGACCTGAAGTCGATCAAGGACATTGGCTCTTTTGTCACGCCCACCTGGAAGAAAAAGTTTTTCACCCTGCTGGGTGAAGAGCGCCACCTTGACTGGATTGAGCACGAGCAATTGCGCCCCCGCTACGCCGAGCCCCGCGTGCATGTGGCCGTCAACTGCGCCAGCATTGGCTGCCCAGCCCTGTTTCCTGAGCCTTTCACCGCTGCCAAACTGGATGCGCAGCTTGAAGACGGTATGCAGCGCTTTTTAGGTGACCGTACCCGCAATCGCTATGCCGACGGCAGGCTGGAAGTCAGCAATATTTTCAAGTGGTTCCGCGAAGATTTTGAAAAAGGCAACAAAGGTTTTGCCAAGCTGGAAGACGTGTTTGCCAAGTACGCTGACCTTCTGGCCGCAGCCCCTGCTGACCGCGAAAAAATAAGGGCCAAAAGTGTTTCGATCTCGAACCTGGACTACGACTGGTCGCTCAACGATTTGGGCCGCTAAAGGTCCCATCAGCGCAGCCAGCGCAATTGGCGCGGTCAAGTTATTGGCGCTGTGCGTGGGCGCGGCTGCCTTCGCACAGCCCGCGACACCCTCGGTTCCTGCGCTATTACCGCCCTTGCAGCTGTTCTCAAAAGCCACTTCAGAGGCACTTCCGGCGCCCTGGCGATTGGTCGGTTTGCCCAAAGGCAAAGCGCCGTTGGCCAACTTTGAAATTGTGGCATTAGGGGCAGACAGGGTGTTAAAGCTCGCAACCGACAAATCCTACGGCACCGCATTGCATGAAGTCAAAGCCACCGTGCTGGGAGCAGGCAGTTCATTGAAGTGGCGCTGGCGGCTTGACCAGCCGATTCGCGCAGCCGACCTGACTCGCAAGGAAGGTGACGACTCGCCCCTGAAGGTGTGCGCCATGTTCGATATGCCGCTGGACAAACTCGGCTTTGTTGAGCGCAATTTGCTGCGCTTGGCGCGTTCACTCAGTGGCGAAAAGCTGCCCGCCGCAACCCTTTGCTTTGTGTGGGACGACAAGCTTGCCGCAGGCACCCAGCTGGCCAACGCGTATTCGCCACGCTTGCGGTTGGTGGTGTTGGACTCGGGTGACGCCAAATTGGGCCAGTGGGTCAGCCACGAGCGCGACTTGGCTGCAGACTTAACCCGTGCCTTCGGCCACGAGTTTGTGACCCCGCCGCCCCTGATCGCCATCGTGGTGGGCGCAGATTCTGACAACACCCAATCCAGCAGCTTGGCCTATTTGGGTGATGTGATCTTGTCGATCAAGCCACCAGAGTAATCGGCTCCAGCGCGTCGCCTTGCGCCAGAATTCGGCCAATGGCAACGGTGTGGATGTAACCCAACTCACGCAGGCTGGCCATGCAGGCTTCAACCCGGTCGGCAGGCACGCTGGCCAGCAGGCCGCCCGCAGTTTGGGGGTCGAAAATCAGCGGGTAGCGCGTGTGTTTGACAAAGGCCTCCTGGTTGCGCAAAGCTCGGCGCAAACGCACGTTTGAACTTTGCAATGAGCTGACAATACCGGCTTTCACGCAATCTTCAGCGCCATCCAGCAAGGGCAGGGCAGACAACGTCAGTTCAGCATCCACACCTGATGGGCGCGTCATTTCAACCAAGTGACCCAGCAAGCCAAAACCAGTCAAATCGGTGCAAGCCGTGGCTCCGTACTCGGTCAAGCATTTGGCACCCAGGCGATTGGAAATCACCATCGACTTGAGCGCTCCATCAATCCAGCGGCCTTTGGCAAACAGGCGGGCATGGGCAGCAAACAAGGTGCCCGTGCCAATGGGTTTGGTCAAAATCAGTACGTCGCCGGGTTTCATGCCGTTTTTGCGCAAAATCTTGGCCGGATCGTCGTCAATCAGGCCGTTCACTGCAAAGCCCAATGCGAGCTCTTTGCCTTCACCCGTGTGGCCGCCTACCAGTGCGCAATTGGCGTCATTCAAAATCTCCATCGCGCCGGTCATCATTTGAAACAGCACGTCTTCGGTTTTAGATTCCAAACCTGGTGGCACCGTGACCACGGCGGTGGCAGATTGCGCCTCGGCCCCCATCGCCCAAATGTCGCCCAAGGCGTGGTTGGCAGCGACTTTGCCAAAAATGTACGGGTCGTCAATGAATGAGCGAAAAAAGTCGACGGAATGCACCATCGCCTTGCCTGGCGGCACCCGAACCACGGCAGCGTCGTCGGGGTCTTTCAAGCCAATCAACACGTCGTCGCGGTCAACGGGGTGCAAGTTGCTCAAGGCGCGTGACAAAACAGTCGCGCCAACTTTGGCACCGCAACCGCCGCAGCGCATGGCAATGGCAGAAATAGCCTGCAACGACTCTTCTTGGCTGAGCTTGACGGAGTGGGCAGCGCCGGGTGCCGTCCCTTGGGCACTGGCTTTGGAATTCGGGTCCATCTCAGGCAAATCCTGAAATTTCAACATGAAGCGCCGGTCAATCCAGTCTTTCCATCGCCACACCCAGTCGCCTGCAAAGCCCAGCCAGCCACGGGAAGCCACGGCATATTTGTCGCCGGTGCTGATCAGGGCTAGCCAAGTGCGTTGGGGGCTGTAGGGTTGCAGCGGCGTGCCTGCCACAGCACGACGCAAATTGGCAGTCAAAGGCGTGCCTTGTCGCACTGCAAAAACCCCAGCTTTTTCAAGCTTGAAATTCACCATGCTGGCAATGTCACCCGCCGCAAAAATATGCGGGTCGGTCACGGTCTGGAGCGTGTCCTGAACTTGAACGAAGCCTTCAGCATCCACTGCCAAGCCAGTGTCTTTAAGCCAGGGCGCGCCGCCTGCACGGGTCACCCAAATGATTTCATCGGCGTCCAGCAGGTCGCCCTTGGCCGTTTGCAGTCGGCCCGCAAACACTTGTTTGACCTCATCGCCTCGGTGCACCGTGACTTGGCGCATGGCCAACACCGACTCAAACCTTTGGCGCACGCCCGCATTGTGGGTTGGCAAAATGTCGGCGCTGCTGGTGAACAGGTGAAACACCAAATCATCGGGGTTGCGGCCCAACGCGGCCAGCTCTTTCCGCAGCCGCCACTGCATTGCCAAGAGCAGTTCGACGCCTCCGGCACCAGCGCCCACCACGGCAATGGTGGTTTTGCCTGCATGGGTTTTTACGCGGTGCAGCAAGGCCAGCCAGCGGTCGTTGAAGCGTTGAATCGGCTTGACGGCAATGGCATGGTCAGCCGCGCCAGGCACTTGGTTGAGCTGCGGGGTAGAACCGATATTGATGGACAACTGGTCGTAAGGCACCGGTGGTCGATTTCGGCAAAGCACCTTGTTGTTGGCGCGATCCAGGCCAATTACCTCATCTCGGTAGAGGCGAGCACCTGCAAAAACGGCCAGGCGACTCAGGTCGATGTGCACGTCGTCATAGTCGTAATGGCCAGCCACATAACCGGGCAGCATGCCCGAGTAGGGCGTGTGCATGTCGGTGCAAATCAGCGTGAGCCGCACCCCAGGAATCGGGTTCATGCCAAATTTTTTCAGCACAATGACATGGCTGTGTCCACCGCCTACCAGCACGATGTCTCTCAGAATGGGTTGCTCAGTCGCTTGCATTGTTGGCTTGTGTTGGTTTTGGTGATCGCGTTTTTTGGAAATTTTCAGGCAACAAGTCGCGCACCAACTGAATCAGGGCGCTTTGTTCTGCGGGAGGGGCAAACAAGGGGGCTCGGGTTTCGCAATGGTGTTGAAGTTGCGCATAAAAATTGGCTTTGGCACTGTGAGGCGGATTGACCTGATGCTCTCGCACCCGAATCAATAGATTTGCCAGCCCTCTGGCGTCGCCATGCTCAAAATACCCTGGGTAAGATGCCCCCAGCATGCCAACATTGCCGTCGATTTTAGAGGCCAACACCGGCGTGCCGCTGCACACGGCCTCCATAACCACATGCGCGCCGCCTTCCATTTTGCTGGCATGCACGAGCAAATGCGCGCTCTGAATGCGCCTGCGCGTCGCCTCATGGGGCAGGCCGCCGAGCCATCGGTAGGTGGGGCAAGCCACCGCAGTGGCGCAGGCTTGCTCGGCCAATTCAGCGTCCAGGGGTTCGCCGATGTGATCGATGACGATATCCGGCCGATCTTGCAAAAGGCGGGCTGCCGTAAACAATGTCTGCGGCGACTTTTCGTCGCGCAGGTGACCCACCATGACCGCGCGCAAAAGGCGGCTTGGTTTTTGCACGGTTTGGCGGGTCGCGGTGGATTGAAAAATACACTGCGCTTTGCTTCGCAGCGCTGCGCCCAGCGATTGAATGCCCAGCTCTTGTAAAACCACCAGCCGTTGGGCCAAAACCAGCGAGCGTTGTGCCAGTGCATCGTTATGGATATCTCGGTACAGGTCAGTTCCAGTGAGAACCACCCCCAGGCCCTGCACATTGGCAGCAGAGTCCTTTGATTCGGCCCAGAGCCCAATCGAATCTGCAGAACGCCTCGCGTGCAGCGCCAGCATCACGTCAAACGCGCTGCCATCCCATTCTTGGGCGATGTCGACCTGAAATTCATGCCGCAACATGCGTGACCAGCGCCACGCCGTTTGCCAGTTGCCATTGTTGGCATTGGCAAGGGCGGGACTCACGATCAGGATGCGGGGATTTCGTAGCACGTGGGAAATCGAGTTTGAGGTCTTGATGGAGGGCATCTTCGGGCAAGGCCAATCGCGTGGGTCGGGTGACAGTCAATACCCTTACATGGGGTTTTGCATCGCTGGCGCCCCTGCAAAAACGGTGGTTTTCGAGTCTAATCCAATTCCCAACTTTTCCTTTTTCAGGAGCTTCAAAATGGTCAGTTTTTCTCCCTCTCGAACCTTCCGCGCCATGATGACATGCGCTGTCGTGCTTTTTGGTTCGTTATGTCACGCGCAACAAGTCTTTAAAGTGACCGCGATTCCTGATGAGTCGCCGACTGAACTTGCCCGCAAGGCGGCACCACTCGTGAAGTTTCTTGAAAAGACTTTGGGAATGAAAGTTGAATTTACCCCGGTGACGGACTACGCTGCTTCCGTCGAGGCCTTGGCCAACAAACAGGTCGACATGGCCTGGTACGGAGGCTTTACCTTTGTGCAGGCCAATATACGCTCTGGCGGCAAGGCGATTCCGCTGGTTCAGCGCGAAGAAGATGAAAAATTTCGCTCGGTGTTCATCACCAGCGACCCCAGCGTCAAAACGCTGGCAGATCTCAAGGGCAAAAACGTCAGTTTTGGCTCCCAGTCCAGCACATCCGGGCATTTGATGCCGCGTAGTTTTTTGCTGCAGGCCAATATTGACCCTGACAAAGATTTCAAGCGTGTCGCTTATTCTGGCGCGCACGATGCCACCATTGCCGCCGTTGCCGCTGGCAAGGTTGAAGGCGGCGCGTTGAATATTTCGGTGTGGGAAAAGTTTGTGGCCGACGGGAAAGTCGACACCTCCAAAGTCAAAGTCATTTACACGACGCCAGGTTACTTTGACTACAACTGGACAGTGCACGCCGATATGCCTGCGGCCCTGCGCGAGAAGCTGACCAATGCGTTTTTGAGCCTGAGCCGAGACACCGCAGAAGGTAAGGAAATTCTTGACCTGCAACGGGCCACGCGTTTCGTGGCGACCAAGGCCGACAATTACAAAGGAATCGAGCAGGCTGCCCGCAATGCAGGTCTGCTGAAATAAACTGACGGTTTGCAGCGTTCAAGACATTTGCATTGACACGCAATCTAAGCCAAGCCAAGCCAAGCCAAGCTAAGCGCCTCAATCACACCTCATGAACATTGATCTGACTGGGCTTTCTGCTCATCATCCCTATGCCAAAACGGATGCGCCCGCGACGGTGCGGGGCCTGAACGTAAAGATTGTGTCCGGTGAACAGCTTGCAGTGATCGGGCCGTCTGGCGCGGGTAAAACCACGTTGCTGCACCTGCTGGCATGTGCCATCAAACCCACGGGCGGCCACCTGCAACTTGACGGTCAAGACCCATGGGCTTTGTCTCGCGGCAATTTGAAGCGACTTCGCAGCGGTTTGTTTTTGGCCCCGCAGGTGCCACCGCTGCCGCCGCGCCAGCGCGTTGTAGTGTCGGTGCTGGCAGGGCGGCTGCCTCATGAGTCTTTGTGGGCCAGCCTGCGCAGCCTGTTTTACCCGGTGGACATTGCTTTGGCTGATCGAGCGCTTGATCAGTTTGATTTGAGCGACAAATTGTTTGACAGGGTTGATCGTCTGTCGGGCGGGGAGCGTCAGCGTGTGGGCTTGGCACGGGCTTTGGCCTCGCAGGCCAAACTATTGCTGGTCGATGAACCTCTGTCGGCGTTGGATCCTACCCGTTCGCAGCAGGCGATAGAGACCCTGACGCGGGTTGCGCGCGAGCGCAGCGCTACCCTGGTTGCAACGCTTCACCATGTCGAAATGGCGTTGGCAAACTTTCCACGCATCATCGGCATGCGCCTGGGTGAAGTGGCTTTTGATTTGCCTTCTTCGGCTGTCACCCAATCCCTTTTACACGCACTGTATGCGCAGCAATTACACGAATTGACAGGCCCGGCTACACCGGCGCCTGATGTCGAGGTGACTCAAGCAGGCCCCGTGGTGATGAATTGCCGCTAAGCAGGTGTTCATGGTGCGACGACACAACGATCAGCCTATGCCCAAACCTCCTGATTTTAAAAACCGATGCCTGAGATGATCGCACCGCCAGCAGCTCGCACGGATGCACTGCGCGACCCGGCTTGGTCGGGCCGCGTGTTTTGGACTTTGGCAGGCTTGGTCGTGCTGTGGCCCATTTTGGTCATGACCGAATTCAAGCCTTGGATTTTTTTGGAGCCCGGTGCCCTAAAACCCGCGGTTCAATTTTTGTCAGACTTTGTGCCTCCCCGGTTTGACGTCGAATTTTTGAGACTGGTCGCCCGCGAAACCTGGCGCACCGTGGCGATTGCAACTGCTGGCCTCAGTTTGGCCCTGGTTTTGGCCATTCCGCTGGCGCTGCTTTCAGTTCGCGTGCTGTCACTTTCGGCTTTGACCGGGCGCATGGCCTTGTTGCCCGCGGTCGTGAGGCAATTGGTTCGCTGGTTGTTGATGGTGTTGCGCAGCGTGCCTGAGCTGGTGTGGGCGCTGGTGTTCGTGCGGGTGGTGGGTTTGGGGCCAACCTCGGGCGTGCTGGCGATCGCGCTCACCTACGGCGGCATGCTGGGCAAGGTCTATGGCGACATTCTGGAAAGCGGTGAATCGCATGCCAGCACCAGCTTGATGCGCAATGGCTCAGGTCGTTTGCAGGCGTTTTTTTATGGCCTGTTGCCTCAAAATGCGCAAGAGCTGACCAGCTACACCGTTTACCGCTGGGAATGCGCCATTCGCTCATCGGCTGTGCTGGGTTTTGTGGGCGCTGGGGGTTTGGGCCAGTTGATGGATTCGTCCATGAAGATGTTCAATGGGTCTGAAGTTGCCACTGTATTGTTGGTGTTCATGGCCTTGGTTTGGTTGGCAGATCGCATCAGCGCGTGGTTGCGCAAGGGGCTCGCATGAGCAACCGCGCCGCCAACGAAGTTTACAAGCTTCCCCCCAAATTGTTCGATGCCCGCTGTAAGGCTTGCTGGTTTGTAGCCGGTGTTTTGCTGTTGGTGGGTTTGAGTTTTTGGTCGCTCGATTTGAAGTGGGCGCAGTTTTTGTCAATGGACGCGCTAGCCCGCATGGGTAAGTTTTTGCGCGAGCTGCTTCAGCCCGAGATGGTTGCCGCCTTTTTGCGCAAGCTGCTAATGGCCTCATTGGAAACCTTGGCCATGTCGGCCTTGGGCACGTTGCTGGCGGTGGTGTTGGGCTTGATGTTGGCATTGCCTGCCAGTAAGACCTATGCCGGTGACCCAGCACGTTGGCGCGCCGGCACGCGGCTTTTGCTCAATGCCCTGCGCAGCACGCCCGAACTGGTTTGGGCCGCTTTGTTGTTGGTCGCAGCAGGTTTGGGGCCGTTTGCAGGCACCCTGGCTTTGGCACTGCACACGGCGGGTGTTTTGGGCAGGTTATTTGCTGAAGCCCTTGAAAACGCACCACAGGGACCCGCTTTTGCGCTGCGCACGCGCGGTGTGGGCGAGGGGCGTATTTTTCTGTACGCCACTTTGCCGCAAATTTTGCCGCAACTTTTAAGCTACACGCTCTACCGCTGGGAAAACAACATCCGCGCGGCTGCGGTTTTGGGTGTGGTGGGCGCAGGCGGCTTGGGGCAAATGCTGTCTTTTCACATGGGTCTGTTTCAAATGTCAGAGACCAGTTCAATATTGATCGCTATGCTACTTCTGGTGGCGTTTGTGGACGCGCTCAGTTACGCCATCAGGGGGCGCCTGTCGCGTTAGTTTTAGCTTCACCACAGGAGTCATTCATGAAATTTTGGGAAATTTTGGTCATTGGCTTGACCTTGTCTGGGCTTGGCGGCTGCGGCACCCCCTACGCCACAGTGCAAAACCGCTCTGGCGACCCCGTCATGCTGCTGGGCTACGACCCGGTTGCCTATTTCACTCAAGGCACGCCTACCCGTGGCTTGGCAGAGCACAAAGTCGCGATGCCCGAGCGCACCTACTACTTTGCGTCAGCCCAAAGCAAAGCCTTGTTCACCGCCAGCCCCAGCCGGTATGAGCCGCAATACGGCGGCTTTTGCGCCAGTGGAGCCGCCTTCAACATCAAGCTGGGCAGCGACCCGACTTCATGGCAAATACTCGATGGGCGACTGTTCATTTTTGGCGACGTGCTGGGACAAACAGCCTGGCAAGTCGACCCCCCATGGAATATCGACCACGCCGACCGCCTGTGGCCTGCCATCAAAGACAAGGGCTGGCGCGGCGTGTCGCTGGCAAGTTACGCGTCCAAAGTGCCGCATTACAAAACCGGCGCGCAAATCAAAGCCGAGTGGGCTGCTAAAAATCCCGGCAAAACCTGGCCCATCTACGACGTGGGCGGCATGGCCGCCAACTTGTTCACCAAACAGCCTGGCTGGCGCGCAGCCGAAGGACACAGCCAACCTGCGTTGGGCTACCCGGATTGACACCAAACCTTGCTTGAAACGTCGGTGGATAAATGCTATAAAATAAATAGCATACTAATGAAATAATTCGCGAGCTAGAGGCCTATTTTGTTCTGATTTTAGATTTTTTCAATAAAAAAGAACCTGCAGGTTCTTTTTTATTGAAAACCGCCAAAAACAATACCCATCCCGCCGCAGTAAAGGCTAGGGCACAAAAAAAGGCCTGCAAAGCGGGCCTTTCGCGATGGTTCAGGCCCCAAGGCCCTCAAAACCTCAAAACCTCAAGACTTCTTGGCCTTGGCCGCCGCCACTTCCTTGGCAATGTCTTCACCGCTTTTGTAATGCGGCACCTTGAAAACCAAGCGCTTGGTGCGCTGAATCATGCTGTTGCTGCCAGCGACTTCGTCTTTCCAGTACTGGTTGGCCAGGGCCATGTTGCGCGGGATGTCGACTTCAAAACCGTCTTTGGACGCTTGGCCGCCAAAAATGTAGAGCTTGCCGTCGATCATGCGAAACGTGTCGGCATCGCCACCCCATGGGATGCCGTAGGCAATGCCGTTGGCGCAATAACCGCCAAATTCGGGCAAATATTTCTTGGGTTCTTTGTCAAACAAGGCCTTGTGCTCAGCGCTTGAAAACCGGAAAGTCACGCCTTCGTACTCGGTTTTAAACTGCGCTGAGCCCTGCACGTACTTGGCTTGGGTGAAATAGGCGACCACATCGGCACCTTTGAGCATGACTCGGCTGTCGCCACTGTCTTGCACAGCGTTCACTGGTTTCAGGCTACTCGATGGGTTTTGCGCCGTCATGGCGGTGCAGCCGCCCAGGGCCAGAGCCACGGCAACTGTCAGGGTGACGGCACCGATGGTGCGGCTGACGCGGGTGGGGAATGTTACGGCGGTCAAAAGGGTCAAACGAGCCAAGGGGCGATGTGCCAAGCGAGGGTTCATGATTGCGAGGTTTCTAAAAATTGAAGTTGTGGGGCTTTTGGATTCAGTTTGTGCTCTTTTGTTCCGTCAACCGCCATGTGTTGCACACCCTGAAACGGCGCTGGCCAGCCCAGCAGGCTGCTTGCCGCCTCAGCACGGCGGCGCAGGTCGGCGGCGTCTTTGCCGTCGATGTGGACAATACCGTAGCGGTAGCTGCCAAGCCATTTAAAGTCGCGGTCAATCGAACCCTGGTCTTTGGCAAATGGGAACAAAAGCCCATCAGGGAACTGCTTGGCAAATTCAGCAGTTTGGCGGCTGTCTGGCATGGGGCAGACCTGCGTGGGCGAAAAACTGCGGTACACCAGGCTGGACGCTGCGCCGGCTGTGGCGGCCATCAACGGCAAGGTTTCAGGGTGTAGGCCGTTGGCCAAGGCCAGGCTGCAGGCGTGCAGGTCAATACCGTCTACGCGCAGGTACAGGTCTGAAAATTGCGACGCCATGCGTGGGTTGAATTCAATCACGGTCAGACGGTCGGTCGCCTCATCGTAGAAAAATTCCATGTTGAACATGCCGTGGTCAAATCCGACTTCGGTCAAAAAGCGCTGTGCGGTTTGCAACGCTCGGGCCTGAATGGTGGGCTTCAATTGGCTGGGGTAGTCCCAGCGCATGAAGGCCTGTGTGCCGGGGTACATGATGGCATCGACCACACCGTAGGCACTGGCTTTGCCCTGCCACACAAAACCGTCCAGGTTGAACTGGGGGCTGTGTATGGGCGTCTCGGCCATCATGCGGTGGGCGCTTTGCAGCGGCCCCAGGCGTTTTTGAAAAACCCGCTCAAAGGGTTCGACCAAATGCCGAATCACCCAAAGCTCCCAAGCACCAAAGCGGGTGTGGGCGGTGAGTTCCTGGTGCGAATGAACCACCCGGGCGAGCACCGAAAACGCCGCTTTGACTGGTTTCACAAACAGCGGGTAGCTTAAATTTTGGGGCACCTCGCCACCGTACTGGGTGTCCAGCACGGAAAAACCGACATTGGCCTCAGGGCACACCTTTTGCAGCACCTCGCGTGCATACAGCTTGTGTTGACAGGCCAGCACGGCGTTGACCGGGGTGCCGGGCCAGCCCATTTTTTCAGCCAGCATGGCGGCCGCCAGCGCACCAAATTGCTCGTGGTTGGAGGTGACCGCCGTCCAGCCTTTGCTGCGGGCACGCCGCGCCAGCCGGGCCACAAAGCGCTCAATGTCAAACCAGGCCAGATGGGCGTTGCTCGGGAACGAAAACAGGTCGAACCCCGCGTCGTCCAGGGCTTGGCTGCCACTGGCTTTGCAGGCGCGGGCAAAACCGACAGTGTCCCAGTCGTAGTTGAAAAGTACCAGGGTGCCACTGTAATTAGTCATTGTTGGAATTAGCTTGGTGAATGCAATGCAAGGAGCCTGGGCCCCGCAGCCAGGGTGCTGCGGTAACCCGCTTCAATGGCCCGCTGCCGGAACTCGCGGGTCAAGTTGACGTAGTAACCAAAATCAGGGTGCAGGGCGATGTCGGCCAAGCGGCTGTCGGGCTCGGTCAAGGCGCGTTTGCGCAAATCGCCCGCCAAGTATCCCGAGGCCCCAGCGGGCGCTTTTTTTTCGTGGGCCGATGCGTCAATCGCCAATATGCGCGTGGCACCCAGTTGGCGGGCCAATCGGACTGGCAGCGGCTGGTATTGGTCGGCATCCACGTACTGGTCGCCACGAATCCGCACCGGGGTGAATTGCCCTTCAATCGCGCAACTGGCCTGCACCGCTAACCCGGCATCGCCCGAGGTAAAGCCCACCGCCTGGCCATCGCGCTTGCGGGCCGCCACACAGGCCACGGGGATGAGCATGCGCTCTAGCGGCAGACCTTTGATTTCACTTCGCACCAAGTCGGCAATGGCCGAACCACTGAACCATTCGTTGCTGCCCACGGCGAGCCTGCCCAAGCCAAAGGGCTGCAGATCCAAGGCAACATGTTCAATGTTGGCGGCGGAGCGCCCCGAACCGTACAAAACCGCAACCAGTGCGCCGACCGACGCACCCACCAACAAATCGGGTTTAAGGCCCAGTTCAGACAGCGCTTTGATCACGCCCACATGCACAAAACCGCGCGGCCCGCCGGAGCTAAAAACCCAAGCCGTGCGAGGCGGACGGGACAGCGCCGCCATGCCCGGCGCGTCAGCTGAGCTGAAGTCGTGGTCGGGCGCCAAAGTGCAAGACGCCAACAAACCCGCCGTGCCTAAAACACTGGCCTGCATGCCCGCCGATAAGAGAGTTCTGCGTTTCAAAGCGCCCTCATGCCAATGCCACGGTTCGAAATCCGACAAACGTGTCCGAACGCTCGGGCAAGAAAAAGTTCCGGTAGCGCGGGTGGTGCATGCGGGCGTGGGTGGCAAATGCGCCACCCCGTACTTCGCGGTGGTTGCCAAACCAGGGCCGCGAATATTCGTTGTAAGGGCCGGGGGCAAAGCCTTCGTAAGGGGCGAAGGTGTCGGCCGTCCATTCCCACACGCTATGGCCCCAACTGAACTGGGTTTGCGTCAGCGCGGCGAGTTCCCATTCGGCTGCAGTGGGCAAACGGCGCTCTGCCCAATGGCAATAGGCTTCGGCTTCAAAGGCGTTGAGGTTGATGGCCAAGGCCCGCGTTTGGACAGAAGTCCATTGGTCAAACCACCTGAACTGCCACCCCAGGCTGGCGTTGTAGCGCCAGTTGGCAGGAAACCGCTGGCCTGCCGCGCGTCGCCAAGCGTCACCTGCCGGGCTCCAGTGCTGGGGTTTGGCGTAACCGCCTGCGTCAATGAATTGGGCGAACGCTTCGGCGGTGATCGGGCGGGTGTCGATGGTGAAGTCAGCCACGGCCAATGTTTGGCCGGGGCGTTCATTGTCAAAGGCAAAACCGGGGGCATCGTGCCTGAACCCAAGCTCAAGCTGGCCGCCGGGCACCCGGATTTGCGGGCTGCCCGATGCGCCCAACCCCCGGTTGCCATCGGCACTGAGCGCTGGCGGCGCAGGCATGTCAACCGGTGCCGCATAGGCCAAGGCACTGCGCAGCCAACACAAAGCCTCGGCATGCATGTCTTCGTGAAACAGTGCCAGTCGGTGGAAGTAAAGCGCCTCGTCGCTTTGCGCCTGTGACGCAAAAGGGCCACGGGGCAGGGCGAGCAAACAGGCTTCAAGCTGGTCGGACAAGGTTTGCCGAAGCTGTTGGCGCGTGGGCAGCGCGATGGCCCAACGCTGGTCATGGGGCAGCCGCGCTGAATCCATGTGCGCATCTGGCCCGGTGAATTGGGCTGTTTGCTGGGCCATGGCGCGGCCCTCGGCGCTGCGTCGGTGTGGGCCGCGCAAAATCCAAAATTCAGCAAACCAGGCCAGGTGGGCAAGTTCCCAGGCGATGGGGTTCACGCCGTGCTGCAAAGGTGGCAGCCATTGGGCATCGGACAGATCGTCAACCAGCGACCAGGTGCGCGCCCGGCACGCACGCAGCGCTTGCGCCAACGCATCGCCCGCCAAGTGGCGTGCGGTGTGGCTTGTCGCGTCGGTCAGCGAGGGGTTCGGCTGTCTGTGAACTGAAGGGTTTGAAGGAAACATTTTTTTTGCCTTGCTGGCAAGTATGCCAGTGCACGGGCGTAGAGTGCTTGTGTCGCGCCGCTGGTGCTTTTATTACGGTAAAAAGATGCAACTGGATTCAAATTTGACCAAAGAACTGGCCCCGAGGGGCCGCTTGACGGCTTCTATCAATCTGGGTAACCCGATTTTGGCCAATCGCGCGCCCAACACGGGTTTACCTGTAGGGGTTTCAATTGATTTGGCGCGGGCTTTTGCGGCTGAACTGGCGATGGAACTGGAGCTTTTGGTGTTTGACACCGCCGCCCAGTCGGTTCAGGCAGTGAAGTCTGAAGCGGCTGATTTTGGTTTTTTTGCCATTGACCCGGCCAGAGGGCAAGACATTGCCTTCACCCAAGCCTATATTTTGATCGAGGGCGCTTACGTGGTGCAAAGCGGCTCTCCCATCACCCGCAACGACGAAGTCGACCACAGCTGCAACCGCGTGGCCGTGGGCGCAGGCAGCGCCTACGACCTGTTTTTAACCCGCACACTGAAGCATGCGCAAATTGAGCGCTCTGGCAGCTCTGCCGATGTGTTGGTGACCTTCAATGCCAAGCAGTTGGAGGTGGCCGCCGGCATTCGCCCGGTATTGCAGGCTGAGGTGGCGCAGCTGCCCGGTTTGCGGTTGTTGCCCGGGCGCTTCATGGTGATTGAGCAGGCCATGGGTTTGCCCAAAGGCCGCGGAGCCAATGCCCAAGCCGCTTTGGCCGATTTTGTGGAGCGCATGAAATCGACCGGCTTTGTGGCTGAATCCATGCGCCGCCATGGCATTGACGGGGCGACGGTCGCGCCTTGAATTGGGGAAGGGCGGAAGCTTGGAGGCGAAATAGACAAAGGTGGCTTTTTTGGGGGGTGTGTAAGTTATGGCTTGGGTCGTAAGACCTAGCTGCCAAACCTCAACTCTCAAAGGCATCGCCATGACTTGTCTCTACGGTTTTTCATCTCGCGGCCACTGGGCAGCGCTGGCGTTAACGGGCTTGCTGGCAGCCTGCGGCGGTGGTGGTGGCGACTCCGTTAGCGTGACGCCCAGCACGGCACCTGTCACGCAGACGCCCATTGCGGTTGTGCCAACGCCTTCGGGTACGGTCACGCCAGCTGTACCCGTCATGGGGGCCTCGTGCGAAAAAACCAACCCCAGGGTGGGCCAGGTCGCCACACTGTCCATGCTGGCCCACGGTGTGAGCGGCAAAGCCACCGTGGTTGACAACTGCACCATTGAGATTCGCAACTTCAATTACGACGGTGGAGGGCTGTCCAAAGTGTTTGTGTATGGCGGCAAGGCGTCCAACTACGTGGCGGGTTTTCCCATTGGTAACAACCTCAGGGGCACGTCGTTTGCCAACCAGACGTTGACCGTGACCTTGAACGCGGGCGATTTGGACAAGCTCGACGGCATCAGCATTTGGTGCGCTGACGCGAACGCCAATTTTGGCGCTGGGCTGTTTGCGCCAGTTTGATGGGCAGGAGCCCAGGCTCCCTTATCTTTTAAAGTAGTCGGCTACAGCACTTCAAACACCTGGTAAATCGGCCCGCTTGACTCGCGCCGCCCGGTCGCCACAAACAGAGCGCGGTTCAGCCAGGCGTATTTGTCTGACGAGGTTTCAAACACCGGAGCCGTTCGAAAGTAATACTGCGCTGAGTCGACCAGCTCGCCTTGGTTCAGGCGGTCCATCACGTCTTTCGGTCCATGGCGCAAGCCTTTGTAGGTCATGTAAATCAGGGCACCATCGTCCGTTTGCAGGGTCAGGCGCACATCCAGGCACAGCACGCCATCGCTGCGCAACAGCAGCCAATCGCCGCCCGGTGCCGCCCTGACTGTGCCGCGCAAGCGCTCGCCCACAAAACTGCCGCCTGCCACGGCAGCAATCTTGCGAGTGCCATAGGGCGTTGGCCCCAAATCTTCAATTTGATGGACGCTGAGGGTAATTTCAAACAGGGCTTTGGTTTGGATCATGGGAGCTTTTAGGATGGGGTGGAACATGCGACAAAGAAAAAGGCATTGAGTCGCAATGCCAAGGGCGTTTGACTGCGACTGCGCAAATCATTGTGCCTTGTTCAGTTCTCGAACTTATGCTATATAATACATAGCAAACTATTGATATTATTCGAGAGCTAGAGGCACTTTTTATTCATAATTTGGTAGTTTTGGGCATTTTCTCAAAATCTGATATCACCGGTGATATGAAGTCCTAATTTCCAGTCCTTTCCAGCCTTTTTCAGCCGATACCAGCGGTGCCTCGCGCTTGTAAGTTTGTGGGCTGTCTGCGCGACTCCCAGGCTGCTTCACTCCACCTCCAAAAGCCTATGTCACGCCCTGCCGACCCAGAAGCCTACCTTCACCTGCCCGATTGCCCCGACACCGACGCCGTGCGCGCGGGCTTGATGGCGATGAAATGCATTCCCAGCAACCTGCCACTGCAGGCAGCGCAGAGGCAAGCCGTATTGCAGCAAATTGCGCAAGGCCCCGCCAGTTTTTTGATCATCGACGCGTCCAATTTACGGCCCCAAGCCGCCGAATCTTTGATGGCAGTTTGCAACTATTTGCCCATGGAATTGCGCCCCCAAACGCTGCTGACGCGGCTGGTCGGCGGCCATGTCTGCGAGGAGGAAAGAGCCTGGGCCAAGTCGCTCGGATTTCTGGATTTGGTGGCTGAGCTCGACATGAACGACCCCAACGGAGGCCTTCGCATTGCGATGGATTCGGCAGCCCGCTTGCTGGATCTGGCGTCGCCCTCGGCGCAATTGTTGGCGCGCTACGTGGCCGCGGCCAATACCAAAACCCTACCCAAAGTGGCACCTCGGGCCTTGATTCGCGCCCACACGCAACTGTCAGCCGAAAAGTTGGCCGAACTGCTGCAAATCAAACTCGCCATTCAAGACCGCAGCTACCACTTTAAGAAATACCCAAGCTGTTTCGTCGCGTCCGAGGCGGTCGCCTGGATGGCCAAAAAGCTGCAAATTCAGCCGCCTGTGGCCGTCGCGGTGGGGCAAGCCTTGGGCGAATTGGGCTTGCTGTTCCATGTCGAGCAAAAACATGTCTTTGAGAATGAGCCCTGGTTTTTTCGGCTGGCCGTGTCGCCTTTGGCAGGTCGAACGCCGAACACCCTGGCAATTGACACTGCCATTCAAGTGTTGCGCGAAAAGACGCAAGTTGCAGACCGAACCTACCTGGGCGCCGCCTACCCCAAGTGCTGGGTCGGCTCGCAGGCGGTTGACGCCCTTTGCGCCCACCACACCATGCCCCGCCACCAAGCCCACCTGATCTTGCACCGCCTCATGATGTCCGGCCTGTTTCGCCATGTCGTGAACGAACAACCTTTTGTCGATGGGAATTTTTACTATCGGTTCAATGGCTGAGGAAGCCCGAGGAATAAATCCGCGCTCCCTGAAGATTTAGGTGGCGGCTTCGGGTGAACGGTGGCAAGCCAAACTAAACATAGACGCTGTTGAAGATTTCGAGCCCATCTGCCTGATGGAGATGCAGACAACCCAGAGGGTGTAGTTGACAGTCGATGCTTTGATGTATATCATGAGACATACCATCGTTTCAAGGGCGGAGCATCATGCACCAAACAGCCAAAATATTCGCCACAGGCCGCAGCCAAGCGGTTCGCTTGCCGCTCGAGTTTCGCTTTGATGTCAGTGAAGTCTTTATCCGCCGAGACGCCGCTACAGGCGATGTGGTGTTGTCGCGCAAGCCAACCGATTGGCAAGGCCTGCTTGACGTGGTGGCGAAAAACAAAGACGACGACCTGTTGATTGAACGCCGCCAAAATAGCTCGCGGCGCGACCCCTTCGAGGGCGTCCAGGAATGAGCCAGCGCTACATGCTCGACACCAATGTGGTCAGCTACATCATGCAAGGACGCGATGCTGAATTGCTGGCGCACCTGACAAAAGTGCCGGTTGGGCAGGCCGTGATGTCCAGCGTGACCCTGGCCGAGCTGGAGTACGGCCTGCACCGCAAGGGGCAACCGATTCGGTTGCGAAATGCTTTGACGCAAGTGCTGCTGCGCATGGATGTGCTGCCCTGGGATGAGGATGTCGCGACTTGTTATGGCGAACTTTGCGCGACGCTTGAAACCCAAGGCATCAGCCTTAGCGACTTTGACATGATGATCGCCGCCCATGCCGTGGCTGCAAATGCGATCCTTGTCAGCCGCGACAAAGCGTTCACCCAAGTGCCCGCGCTACTTTTGCAGTTGGAGATTTGGTAGCCAAAAAAAAGCCCCAACGCTTGTGGCGTGAGGGCTTGATTTCATTCAATTTTTTGGCTCCTCGACCTGGGCTCGAACCAGGGACCTACGGATTAACAGTGCATTTTTGGCGAAATAGATGCTGTTCATTGGAGGTCAATAAAGATAAATAGTTGTTTAAAATCATAGGCTTGCGTGAATTTCGCAAACTGGTTAAGATCATTGAAAGCACATCTCCGTTGCTACCCGTGGTAGCAATACGGTAGCAACGGAACCGCTATCAAAATTGCAGCAAATCACGGTAGTGAACGCAATTGAGTAGCAATCAAAATTCAGGTCTTTAGTCATGCCAGCCGAAAAATCACAGCCAGAAACTCGAAAAATTCACTTCACCAAAACCAACATTGTCGCACTACCAGTGCCCGATTCTGGCTACAAGTATTACTACGACGAAGATCGCCCCGGTCTAGCCATAGGCGTTGGATCAAGTGGGCGCAAAACCTTCATCTTCTATCGGAAAGTAAACCGGAAGCCAGAACGGAAATCTTTGGGAGTCTTTCCAGAAATGACGATTGACCAAGCTCGCCGCAAGATGGATGAAATCATTGGGCAAGTCGCAACGGGTGAAAGTCCGTTTGACAAGATGCGTACATACCGTGAGAGCGCAACGTTGCAAGAGGCGTTCATGGCTTACTACGAAAGCCACAGCAAACTGCGCAATCGTAGCCACCTCGAAGACCTTTCCAAGTTTGAGCGATTCTGCGCAAGTGACGTGGCGGGCATCAACCTTTCCCGGTTGAAAATGATGGACATCAAGTACCCCCACATTGAAAAGCTGTTCAACAAGATCAGTGTGGAGCAGCCATCTACCGCGAATAGGGTGATCGCGCTACTCAGCAGCGTCTTCAATCGTTTCATAAGGGAAATGGCTGCCAAGGATGTCGCGGTAACCAATCCTGTGATTGCAATCAAACGCAATGCAGAAGAACCGCGATTGCGTAGCCTTAGTCGTGAAGAATTGCGCCGATTTTTCGTTTCACTTGAAATGGAGGCTGATGAAAGTTGGCGTAACTTTTTCATGCTGGCGGCATTGACGGGGGCCAGACGTGCCAATCTGCTATCGCTTGAAAAGTCTGAGCTTGATATGGTTAGTCAGGTGTGGGTCATTCCAAAAGAGAAATTTAAAGGTAAGCGCGAACACAAAGTGCCCCTTTCTGGTCAGGCATTCAAGATCGTGGAACGACAACTTCAAATGAGTGGGGCATCGCCTTATCTTTTCCCAAGCTGGGGGACAAAAACACCACATCTAAACGAGCCTAAAAAGGCTTGGGTACGCATCTTTGACCGTGACGAAACGGAGGAGATTTTTCGTCGAATTGAAAAAGCTGGACACGATGTTGAGCGAAAGAAGTTTGGCCGAACGGCGGATTCCCTCCAGGACGCGAAAGAACATGCAAAAAAGTTGGGTGTTGACACCACTGGTGCGCGGATGCGGCCTGCAAGATTGCACGACTTGCGTTGCACCTTTGGTTCGATACAAGCCGAGCTAGGTGCCAACATGGCTGTCACCAAGAGTCTCATGGGGCACCGTTCCATGCAGACGACACAAAAGTATTACACCAAGATTTCGTTGGAGCCTGCCCGTGATTCGGCATCGAGGCATAACGACTTCATGATGCAGATCGCAGGCAGCAATGCATGAGTGGCCCCCAACGGGAAAAAGCGTTACCAGTAACCATTGGTTGTGTCTCAGCCTCCAATTGAAAATTGGCTTCAGTCTGAATTTCTTGGCAGTATCAAAATAAATGAGAACTCGTGATGCAGTTAAACAACCCCCCGGCAATTATTCAACCGAACTCCACGCTTAGAAGAATACCTGTCTCATTCAACGTGAGGCAGCGTGCTTACTTTGATGGAATCGTCTACTCCATTGAAATCGCTGACATGGCGTACAGGCGACTGCGAGAAACGCTATGGAGCATCTCGAAGAAGATTGCTGAGGACGATGACGTTCAAGAGTATGTCCATGCTGTCGCTGATGCTTGGCTGGTTATTGACTCTCTCAATCGTTTGAGAGCACTTTGTATGTCTGCGCCATTGATTGCTGAAAAGGAATACTGTCGAGGCTTTGTCCAGAGCTTGTATACGGTTAAAGGTATGCGGAACAACGTACAACACCTAGACGGTCGAATTGACAACATGGTGAGAACGAAGCAGCCGGTATGGGGCTCGCTTAGCTGGGCTGTAGTTATTGACAATCCCCCGACAAAAGCGAGACTTCATACATTGGTCGCTGGGTCATTCAGACCTGGCGAACATGAGATGGTCGAAATCGGTGGTCGCAACTTTTTGTTGCCCCTAGACGCAATAACTCTAACCGCAGGTGGTGAGTCGTTGGAACTCAGCGAGATGATGGTTGCCGCGGCGGGTTTCTCTACGCTGGCCGAGGCTGATTTGAATCAGCTAATTCAGCCAGGTGAGTCGTACACCAGAGACTTGCATTTCATAACCGAGGTGACCTTCAACGATAGCGAAGTGCCTTCTGGAAAACTAAAGATTACGTTTACCTGATTCATGTCTGCTGCTGATTCGCATCAGATAGCCCGCAGTACCAAATTTCACAGCAGACTTGGCGTTTTGTTTGATAGGGGTCTGACATAGGCTGCAAGATGCACGTCGTTTACATGGCGAGTAACAGCACGAAGTTGCCAGTTCGCAAGGCCAGCCATAGAACCCTCAGTGCAAAATCCAGCCCTGAGCGAATGACCACTAAATTCATCGGCGTTTGCCCCTATGCGTGCAGCCGCACGTTTGACGATGAGCGCAACGCTTTGCGGTGACATCGCGCCCGGTAACACGCGGTCGCTGCGCGACACTGCACGCAACACTGGCCCCTCGGTAATCTGCGCCAATTCCAGCCACTCACGAACAGCGGCCACAGCGCACCGCGTCCCGTTTGCTTTCGGTACAAAAATGGTCTGCCCGCGACCTTCGGCATCGGTCTTACTGCGGCGGATAAACACATCCATTCCCCCATCCAGAAATTTCAAGTCGGCCACCTCAAGCGCACATGCTTCGCTGCGCCTTAGTGCACCGCAGAAACACAAAAGTAGAGCCGCCTTATCGCGGGCAAAGGCCATTTTCTTCTGGCTCTGCTCTCCTACGATCAGCATTTCCAAAAGCGTTGATTTCAAAACTGGGGTAACGCGCCGTGGCCGAACACCGTGTGTACGCCGGATTCCTGCCAAAGCTTGCTGGACAGGCAAAGATTTGACGGGGGATGGCAGGTTTATGAGAAGAGCGGCCTTGCCCAACGAAACCATGCGCCGTTCCAAAGTGCCATATTTGTGATTCCCGCCAAATTTCGCCAGATATTCAAGGACAGCAGCGGGTGGGCTTTCTGCAAAAATTCCGTTGACGGCAAGGTGACGCATGTCACTGTCAAAGTTCCGGCGCGTGGACTCAGCGGTTGCTGCTTGAATGTAGCCCTCGGCAATGGCCGAAAAATCGCCAGAAGCGGCCTTTGGCGGCTTCTTTGGAGCTTGTCTGTTGGTGTGTGGCTTGCTGGTCTTCGCATCGCTCAAAGCGGCTGCATTTTGGTCAGGAAATTTGGACATTTTTTGCCTTTCTGGCGGGGTAAAAAGACGAGCAAAACCATGTTCCGAAGCTATTGCTTTGGAAACGGAAGCACTACTTTCGATGGGTTGAAGAACAATTAAATTTCCCCACGTTCTCAGGCGTGCAGACGTGCGAAATCAGTACGAGCCAAGGGCATGGCAAGAAGAAAATTAAGCGGGGAAACTAAGGAGAAAAACCAAACTGACACAGGGCGCGTCAGTCGATACACATCGCCATTGCAGCGAAATGTTTTTCTATTTTCGCAGGCAATTTGCAACTAGGCAAATGGCTATAAAAATCAGGAAAACGGTTGAAATTTTTCTGCCTTCTCATCCAGAAAATGCTTCTGAAACAACGGCAAAGCTTCACGACCATGTGCCGCACCAAGGCCACGCAGTCGATCAATCATTTCAACGCCATCAAGGGAAAACTTGCCAGTTGAAACTTTGGGCTGAAATGGGAAAAATCGTGGTGCTTCCTGGCGATGGTCAGAAAGCAGCATTGCCGTACCATCTGCACCTCGCGATTGGCCCTGCATAAACAGAGCGGTCGATTTGAGCAACAGGCCAGCGTAGCCAGACCCAACCGGAATATCCAGAACTTCCTCAGTGCAGCCCAGTCGGACAATATACAAATCATCATCCCTCCAGCCCAACACGCTCCGTGCTTCCACTGCCGCTAACCCCGCAGGATTGTTGGCCCAAATTCCTCCATCAATCAGCGGGGCGCCACTTGGCATTGGTTGTGCTTGAAAATACGTAGGTGCGGCGGCCGTTGCCAACGCAACATTTACTGCACTTTCCTTCCAGTCCATTTGCAATCGTGGGTGATGCCTTGTCTTGAAGACATACACATCCTCTTTGTCTGCGTGATATGCCGGAATGACCAGTCGCACAGAACTATCGCCTAGTCGCTTTGACTGAAATGCTCGTTCTAATGCTTTTTTTAGTTGTGAAGAATCGTACTTTGGCGCAGCGATTTGCCTCCCGCGATTCAATATCCCTTCAAATTTCGATGCGCAACGTGAAAGCCAGCCATGTTCGTCCAAGGGATTTTGTTGACCAAAAATCCGAGGGCCATCGTTGACATAAAACTGTGTTATCTCTTTGGCAGACATGCCGAGTCCAAGGCCAAGCGCAATAATTCCACCCGTGGAGGTTCCTGCAATCAAGTCAAAATGATCTGCGATCTTTTGCCCCGTGTTCTCTTCAATTGTCTGCAAAAACGAGGCTGCAAATGCACCTTTAATACCCCCACCATCAAGAGCCAGAATTCGCTTCTTTGTTTTCTGCGTCATCGTCATCTCCCACATGTTTTCCACCACCTTGCCATTCATCGGTTGCAAGCCAGTGTTCAAAATAAAAAAGCCATAGGTATGCCCATGGAACTATGGTTTCGGCAATGGATTTATCGAATGTCCATTCGTCGTATTTTGGGAAGTGCAGACACAACTCAACGGGCCTTTGCGAATAGACGTGAGGTAATCGCCTTCCATCGGCCAAATCCCTAAGATTTGGACTCAAGACAAAAACATCTGGGTATGTGTTTTTTTTCTGGCGAATCCGCAGTCGGTATGCCCGACTGAGTGGGCTCGGACGCACATCAAAGTCCCACGTCAACTCACCTCTACGTACCGACCCAGAGCCTCGACAAATTGGACTCGACTTCAAACGGAACCATTGCTGTTCTGGGCTTAGGTTTCGTACCATTGACATTCTTTTTCAGTGACCAAAAAAGGTGTTTTTAGGCACTGCAACTGCACCGTATGACGGTGAAGTAATCAAACCAATAGATGGCGCGATACCAAGTAGCCCTCCTGATCGGGCTTGACCAATGGGCGCAATGAACTTCGACAACGTGTCGCGCACGGTGTCCTTCTTTCCACCAAATTTCTGTGACAGACTTTCAGCAAATTGATCTACACCTTCGATTTGAAGTAGGGACTCAACTGAATCCAACGCATCGGTATGCCATGCATAAAATGCTGATGCACGCCTTGGGTCGTGGTTCCATTTGTCTGCAAAATTCTCCCCGGCAGTGGTTTCGTTTTGGACCATGTAGAACGGCTTCCCGGAGCGCATTTCGATGCCAATAAATGTCGGCATCTCCCTGATCACGGCTGTGATGAAGTCAAACTCATCCGCATAGGTTTGTTGAGTGGCGCACTTTGCATATGCCCAGCCTGCCAGTGTCGTGATGATGACTGAGATGGGCGCAAGGTCTGCACGATTTGAACCCACAAACTTTTGGTCACGGTGGCGCTTTAGTAGCTGAACAATCCGTTTCAAAAATGGCTTTGTCATTGATGGCTCAGGCAATGGCTCAACGCTGTCATAGGTTGCCTTTGCAAAATTTCTTTCCAAAAGGAGAAATCTCGGCCTTATCGCTGCATATTGCTCAAACCTGTTGATGTAGCCTTTAGGGTTAGTTGGTTTCCATTCCGCCAAAGTCTTGTCAGGTACCAATTCACCATCTTGCTGGCATCGTGGGTTTAGGATGGAGGGCGTGATGTCAAGGTGGAACTCGTTTGCGTAGTTAATGCGCCAGCATCGCTGTTTTTCCTCCAGCATGCCTTTGTAGGCCGCGTGTTCTTTCAGGCGAGCACCGACAAGCTGCTTAACAGCCTGGGCACTTGACGTATGCCAAACGCCAGGTAAATGGCAAACTAAGTCAACATCAAATTCGTTGGCTGCGAGTGGCTTGATAGCAGTGCCAAGTGCGATTGACCCCTGAGGATAAATTTGCACTTGATCGAGATGCTGTGAACTAGAAGCGGACAACCATGCGCCTACGGCCTCATAACGTGTTTTGGCCGTTTGAAACTGGGTGTCAGTAATTTCCACCTGCTGACAAAGCTGGTCTAGCAAGCCAACAACCATCTGCTTCTTGCGAGTAACCAACTGCGTAACCTGTCCTTCACGATGCATACAGACCTTTCCCGGGCTTCATTCCCGTGCTAGACTACCTTGTCGATAACGACAACTTGAACATGACAAAATGAATTCTAAGGGAGCTTGTCGATAACGTCAAGTCAACATTGGAGATATAGACAATGGAAGAGTCAGGCAGAAGGGTTTTTGCGGAAAGGCTGCGGGACGCAAGAGAGCGACTGCGTGGCTTAACACAAGCCCAGCTGGCAGAAAAGACAGGACTACCGTCCACGTCAATTTCACACTTTGAAAACCCTGAGGGGACACGCAAGCCCTCATTTGACAATCTGCGGAGACTTGCTAACGCGCTGGACGTAACCACTGACTACTTACTGGGTAGATCAAACGACCATGTGGGCATGCCCGTGGCAGAAGATGCGCTGTACCGGGATGTTCAGAATTTGACAGATGCAGACCGCGAGTTTGCTCAGGTCATGATTAAAAAGATGCTGGAAAAAAATCAACCGAAGGAATAGATGCATGTCCGACCGCCGCCTAAATGATGCGACCTTGCACGCTGAAATGATTGTGCGAGATGAGAATCTTGCCTTACCCATTGATTTACTGGCGCTTGCCAAAAGTCGCGATATTTTGGTAGAAGCGAAGCCATCGGTTGCAAAAGGCGTGTCAGGTATGTTGCTTAGGGTGGGAGATGATTTTGCAATCGGCTATGCGACGCACATCAAGAGCATTGGATTCCAGCGATTCAGCATTGCCCATGAATTGGGACATTATTTTTTGGGTCATGCGGACACCATGTTCCGTGGTGGGAAGACCACTCATGAGTCTCAGGCTGGGTTTGGTTCACGGGAACAGATTGAGCTTGAGGCTGACCACTTCGCAGCAGGGCTTCTCATGCCTTCCGAATTGTTCAAGCAAGAAGCAGGTAGGCACTCTGATGGTCTAGTGGCCATTGAAAAGGTGGCGGAGAGATGCCAAACCTCAATTACATCTTCTGCAATTCGATATGCAGAACTAACTGACGCTGCTGTCGCCATCATTATCAGCACCGGGTCGTCAGTTGACTATTGCTTCGCTTCACGCTCACTTCGTGGAATCAAGGGGTATCGCCACCCGTTGAAGGGCTCTGTTTTGCCGCGAGACTCACTTACCCGAGACTTCAATCAAACGGCGAGCAACATTGCTGATGCCAAGCGCAGCGATGACGATGCAGATTTGATTGCGTGGTTTCACGCAGATGACGAAATTGACGCAAGTGAAGAGGTCATTGGGCTGGGGGATTATGGGAA
>JANNCN010000173.1:0-27729 GCA_031386665.1 Rhodoferax sp. | reverse complement strand
TCGGTCACCGCGCCGTTGCCAGCGGCCCCCAGCGGCTGGGTCAAATAGACCTGGTTGGCGCGCTTGGCTTCGTGGTCGTAGACGTAGTCCAGCAATAATTTGGGAGTTGCCATGGCGAATGCTTCCTTGTTGTCAGTTGTTTCCAGTTAAGTCGAGATCGACCTGCTAAGCCTTTCAAGTCTAACGGGATAGCGGCCAAAACCATGGGGTGGCGCACCTAGGATTGATCCCTAGAAACCCGCATGTGTTGGATGGAATTTCGCTCAAATCAGGGGGTAGAAGAACCTTGGGCGAGGCCACACGCCTGAAATAGTGACCCCGAAGGTCAACCCAACAGCAGAACAGCCAGGTCGTCCCCAGCGATCAGTGAAACACTGTTTTGTTTGGCAAAGACTTTGGCATTGGCTGTGACTTCAGACACGCTGACAAAGGCGCAAAAGTCGATATTTTCAGCCTCTTTTTGGGCGACCAAGTCGCGCAGCACTTCCACGCCATGGTGCGCGGCTTTCCAGCGGCGGGCGCTAACCAGTGAGGTGCGGCCCCCCTTGTCCAGCTTGAAATCTGCCACGCCTTGGGTCAAACGCGTGACGGTGTTGCCCTGCTTTTGAAAGCCCAGCGATAGCGCATCGCCAAAATCGCGCCAAGACTGGTCTGCGGCCTTTTGCAGAATTTGGGCCAAGCGCTCAGGGTTTGGTTTGCGCAACTGACGCCAAGCGGCAATGCAGCCCACCACCACAAACGGAAAGCCACCCAAAGCGCCATAAATCACGTAGGCGTCGGGCAGCAAGGCTTTAGACACCAAGCCCACCAACCCAGCCAAAGCAAAACTGGCCCACCAAGGCGAGCGCAGCAAAATTGCAAACAAAGACTTTTCAGCCATCTTCAGTTTCATCGAGGGGCTCCAAAACCGCAAAATCAGTCAAATTTACCACAATTGTGGTAAATTTGACTGATTTTGGGACTTTTTGCTAAAATGCGAATCAAAAAGGCATCTGGCTCTCGAATAATATCAATAGTTTGCTAGTTATTTAGTAGCAAATATGCTGCTATTGATTCGCTGTTGTTGAATGGATGCCTTTGATTTGATCCCATTGCTTTGATTCCATGGAGCGAGACTAAAGGGCACTTCAGCCCGCTCCCGTATGCGAATCAGCTGGTCACAGCTCGTTTGTGCGGTGCAGACTCGACCCAGCGGCGCACGCGCTCGGCGTCGCCCAAGCGGCTCAGTTTGCCCGCAGAGTCCAAAAACACCATGATCAGCTTGCGCCCAGCGACCTTGGTTTGCATCACCAGGCACTGCCCAGCTTCGGTGATGTAGCCGGTTTTTTGCAGGCCAATGTCCCACGACGGGTTTTTAATCAAGCGGTTGGTGTTGTTGAACTGCACGGTGCGGTCGCCCACGGCCACCAGATAACCGGGCGACGTTGACAACTCGCGCAAGGTTGCATCAGCGTGCGCAACATTGACCAGCAACGCCAAGTCGCGCGCACTGGACTGGTTGTCGCTGGACAAGCCGGTGGGTTCTACAAAGCGCGTGGCGGTCATGCCCAGGCTGCGAGCCCGCGCGTTCATCATGTTGACAAAGGCAGGCATGCCCCCTGGAAAGCTGCGCCCCAAAGCGTGGGCGGCTCGGTTTTCGCTGGACATGAGCGCCAAGTGCAGCAACTCGCCACGGCTCAACTCAGTGCCGACTCTCAGGCGCGAGCGGCTGCGTTTTTCGGTGTTCACATCGTCTTGCGAGATGGCGATGAGCTCATTGGCCGGCAAATTGGCTTCGCTCACGACCAAACCCGTCATCAGCTTGGTGAGTGACGCGATGGGCAGCACAGCTTGTTCGTTTTTGCTGAACAGCACTTCGCGCGTGTCCTGGTCAATCACCAAGGCCACGCTGGACTTCAAATCAAGCGCGTCATGCGCCGCATGCAGGCCGGCGACTTCGCCGAACGAGGGCTTGGCAGGAATGATGACAGCCTGGCTGGCGCGACTCAATTTGACTTGTTTGAGCGATTTGGCGGATTTTCCGGCTGACTTGCCAGTCGATTGATCGGACTTGGCTGCCGACTTGCGTTTTGAGGCGACTGCTTTGCTGCTTTTGGCCGACTTTTTGACAACGGCCTTGTCTTTGGCGCTATTTTTAGCGCTCTTCTTGCCAGTGGCTTTCGATTCAGTTCCGCTTTGCGCCGCTTCGGCCAACCTGACTGGCCCGACCACCAGGGCGATGGCAATGGCTAAGCCGACAAGCGAGGCAAAAAACGCGCCGAAAGAGGACATGAGGGAAGTGGTGAAATGTTTCAAAGTGTTTCCCAACGCAACAGTGTGGCATTTTTTGTCAGAAAGCCGGTTCGCCCACTGGCACCACCGATTTTTGACACGATGGTGACAGTTTAAACCGAAATGTTACGTCAGATCAACTACTTGCGATGACTTTGTAAAGCTTTACTCCAGATATGAGGGTTTACCCTATCCTTGAGCAGCCACTCGATCAGCTTTGCTGTGTAACTTGTTGAGGGCGCTCAAATAAGCCTTGGCAGACGCCACCACAATGTCGGGGTCAGAACCCACGCCATTCACCACCCGGCCACTATTTTGTAAGCGCACTGTCACTTCTCCTTGGCTTTCGGTTGATCCGCTGATCGCATTGACCGAATACAGTACCATTTCTGCGCCGCTCCTCACGTGCGACTCAATCGCCTTCAGGGACGCATCGACCGGGCCATTGCCGTCGGAACTGGCTTTGACCTCAGCGCCACTCGCCGTGAACACAATACTGGCCTGGGGCCGCTCGCCAGTTTCGCTTCGCTGCGAGAGCGACACGAAACCGTATTCTTCATTGGCGTGGGTCACACTTTCGTCACTGACCAGGGCCAAAATATCCTCGTCAAAAATGTCGCTTTTGCGATCAGCCAGCTCTTTGAAGCGAGCAAACGCGGCGTTCACGTCGGCTTCAGATTCCATTTGCACCCCTAAGTCTTGCAAACGCTGCTTGAAGGCGTTGCGACCACTGAGCTTGCCCAGCACGATTTTGTTGGCCGTCCAGCCCACGTCTTCAGCTCGCATGATTTCATAGGTGTCGCGCGCCTTGAGCACGCCGTCTTGGTGAATGCCTGAGGCGTGCGCAAAGGCATTCGCGCCCACCACTGCTTTGTTCGGTTGCACCACAAAACCCGTGGTTTGGCTGACCATGCGACTGGCCGCCAAAATGTGTTTGGCGTCGATGTTGAGGTCCAGCCCGTAGTAGTCGCGCCGGGTTTTAAGCGCCATGACAACCTCCTCAAGCGAGCAGTTGCCTGCGCGTTCGCCCAAGCCGTTGATGGTGCATTCAATCTGACGCGCCCCACCAATTTTGACGCCCGCCAGCGAGTTGGCCACCGCCATGCCCAGGTCGTTATGGCAATGCACTGACCACACCGCTTTGTCCGAGTTGGGAATGCGCTCGCGCAGGGTCTTAATGAAGTTGCCATACAGCTCGGGCACGGCGTAACCCACGGTGTCGGGCACGTTGATGGTGGTGGCTCCTTCGTTAATGACCGCCTCTAGAACACGGCACAAAAAGTCGGGGTCAGAGCGGTAGCCATCTTCGGGGCTGAACTCAATGTCGTCCATCAAATTGCGGGCAAAACGGGTGGACAACTTGCATTGCTCAAACACCTGGTCGGGCGTCATGCGCAGCTTTTTTTCCATGTGCAAGGCGCTGGTGGCCAAAAACAGGTGCAAGCGGCCCCGCGCAGCGGGTTTCAGCGCCTCTGCCGCGCGTGACACATCGCGGTCATTGGCGCGGGCCAGCGAGCAAATGGTTGACTCTTTGATCGCCTCGGCAATCGCCTTCACGCATTCAAAGTCACCATTCGAGCTGGCGGCAAAACCGGCCTCGATCACGTCAACCTTCAGGCGCTCCAACTGGCGGGCAATGCGCAGTTTTTCGTCGCGGGTCATGGAAGCGCCAGGCGATTGCTCGCCGTCGCGCAAAGTGGTGTCAAAAATGATGAGTTTGTCGGCGGTGGCATTGGTCATGAAGCGCTCCTGGAAAAGTTGTCAAAAAATTCAAAGTTGGAAAAGTGAAAGCACAAAGAAAAACGGCCCGAAGGATGAACCTTCGGGCCGTTAGAGAATTTGGTGCGCGTGCGCTACATTCTCCGCCCGAAGGAGATGAATAGTAGGGATAGCAGTAGTTGGCTCATATTCGGGAATATAGCACAGACAAATATTTCATTCTTGTGCCAATAGCTGCCGAACTGATGCGAGCGTTTCGTCCCATGTGTCCTTAATTGCGTTAAGAACCCTGGATTCACCTTCTTCGCCGTGCGTATCTTCAAACCAAACGCGATTCAACTTATTGACCTGGGCACGGTATCCGTTCCCGAGCCCCCACTGCTCGACGCACATGTGCCAGTGTTGTGCATCACCCTTCATCTCGTCTGAATAAATACTTTGGCCGACCAATTGCGCCCTGCGAATCATGTTGTCGAAACCAGTCTCCATTGCTCTAACCGTTTGGCGGATTAAGTCATAAGCATCGCTGCACTGATCATCTTGAAGTAAATTGTTGGCGATTGCTTTGAAGTCGTTAAGCTTTGGCGCAGCCATACTTGTTGCGATGCGCCTTGCACCTTGGCTTAGTTCATGAGAAAAGTTCAGCTTATGCCAATCCCCGTCACGAGCCACCGCCGCATAGACTGTCTTTGGGTGAGCCGAGATCACAGTACCTACCAAACAATCATGTACCTTTTGGCTTTGAATTCCCTGCAACTCCCTATTGTTGTCAAGCCAAGTCCTTAGCCGCCTAGATGCCGACACCATGGCTTCGCGAGCTTGATCATGTTCATAGTTTTCCAGCAAGGCGGTCGCGCCACTCACAATTTCGCGCAAGGAACTGCGCTGGCTTTCACGAATTGCATTGATTCGGTCAAGGATGAATGAACCTAGAGCGTCCGGCGGATCTTCTGTGGCATTGAAAAACTTCAGCGGCAAGTTAGCCAATCCAAGTGGATGTAACTTCAACTGAACTTCTTCGGCTTTGAGCTCATACCCCTCGGCTGCCGACTGAGCAGGATAACCGTTGTCCTTCATTGCCAGTGCCTCGCCTGGCCTTGGCAATGCCAAGATAGCCACGTGACTGTCAAGGGTGCGGACTCCGCCATCTTTGGCTCGCTCTAGCAGCTGACGTACCGCTGTCGCTGGTGCCTCGTTAAACACTGTGCAAAGGATAATTAAGGAGAAGGGGTCATCGAAGTGCTGCTCTAAGTCCGCACGCCCAGCATTATCATCAACGCCTTGAGTGTCGATGAGAGTGATTTCAACATTCTCCTCACCCATCAACGCGCTGGGCAGGACCATTTCAATGCGCTTTGGCAACGAAAATTCTGCTTGCCGCCCATTGTTGACATCTGAAAACAGGGCTTGTAGCCACTCCAATGGCTGTTTTCCCGACGTTTCAGAATGCCACATGTCGCGACGATCGCGTTTGTGCAATTCCATTCTGGCCAAAATTTCGATCGCCAGCTTTTTTGGGTCGCTTACGTTCGCGGCCAGCTCTCGGGCCTCATCAACGGCTGCGACAACTACTAAGCCATTCGCATCTTTCAAAGCACGTTTTCGTTTCAAACCAGCCATATTGCGCAATGCTCGCTCAACTTCGCGGGAAATCCCGGGTGCGCCTCCCTCGGCCTCAATGTCTAGTAATTGCGGTACGGCCTGCGCTGCCCCAACCAGATAGCGAGCAAAGTCCAAAGCATGGCGACGAATTTCGTCTTCCGTACATGGCTCGACGATCAAACCAAAACCGGGCCCTTTTCGCAAATGAACGTCGCAGATTGTTATGCCACCTGCGCCAGTTTCAAGAACAGGCTTGGACAATCCTTGCCCAGTTGAAATTTCAAGTCCTGCTGCACGGCAAATCGCCGTCGATTTGCCCACCGCGATAGTGCCAATAAAAGCAGCGCGGTATCGCCTATTCGCGACCAAGCCGGCTGCATCCACTATCTCTTCCTTGTAGCGGTTTAGGCGGTTCGAATAGAACTGCTTGACGTCTTGGCTAGCAGCCAGAGCGTGAACCTTTTGAGCCGTTTGCTCAGCTTCCCAAAGCAGGTCAGCTTCAGGGTCATTCAAAAGCGGTTTCGGCACAATTTTCCATGTCCTAGAAAGAATCTCCTTAACTTTCAGGGCGGCTGGGGTGCCAATGCCATTCAAAACAATGTCAAGTTCTTCCTCGGCAAGTGAACGCTCTCCATTTTCAACTCTAGATAGGACTGCGGCACTCCACGACAGCCTTTTTGCGAGTTCATTCTGTTTGAGCTTAGCTTGCTCTCGAAGCATAGCCAAATGCAATCCGATTGCGATATTTTGATTCATGGTTTTCTCCAAAGCATTTATGAAATGATACCACAACATATTTTTATACTAATGAAACGTTGTTGAAATGATTCAAAACTACTAAAATTCTCCCGTGCCTCGGTTTTTTCATGAAGGCACAAGCCATCAAAAAGTAAAACAAGGAATAGCATGATCAACTTCAATCCCCGTTATGCCAAACCCACAACCCAAAACGATTGGATTCAAAATTTCAAAACATCAACCTTCAATTTTGAACCTTTTAAGGTACACTCAAGCATGTCTTCCATGCGAAAAATACCAGCCGTCTTTTATTGCAATGCGAAAGGAGCCGAGCCGGTTCGCGATTGGCTCAAAGAGCTGCCCAAGGCGGATCGCCAAACGATTGGTGAAGATATTGCCTATGTGCAATACAAATGGCCCATCGGCAAACCGCGCGTAGATCACCTTCGCGGTTCAATTTGGGAGGTGCGCAGCAAGATTGGCAACCGAATTGCACGGATTTTGTTTGCGGTGGAAGATTCAGAGATGGTTTTGCTCCATGCGTTTGTTAAGAAAACGCAGCAGACCCATTCAAGCGACATTGAATTGGCGTTAAAAAGGTTGAAGGAGTTCCAGAATGGCTAAACCAAATCCAAAACCAAATGCTCATCGTGGCAGCAGCTTCGATGACTTTTTGAAAGGCGAAGGTAATTTTGAAGAGGTGCAAGCCCGCGCAGTAAAACGTGCGCTGGCCGAGCAGCTGGATGACGCGATGCTCGCAAACAAGCTTACCAAAGTTGCCATGGCTGAACGCATGGCCACCAGTCGCTCTCAGCTAGAGCGAGTGCTTGATCCGACCAATTTGTCAGTGCAACTAGACACTTTAATGAAGGCGGCTAACGCTGTCGGGAAAACCGTTGAGATTCGCTTGAAACGCCAATCCAAGAGTAAGTTTGCCACTGCTTGACTTGGACAAACAGCTAACGAAGCGTCTGCTTCAAGGCCGCGAATGCATCAATTAAACTTTGGGCGAAAACGCCATCAAGCTCTTAGCGGGACTTCGCTCAATGGTCGTTCTTATCAAAAGAGAAAATCAACCGACTTTCGACATCAATGCAAACCCCGCTCGTCCGGCTCTTCGGTGGAGGTGCTGATCACGCTGGTTTGCAGGCCTTTGGTCTTGCGCCAAGCGTAAATCGCGTAGCCGCTGAAACCGTAAATCACAAACAAGCTGAACAAGATGATGGGCGGGTCAATGTTGATGACGGCAATGCCCAAAGCAATCAAGACGATGACGGCGAAGGGCACGCTTTTCTTCATGCTGATGTCTTTGAAGCTGTAAAACGGCACATTGGTGACCATGGTCAGCCCTGCGTACACGGCCAGCAAAAAGGTGATCCAGGGGATCGACAGGCCCCAAAGTTTGTCAACGCCGTCAATACCCAGATCGGTCATGAGCCAGATGAAACCTGCCACCAGCGCCGCCGCAGCGGGAGACGGCAGGCCCTGAAAATAACGTTTGTCCACCACGCCAGTGTTGACGTTGAAGCGAGCCAGGCGAAGTGCCGCGCAAGAGCAATACACAAAGGCAGCCAACCAGCCCCAGCGGCCCAAGCCTTGCAAGGCCCACATGTAGGAAATCAAGGCGGGGGCAGCACCGAACGACACCATGTCAGAAAGCGAATCCATTTGCTCACCGAATGCGCTTTGGGTATTGGTCATGCGGGCGACCCGACCATCCAGGCTGTCGAGCACCAGTGCGCAAAATATGCCCACGGCGGCATTGTCAAACTGCCCATTGACCGCCATCAAAATAGCGTAAAGGCCACCGAACAAGGCCGCCAAGGTGAACAGATTGGGCAGAATGTAGAGGCCCTTGCGGCGCTTGCGAACCACAACGCCTTCGCCGCTTGAGAAACTGGAGTCCTCGCCATCATGCATAAATAAGCCCTCGGCGAAAGTCTGGGTGAACCATAATACTCTTGATTTTATAGCAGTTAGGGCTTTGCAAGGGAAAAGGCCACACGAGGTGGCCTTTTCAAGGGTTGCCTGCTGAAACCGCAGGCAGGACGCTATTTAAGCGCTTGTCAATCAGTTGCGAGTTTGGTCAACCAGCTTGTTTTTAGCGATCCAAGGCATCATGGCGCGCAACTTGGCACCCACCACTTCAATTTGGTGCTCGGAATTCAAACGGCGACGGCTGATGAGCGTGGGCGCACCGGCTTTGTTCTCCAAAATGAAGCTCTTGGCGTATTCGCCAGTTTGGATGTCTTTCAAGACCTGCTTCATGACCTTTTTGGTCTCGTCCGTCACGATACGTGGGCCGGTGACGTACTCACCGTACTCGGCGTTGTTGCTGATAGAGTAGTTCATGTTGGCAATGCCGCCTTCATAAATCATGTCCACGATCAGCTTCAACTCGTGCAGGCATTCAAAATATGCCATTTCAGGGGCGTAACCGGCTTCCACCAGGGTTTCAAAGCCGGCTTTGATCAGCTCGACCGTGCCGCCGCACAAAACCGCTTGTTCGCCGAACAAATCAGTCTCGGTTTCTTCGCGGAAGTTGGTTTCAATGATGCCGGCTTTACCGCCGCCATTGGCCATCGAGTACGACAGCGCCATTTGCAGCGATTTGCCTGATTTGTCTTGGTGCACTGCCACCAAATGGGGTACGCCGCCGCCTTGGGCGTAGGTGCCGCGCACGGTGTGGCCAGGGGCTTTGGGCGCGACCATCCACACGTCCAGGTCGGCGCGGGGGTTGACCAGGCCGTAATGCACGTTAAAGCCGTGGGCAAAGACCAGGGCCGCGCCTTGCTTGATGTTAGGTTCCACGTCGTTGGTGTAAACCACGCCAATTTGCTCATCGGGCAGCAAAATCATGACGACGTCTGCGGCTTTGACAGCTTCTGCGACTTCAGCGACTTTCAGGCCGGCCTTTTCGACTTTGGACCACGAAGCGCCACCTTTGCGCAGGCCGACCACGACTTTGACACCGCTGTCGTTCAAATTTTGCGCATGGGCGTGGCCCTGGCTGCCGTAGCCAATGATGGCCACGGTTTTGCCCTTGATCAGGCTCAAATCACAATCTTTGTCGTAAAAAACTTTCATCTTCTTCTCCTGTTGGTTAACCAAAAACTAAATAAATGGGAAGGCAATTTCCCGCCGGGCCGCCCCAAGGGAAATTAGCCCCCCCGGGGGGCAGAGAACCACACGAAGTGGGGAACGTGGGGGCCACATCTCTAGACTCGCAAAATCCTCTCACCGCGCCCAATGCCGCTGGAGCCGGTGCGCACCGTCTCCAAGATCGCACCGCGCTCAATCGCCACAAGAAACGCGTCGTTTTTGGACTGGTCACCGGTCAGCTCAATGGTGTAGCTTTTCTCGGTCACGTCGATGATGCGACCGCGAAAGATATCGGCCATGCGCTTCATTTCTTCGCGCTCTTTGCCAACGGCCCGCACTTTGACCATCATCAACTCGCGCTCGGTGTAAGCGCCCTCGGTCAAATCAACCACTTTGACGACCTCAATGAGGCGGTTCAAATGCTTGGTGATTTGTTCAATCACGTCGTCTGAACCCGAGGTTTGAATGGTCATGCGCGACAGGGTGGGGTCTTCAGTGGGGGCCACCGTGAGCGACTCAATGTTGTAACCGCGGGCTGAAAATAGCCCCACAACGCGGGACAAAGCGCCCGCTTCGTTTTCAAGCAAAACTGCAATGATGTGTTTCATAGGAATAGACTCCTCTTTTCGCTGCCCTCCCCTGGTGGCGGTAACCGCCAGGCTTGGCAAACAATAGATTCATCCGAAAAATAAGTTGAAAGAAACCAGTTTACTATAAAATTAATAGCAAACTATTGAATATATTCGAGAGCTAGAGGCTTATTTGATTGTATTTTTGGAGACTTTTTTCAAAAAAGAACCTGCAGGTTCTTTTTTTCGAATTTCGCCTCAAATTCAACTCAATCTTACAAATCCTCGCTGCCCAGCAGCATTTCGGTGATGCCCATGCCCGCCTTCACCATCGGGTAGACGTTTTCGGTCGGGTCGGTGCGGAAATCCATGAAAACCGTGCGATCTTTCAGCTTGCGCGCCTCGCGCAACGCGCCTTCCACGTCGCCCGGCTTTTCAATCAGCATGCCAACGTGGCCATAGGCCTCGGCCAGCTTCACAAAATTGGGCAACGCGTCCATGTAGCTGTGGCTGTAGCGGCCTTCGTAGTCGATCTCTTGCCATTGGCGAACCATGCCCAAATAGCGGTTGTTCAGCGCGACAATTTTGATCGGCGTGTTGTATTGCAGGCAGGTTGACAGCTCTTGTATGCACATTTGCACCGAACCTTCGCCGGTGACGCAAAACACCTCAGCCTCCGGCTTTGCCAGTTTGATGCCCATGGCGTAGGGAATACCCACTCCCATGGTGCCCAAACCGCCTGAATTGATCCAGCGGCGTGGCTCGTCAAACTTGTAATACTGCGCCGCCCACATTTGGTGCTGCCCCACATCGGAGGTGATGTACGCCTCCACGTCTTTGGTCATGTTCCAAAGCGTTTCCACCACGTACTGCGGTTTGATCACATCGCCTTTGCCCATGCTGTATTTCAGGCAATCGCCCTTGCGCCAGCCATTGATGGTGTCCCACCAAGCGGCCAAAGCGTTCGGGTCGGGTTTGACCGTGCTTTCTTTGACCATGGCAATCATTTCAAGCAGAACGTCTTTGACGTCGCCCACAATGGGAATATCAACTTTAACCCGCTTGGAAATGCTGCTGGGGTCAATGTCAATGTGAATGATCTTGCGCTCGTTTTGCGCAAAATGCTTGGGGTTGCCAATCACCCGGTCGTCAAAACGTGCGCCAATGGCCAGCAAAACGTCGCAGTTTTGCATGGTGTTGTTGGCTTCAACCGTGCCATGCATGCCCAACATGCCCAAAAACTTGGGGTCGCTGGCCGGGAACGCGCCCAGACCCATCAGCGTGTTGGTGCAGGGGTAGCCCAGCATGTTGACCAGGGTACGCAATTCGTTGCTGGCATTGCTCAACAAAACACCACCACCGGTGTAAATATAGGGCCGCTTGGCCGCCAACAGCAATTGCAGCGCCTTGCGGATTTGCCCGCCGTGGCCTTTGCGCACCGGGTTGTAAGAGCGCATTTCAACGCTGCTTGGGTAGCCGTTGTAAGGCACTTTTTTAAACGACACGTCTTTTGGAATGTCCACCACCACGGGGCCTGGGCGGCCACTGCGGGCAATGTGGAAGGCCTTTTTCATGACCTCGGCCATGTCTTTGGCGTCTTTGACCAGAAAGTTGTGTTTCACGATGGGCCGGGTAATGCCCACGGTGTCGCATTCTTGAAAGGCGTCCAGCCCGATGGCGTGCGTTGGCACCTGGCCGGTGATGATCACCATGGGAATGCTGTCCATGTAAGCCGTGGCAATGCCCGTCACCGCATTGGTAACGCCGGGGCCCGAGGTGACCAGTGCCACGCCAACGTCCCCCGTGGCGCGGGCATAACCATCTGCCGCGTGCACCGCCGCTTGCTCGTGACGCACCAAAACGTGCTGAATCGTGTCTTGCTTATAAAAAGCGTCATAAATGTGCAGCACCGCACCGCCGGGGTAGCCCCAAACGTACTTAACGTTCTCAGCCTGCAAGGCTTTGATGAGGATTTCTGCACCGCGAAGCTCGGGCGCAGGAGGGTTTGGCGTTTTGCTTGCTGCTGATGCAGCGGCGGCTGAAGCGATTTCAGCTTTTGATATTTCCATGATGAACCTTTGTGAATTTCTCTGACGAAAGACCTTGGGTGCCCCTTCACAAACCCTTGTGGAGTTGTGGCGGAACTTAGGGCCAAAGCCATGGGCGAAATACGTCATTCGCCGGACTGAGACCTGTTTGCCTTTTGATTTGCAGCCCATATTATCGCACTGAGCCGAAGCAGCCCTCCAAACCCAATTGAAACCCGCCGTCGAAATCAGCCGACCGCCCGGTCTGGGATGCCATAATTCAACTCAGCAAGACCTGCAATCGACCAGGTCATTCTAAAAACCGAGACCCTTGCGCAGGCATCCAGACCCCTGCGACCCACGGCACCACTGGTCCTCATCACTTGGCAACCGAAACAGAACTGTCGGATTTTTTGAAAAGCGTCGAAAAACGCGCCTTCAAACGGTCGGTGTACCACGTGCGCAACGAAGAGTCTGCGCTAGACATCGTGCAAGACAGCATGATGAAGCTGGCCGAGCACTACGGCGACAAACCGCCCGCTGAATTGCCCATGCTGTTCCAGCGTATTTTGTCCAATTGCACGCTGGACTGGTTTCGCCGCCAAAAGACCAAGGGCGCACTTTTTTCCAATATGAGCGACTTTGAATCCGCAGGAGATGACGGGGAATTCGATTTATTGGAAACTTTAAATCTGCAAGACAGCTCAGAGCAAACAGAAAGCGCAGAAAACACCACCTCGCGGGCCCAAATCTTGCATGAGATTGAAATACAAATCCAACACCTGCCAGCGCGTCAACGGGAAGCCTTTCTGATGCGTTACTGGGAGGAGATGGATGTGGCTGAAACAGCCGCCGCCATGGGCTGTAGCGAAGGCAGTGTCAAAACGCACTGTTCCAGGGCAGTGCAAGCGCTCAGTAAAGCATTGAGTGCCAAGGGAATAAGACCATGACAGATTCAAATATTTTTCGAACCGTGAATTCAGAGCCTGGCGCTTTCAAGCGCGTCGCAGGCGTCAGGGCGGACTACCAGCAAGAATTGCTGCAAGACCGTTTTGGCTTGGCCGTGACGGCCAGATTGTCTGATTTGGCAGACAGCGCCTCTCACGATGTGTCTGAGCGCCTGCGTGTGGCGCGCCAGCAAGCCGTGGCTAAGCGCAAGCCGGCCTTAGGCGTTCGCGCAGCGTCGGGCGCGGTGGCGTCAAGTACTTCAGCGTCGGGTGGCAGCCTCAGCCTGGGTGGCGGTGACGACTTCAATGGCTGGAACCGCATTGCTTCGTCCTTTCCCCTGATCGCTTTGGTGGTTGGCTTGATCAGCATCACCGTCATTCAAAACGACCTGCGTGCCAAGGAAGTGGCTGAAGTCGATGCCGCTTTGCTGTTGGACGACCTGCCACCCAATGCCTACGCAGACCCTGGTTTTACCCACTTTTTAAAAACCCGGCGCGAACAGGTTCAGTGAAGACCGCCATTCGGGGGTTGAATCAGGTCCCGTTTTGACTCCTGACCCGTTTTAACTTCTGGTTCGTTTTGCCCCGTCGCCCGACTTTCCCGATTTCGCTTTGATCCGCCTCACCTCGTCACCCGCCAAGTTAGCGTTTGCCATTGAGCCCAAGTCTCGTTGGATCGCCGCTATGGCATTGCTCGTGGTGGCCGGGAGCGTTTGGGCGCAAACGAAAGCTGAAACGGCAGCTGAAACGCCCCCTGGCAAAGCCAAATCTGGCACCAGCACACTGGCGCAGGCCAACTTGCCCGCTTTAGCAACACCCTCACCCAAGTCAACTGCCACCACCAAACCTCAAGCCACGTTGGTTGCCCAAGCCACCGAGGCAGCGCCATTTTGGAAAGACCTCAGCCCGTCTGATCAAACCGCGTTGAAACCATTGGCCGCCAACTGGCCCACGATTGGCGAGGCCCAAAAGCGAAAATGGTTGGCTTTGTCCAAAAATTACGCCACCCTGCCAGCTGCCGAGCAACAAAAGCTGCATAGCCGCATGACGCAATGGGTGTCTTTAAGCGCGAAACAACGAACCGACGCCCGTTTGAACTTTGCTGAAACCCAAACCCTGACGCCGACCGAAAAAGCCCAAGGCTGGAAGGCTTACCAAGCCTTGAGTCCGCAAGAAAAACAAAAACTGGCCGATCAGGCGGTGCCTAAAACCTCCGGCGCGGCGACGGCGGTCAAGCCGGTGCCCACCCAAAAATTGGCGGCTGTGCCCACCACCCGCAACACCCCTAAAGCCAACCAGCCAGCGGACGGCAAACCTTCGGTCGATAAAAACACCCTGCTCCCCTTGGCATCGGGTTCGACTGAGCCCGTTGTGCAAAAAAATTGACAGCGCAGACTGGCGGGGTAGACGCAGCATCAGTTGCAGTGGCTACAGCAGCAGTACCCGCTGAGACAGCAGAGACTTTGGGTTCTATGCCAACAACCCTTGCCCCAACGGCCCAAACCAATCTCGTCACGCCAAGTCTGTGGCGCCGCATGGCCTGCTGGGCCTATGAAGGCATTCTTATCTTTGGCGTCTGGTTCATCGCCGGATACTTGTTCGGAACCCTAAGCCAAACCCGCAACGCCTTGGACAATCGCCACGCGCTGCAAGGGTTTTTGTTCGTTATTTTCGGCATCTACTTCATCTGGTTTTGGGCCAAGGGTCAGACTTTGGCCATGAAAACCTGGAATATCCGGGTGGTAGACGAGCAAGGCCAAGCCATCACCCAGTTGCGGGCCGCATTGCGTTATGTGCTGAGCTATCTGTGGTTGTTGCCGCCCTTGGCAGTGGCTGCCGCTTTCAATCTGACAGGCGGACAAGTCGCCGCAATTGCCATCGCCTGGGTGATTGCTTGGGCGATTTTGAGCCGTTTTCACCCGACAGGGCAGTTTTGGCATGACGCTTTGGCGGGTACGCGTCTGGTGAGCTCTGAGCCTCTGAGTCGTTGACCAGTTAGCAGCTATAAAGCTGTATCACTAAACCGCAGCTTCGTCCTGCTCCCCCGTGCGAATGCGCACGACGCGCTCCACGCTGGTCACAAAAATCTTGCCGTCGCCAATTTTTCCGGTGTGGGCAGCTTTGACAATGGCATCGACACAGCGGTCCACGTCTTCGGTTTTCACCACCACTTCGACTTTGACTTTGGGCAAAAAGTCCACCACGTACTCAGCACCCCGGTACAGCTCGGTGTGGCCTTTTTGACGGCCAAAGCCTTTGACCTCAGTCACGGTCAAACCGGTGACGCCACAGTCGGCCAGGGCTTCGCGCACTTCTTCGAGTTTGAACGGTTTGACGATGGCGGTGATCTGTTTCATGGTGGTCCTCGGGTTGTTTTTGGATGATTTGCGGTGACTTTTCGGCGAACTTGGGATCCGACAGGCTTCAAGCTCTGAATTTACTGGTTATAGGATAACGCCAATCTTTGCCAAAACTGCGGTGGGTGACGCGAATACCCACGGGTGCCTGGCGGCGCTTGTACTCATTGATCTTGATCAGGCGGGTGACTTTTTCAACATCAGCACGCTCAAAACCAGCGGCAATGATGTCTTCAATGCTTTGGTCGTTCTCCATGTAGCGCTCCAAAATCGCGTCCAGCACATCGTAAGGCGGCAGGCTGTCCTGGTCTTTTTGATCGGGTCGCAGTTCGGCGCTGGGTGGGCGGGTGATGATGCGCTCAGGAATGGGCGCAGTGCACGTTTCATACGGGTCGTGCAGGTTGCGCCAACGCGCCAAATCAAACACCGTGGTCTTCACCAAATCCTTGATGACCGCAAAGCCGCCTGCCATGTCGCCGTACAAGGTGCAATAGCCCGTCGCCATTTCAGACTTGTTGCCCGTCGTCAGCACAATCGTGCCAAATTTGTTGGACAAGGCCATCAACAAGGTGCCGCGAATGCGGGCCTGGATGTTTTCTTCGGTCGTGTCCTCGGCCAGGCCCTTGAACTCGCCTGCCAATGAGGCCTTGAAGGCTTCGAATTCGGGTACGATGGAGATTTCGTCATAGCGCACGCCCATGCGCGCGGCCATGTCGCGGGCATCGATCCAGCTGATGTCTGCCGTGTAGGGTGAGGGCATCATCACGGTGCGAACCTTGGCGGCACCCAAGGCATCCACCGCCACGGCTAGCACCAGAGCCGAATCAATGCCGCCCGATAAACCCAGCAGTACCCCCGGAAAGCCGTTTTTGCCAATGTAGTCGCGCACTCCCAGCACCAAGGCGTCCCACAGGTCGGCTTCGGCCGAGCGCACGCTGGCGACAGGCCCTGCCAGGTGAATGCCGACACCTACACGCTGCGCGGTCACTTCGAAGGCGTCTTCAACAAAACTCGGTGCCCGGGCGGCGACTTGGCCATCGGCGTTCAGGGCGAAGGAATGGCCTTCAAACACCACCTCGTCCTGGCCACCCACCAAGTGGGCATAGACTAGCGGCAAACCACAGGCGTTGGCCCGCAGGCGCATCATTTGCTCGCGCTCATCGCCCTTGCCCACGTGAAAGGGCGAGGCATTGATGACCGCCAAAACTTGCGCCCCGGCGGCTTTGGCCAGCTGCGCAGGTGCTTCAAACCAGGCGTCTTCGCAAATTAACAAGCCGACTTTGACTTTGGCATGAAGGCCTTGGCTTGCGCTGTCATCACTGCCGCCAGCCTCAAACACGCAGAGGCCATCTCCGGGCTGAAAATACCGTCGCTCGTCAAACACCTGGTAATTGGGCAATTCGCGTTTGGCATAGGTTGCCAGCGTTTCGCCTTCGCAAATGACACTGGCCGCATTGAAACGACCCGACACCGCGACCGACCGGGTTTTGCGGGCATCAGCGTCGTGGCCGCCACTGGGGTGCCCCACGACGACCACCATGTTTTTTAACCCAGCCAGCTCGCGGGCTACGGTTTTCACGGCATCATCGCAGGCATTGATGAAGGCGGGGCGCAAAAACAGGTCTTCGGCCGCGTAACCGCAAATTGACAGCTCGGGCGTGAGCAACAAGCGCGCGCCGCCCGCGTAGGCCACTTTGGCGGCGTTAATGATTTTTTGCGCGTTGCCGCCCAAGTCACCAACGACAAAGTTAAGCTGAGCGACGCAGATTTTGAGAGTCATGAATTTACAGAAAACAGAGGTTGCAACAGGTGCAAAAAGCTGGTCTAGAACAGGTTGGCCTTGATTATGTCATTCGGGTCTTGCCCTCTGTGCTGGAGGTCGATAGTGCGCAGTGGAACGCCTTGTTGGCCACCCAAAACGACGCCACGCCGTTCATGCGCCACGAGTACCTGGCGGCCATGCACCAAAGTGGCGCAGCCCGCACACCCACCGGTTGGACGCCCCGCCTGATCACCCTGTGGCAGGGCGATGCCCTGGTCGGCGCGTGTGCGCTTTACCTTAAAGCGCATTCTTACGGCGAGTACGTGTTTGACCACGCTTGGGCCAACGCTTACGCGCAACATGGTCTGGACTATTACCCCAAAGCCGTGGTGGCGGTGCCCTTCACGCCCGTGCCGGGTGCGCGGCTGTTGGCAAAGTCGCAAGCGGATCGAACGGCTTTGGTGCAAGGCTTGATGGCATGGTGCGAGCAAGAGAAATTGTCGTCCCTGCACCTGCTGTTTGCCAATGCCGATGACGTGACCGCGGCTGAAAAGTGCGGGTTGATGCTGCGCCACACGGTTCAATTCCATTGGAAGAATGTGGCCCCCACGCTTCTCGCTTCGCGTAGTGCGCTGCCCCCCGAGGGGGCTAATTTTTCTCGGGGCGGCCCATCGAAAAATTGCCAATTTCATAGTTTTGACGAATTTCTAGCCACGCTAAGCCAGGAAAAGCGCAAGAAAATCCGCCAGGAACGCCGAAAAGTGGCCGAGGCTGGCGTGACGTTCAGGTCAGCGCAGGGGCGCGACATTGCGAACCTGGATTGGGATTTTTTTTACCGCTGCTACGAGCGCACTTACCTGGAGCACGGCAACGCGCCGTATTTGAGCCGTGACTTCTTTCAGCGCATGCAAGACACCATGCCCGAGAACTGGCTTTTGTTCATCGCCGAACAAAGTGGCGAGGCGATTGCCTGTAGCTTGATCAGCATCGAAGCCCCGCCTGCTGAATGCGCCGCTGCGACCGATGACGCTGTGGCAGTGGCCACAACCACCGGGCGCATTGCCTATGGACGGTATTGGGGCGCCCTCAAGCGCGTGGATTGCCTGCATTTTGAAGCTTGCTACTACCAGCCCTTGCAATGGTGCATTGAGCACGGCTACCAACGTTTTGAAGGCGGCGCACAAGGCGAACACAAAATGGCCCGCGCCCTGATGCCTGTTAAAACCACCAGCGCCCACTGGCTGGCCCATCCGTCGTTTGCCGATGCGATTGAGCGATTTTTGGAACGTGAAGGCCAAGGTATTCACAATTACTTGGGGGAACTTACAGACCGTTCCCCATTCAAACAAACACTTTGAAAAATCGGCTGTGCTCTATTTTGTAAGAACGACGGCCTCCACTGACACTTAAGCCCATGTTGACAGTCCACCGCCAATTCTCACCCCAAGGCCTGATGCGGCGCTGGGTTTTGGCGTTCATGGTCATCGCTGCGCTGTGGAGCGGCCAGGTAGCGGTTGCCAGCACCGCCATGGGCTGCTGCGACCCCCAAATGGCCTGCTGCACCATCATGGGTGGCACCAGTTGCAACACCTGCGTGCCAGGTCTTAACGTGCCGTCAACGCAACCCGTCTGGCAAGCCCCGGCCCAGGCGACAACCACCAAAGCCGATGAATGGATGCAAATGATTTTCCGTTTTGACAATGACATTTGGCGCCCTCCCATGGCCCCGACCCAATCAGTTTTCAATCCAATTTTTATTTAATTTTCAAGGATTCATCATGAAATCAGTATTTGTCAAAATCTCGATGGGCATGGCTCTGGCAGGTTCAAGCTTGGGTGCCTGGGCTGCGGGCGCATGTTGCGCCGCTGGCGCTTTGTGTTGCGTCGGCGGCGTACTTCCTTGCTGCTGGTAAATTGCCAGCAGCTTAGGAATCAAAATTTCTGGCTTTGATAGGCCCTCATCAGGTCTTTCGGTAGCAGCCAGAAATTGAAACCTCAGGGTTCACGCGGTTCGCTGCGTGAACCCTGTTTTATTTTCAGCCCATAGATGCTATTATATTTATAGCAAATTATTGATGTACCAAGAGAGCTAGAGACCAATTTTATTGAAAATTTGGCAAAAAACCATAAATTGAGCAAAAATCCTCAATATTTACCACAATTGTGGTAAATATTGAGGATTTTGAGCTTTTATCGGCAATTTTGGGCAGAGCACGTCTTATCGCGAGTTTTAAGCCTGTTTCGGCCCTGACATGCCCCTGAAAATAAGCTCTGACACCGCAACGCGCTTTCCCGCTTGCGCCGCAAGCCTGGTTTCATGGGTAGTAACCCCAGAGTGCTGCGTCACTTAGGAGACGAAAAGCGAGGGGCGCTCCTCTAATTTGGCTGTCCGGCCGCTGTCGCTGCTTTGATAGCCGCCAAAAGATGCTACTGTCTGTTTCGTCTCAACAGCAAAATCTGTAGCAAGCAATTGAGTTTGCACCTCAGAAAAAGCCCTATGAATGCATTTGCCTTGCCCCGTTCAAGCTCCTCCAGCTCATCTAGCTCCTCCAGCTCGCGCGCCGCGCCACCTCAAAATGACCATGCGCCACCCAATATGTTTTTGCTGGCGCTTGAATTCAGGGCGTTTTGGGAATTTGGGGCCGTATTGCCAGCCTGGCCCGCTTTGCGCCGCGCGCCCCAGGGCGACGGGCACCCGGTCATCGTGTTCCCCGGTTTAAGCGCCAACGACGGTTCAACTTTTCCGCTGCGCCAGTACCTGCAGTCGCTCAACTATTCGGTGTCGGGTTGGAACCAGGGGTTCAATTTCGGTGCCCGTGCCGGCGTGCTGAACGCGGCACGCGACCAGGTGCAGGCCACCTTTGACGCCACAGGTCAAAAAGTCAGCCTGATTGGCTGGAGCCTGGGCGGCGTTTACGCCCGCGAGCTCGCCAAAATGATGCCCGACCAGGTGCGCAGCGTCATCACGCTGGGAACCCCCTTCTCTGGCTCACCCAAAAGCACCAACGCCTGGCGCATTTACGAGTTGACCAGCGGCAAGCGCATTGACCACGAAGCCACCAAATACGACCTGCCCACCGCTCCCCCTGTGCCCACCACCTCGGTTTACTCGCGCACCGACGGCATCGTGGCCTGGCAGGCCAGCCTGCAAGCGCCGTGCGCCGTGAACCCGCACACTGAAAATATCGAGGTCATCGCCAGCCATGTCGGCATTGGCGTGAACCCCAGCGCCTGGTGGGCCGTGGCAGACAGGTTGTCGCAACCAATGGACAACTGGAAACCGTTTGAGCGCAAAGGGCGGTTGCACGGTCTGGTTTTTCCGGATCCGGCTCGGTGAAGACCAACTGATCTTGGGAGGCCACCTTGTTTGGGCATCTCAACGACTGGGTTTTTAGCGACCGTCGCGATGGTCGACCCGGTCGCGGCGGCAGGGGAACAAGGTCAGTGGTGATTGCATTGGTCGCGGTGCATTGGGCGATTGACGTTGCAAAGCCCGCTGAACCCAACCCCATGGCCCTTTGTCCACTGCTCCGTGCACCGTAGACGCCCGGCCCGGGTACCACCCAAGCAGGTCGCGGTGATAAGGAAAGGCGACCGGGCTTTGAAGTGCAAGGTGCGTGGGAGCAGCGCTGGCGTTCACTCAAAAAAATAGCCAAGCGCAAGCTTGACCTATTTTTCAACCCCGCGCGTGCTTGCACTTCAAAACCGCATGCGCCTTGCCTTGTCGCCGTGACCGTAAGGCCACTAAGGTCCCCGGACTCCTAGAAATCCGTCCTCAAATCAATCCTTGGCAGCCTGCACCTGTTTGTAATTCGCAATCCCCTCCACAATTTCCTGTTTCCCAGCGTCCGGCCCAGCCCAGCCCCTAATTTTGACCCACTTGCCCTCTTCCAGAATTGACGAAAGCTCAATTGCTTTGGTTTCAGTCACTTTGGTAGACGCACCCTGAGTAGCATCCGGGGACTACTTCGTTCGTGCGATCAACCACGCGACGATATCGGTGGCAATCTGATCGCGCTCGGGTTCGTTGAGCATGTCGTGGTAAACGCCCGCGTAGGTCTTCAATGTCTTGTCGCTACTTGCAGCCGCCTGAATCAGAGCTTGGCTGCCTTCGATGGGATTCACGCTGTCCGATGTGCCATACATCACCAAAAGAGGTAGTTTCAGCTGCCCCATTCGCTGCTGTACATCGGCAATTGCGCTTAAAGATGCGGCAGCCGTTGCTGCTGGCAGTTTGTCATGACTGATGAGTGTGTCAGCCGTCAACGCGGCCATCACGCTTTTGTCCTTGGAGAACTCACTGGTATCGACCTGAACCACCTTCAAACCGGGTGCCATGGATGCCAGTATTCGCGCAACGCCGGCACTAAAGCCAGAGACGCTATGGGGCCGCTTTAGGGCTGCGCCACTCAAAATCACACCGCTCAATTTGTCGGCGTGGTCTAACGCATATTCGGTGGTGATCAAACCGCCCAGGCTGTGTCCGTACACATAAACCGGCAGGCTCGGGTAGCGCAACTTAGCTTCGTTAACAATCATGTCAGTGTCTGCCACCATACGCGCCATAGAATCAAAACGTTGGCGGTCGCCGCCAGAATGAGCATGGCCACGCAGGTCTTGCGCAAACACGGCAAACCCCTGTTTCGTCAGTTGATCTGCAAAGCGTTGGTAGCGAAGCGCGTAGTCCCGAATACCGTGGGTGATGACCACGACGCCGCGCACTGGGGTTTGCGTCGGTTGCCATGCGAAAGAGCGCAAGCACAATGCGTCAGTTGCCACCATTGTTTTGCTGGTGAAATCGGTCGCGCGGACGCCAGGTTTGACATCCGCACAGTCGTTGGATGCATGGGCCGCACCGGCCAGGGCAATGATTATCGCTGCCAGAGAAGTTTTGACGGTGGCGTGGATACTGAATTTCAGTGGTGTGTTCATCGCTGAGGATCCTTTGGTTGATTTAGCGATGGATGGTATGCAGCGCAGCCCGAAAGCACCATGGCTTGCGCGGCCAAGTTACTGGCGTGACGATGCCAATTCGCACTTGGATGCAAGGGCTTTCATGCACTCGTCAGGAGATAAGTCTTGAATTACAGTGCGCTCATGGCTATCGCATCAATCAAAACAAAACAAGAACGCAACGGTTCTGGCCGTATTCAACGGACCATCGCATCGGCCTGGATGCGGGGTGTGGCTGACCAGCTACGCGTGCAAGGGCTGGATGTGCCTGGACTGTTTCGTGAAGCCGGCCTCGATATTCGCATGCTGGAGCGCGCCGACAGCAGGCTGCCAGTTGAGCAAGTTGACAGGCTTTGGATGCTAGCGTGCGAGCGCAGCGGGCAGCCTTTTGTCGCGCTCAACCGCACAACGGCAGACAACCCGACTAGCTTTGATATGTTGGCTTACGCCATGATGTCTTGCCAAAACCTGGCCGAAGCTGTTGTGCGGTTGGTAGATTACTGTGCGGTCGTGTCTGACGCTGTTGACTTGCGCGTCGTCGATATCGCCGAGGGCTGCCGTATCGAGGTGACGCCGTTGGAGCCGCCCATAGCAGGGCGTTCATCGCGCCTGGACTACACCATCGTTACCTTTTTGGCCTTTTGTCGCTGGGTCACCAGTCGCCAAATCGTGCCACTTGGGGTGGAGCTCTCGTACCCATCTCCAAGTGATCTGATCCACCACCAAAAAGCATTTGCTTGCACGCCGCGTTTTAATACGCCCTTGCATGCGTTGCTGTTGAGCAAAGCGGATTTGCAATTGCCTTTACCCACCGCCAATGCGGTTCTGAGCCGGCTGCATGATCGAGCCGTTCAAGAGCACGTTAGGAACATGCAGTCAAGCGGTATCGCGGCGCGAATGGCAGCCATGTTGGTGCGCCGCATCGGCAGTGGTCAAGTGATACGCAGCGATGTAGCCCGCGATCTTTGTATAAGTGACCGCACCTTGCAGCGTAGATTGCTTGAAGCAGGAACATCGTTCCAAAAAGAGCTTGATGCACTCAGGCGGCAACTCACCGAGACCTACCTGGGCGACCCGGCTCTGCCGTTGGCAGATATCGCGTCACTGCTAGGCTTCGCGGAGGAAAGCACCTTTTACCGAGCCTGCCACCGCTGGTTTGAACTGTCACCCAAGCAGGCACGAGAAAATACACTTGAAAAGCTGCAATCGGCGCGATAGCCTGACTCACAACTCAAAACTCACAACTTACAACTCAAAACTACACACTTGTATTTGCTTTGGCGTAGTTCGCAATACCGTCCAAGATTTCCTGTTTGGCAGCCTCGGGTCCATCCCAACCAATGATTTTGACCCACTTGCCCTCTTCCAAATCTTTGTAATGCTCAAAGAAGTGGGAAATGGTCTTCAACCGCAGCGGGTTCATGTCCGCAGGTTTTTGCCAATGGGTGTAGAGCGAACACTTTTTGTCGATAGGCACCGCCAGCACCTTGCCGTCCATGCCGGCTTCGTCTTCCATTTTTAAAATGCCAATGACCCGGCAAGTCACCACCACGCCCGGTATCAAGGGCACCGGTGTGATCACCAACACGTCCACTGGGTCGCCGTCGCCGCTGATGGTTTTTGGCACGTAACCGTAATTGGTCGGGTAATGCATCGACGTGCTCATGAAGCGATCCACAAAAATCGCGCCCGACTCCTTGTCCACCTCGTACTTCACCGGGTCGGCGTTCATGGGAATTTCAATGATGACATTGAAGGCTTCTGGGGCGTTTTTGCCAGGATGAACGTTGTCGAGGGACATGGTGAGGATTTTTACTTTCAGTTAATGCGGCCTGCCGCTACGGGGTTACCCTAGGATTAGCCCAGATTTTACTTACAAGCTCCTTGCCGTAAGGCGATGCAGACTTTTTTCACGGTAAAGTCCGTCCGTTGGCCAATCGCCCCATGATTCTGAAGGATTAAATCCTGACGCATTCCAGTTGGTGGCGACGAAGCAATGCAGCGGTGGTGCCGAAGGATTTATTTTGCGGTGCACCACTCTAGAGTGAAACAACACAGGAGATTTACTTATGGCAGGCAACTCAGCGCTTATTTTGGCGCTCGTTTGCGGTCTCATCGCCGTGATTTACGGTTTTTGGGCACGCAGCTGGATTCTTTCGCAAGATGCGGGCAACGCGCGGATGCAAGAAATTGCCGCCGCTATTGAAACGGGTGCAGCAGCTTATCTGGCTCGGCAATACAAAACCATCGCCATCGTCGGCGTGGTGTTGGCCATCTTGATTGGCTTGTTTTTAGACGGCCTGTCCGCGGTAGGCTTTGTGGTCGGCGCTGTGCTTTCGGGCGCTTGCGGCTTTATTGGCATGAACGTGTCCGTCAAGGCCAATGTGCGCACCGCACAAGCCGCGACCAAGGGCATTGGCCCCGCACTGGATGTCGCTTTTCGTGGAGGCGCAATCACCGGCATGCTGGTGGTGGGCTTGGGGCTGTTGGGCGTGACGGCTTTTTACTGGTTTTTGGTTGGCAACGGCAACCTCACACCTGATAAAAATCTGGCCAAATTGCTCAATCCGCTGATCGGTTTTGCTTTTGGCTCATCGCTGATCTCCATTTTTGCCCGCTTGGGCGGTGGCATTTTCACCAAAGGCGCTGACGTGGGCGCGGACTTGGTGGGCAAGGTCGAAGCTGGCATTCCTGAAGATGACCCGCGCAACCCAGCCGTGATTGCCGACAACGTGGGCGACAACGTGGGCGACTGCGCTGGCATGGCCGCTGACTTGTTCGAAACCTATGCCGTCACCTTGATTGCAACCATGGTTTTGGGCGCGCTACTGGTGACCAACGCGGGCACTGCCGCCGTGGTTTACCCACTGGCTCTGGGTGCCGTGTCGATCATTGCGTCCATCATTGGTTGCTTCTTCGTTAAAGCATCACCCGGCATGAAGAACGTGATGCCAGCGCTTTACAAAGGCCTGGCTGTGGCGGGCGGTTTGTCGCTAATTGCTTTCTACTTCGTCACCACTTGGTTGATGCCTGACAACTCCATCAAAGCCGCTGGCAGCCAAATGGCGCTTTTTGGCGCTTGCGCCGTCGGCTTGGTGCTGACTGCAGCCCTGGTTTGGGTCACCGAGTACTACACCGGCACACAGTACCCGCCAGTCAAGCACATTGCACAGGCATCCACCACCGGCCATGGCACCAACATCATTGCCGGTTTGGGTGTGTCAATGCGTTCGACCGCTTGGCCCGTTATTTTTGTCTGTATTGCCATCTGGTGCGCGTTCAAAATGGCGGGGCTTTACGGCATTGCGATTGCAGCGACTTCGATGTTGTCGATGGCAGGTATCGTGGTGGCGCTTGATGCTTACGGCCCCATCACCGACAACGCCGGCGGCATTGCCGAAATGGCCGAAATGCCAAAAAGCGTGCGCGACGTGACCGACCCGCTGGACGCTGTGGGCAACACCACCAAGGCCGTGACCAAGGGCTACGCCATTGGTTCAGCCGGACTGGCGGCCTTGGTTTTGTTTGCCGACTACACCCACAAACTCGAAGCTTACGGCAAAGCCATCAGCTTTGACTTGAGCGACCCCATGGTCATCATTGGCCTGTTCATCGGCGGCTTGATTCCCTACCTGTTCGGTGCCATGGCCATGGAAGCGGTGGGTCGTGCTGCGGGCTCAGTCGTGGTTGAAGTGCGTCGCCAATTTGCTGACGGCGCCATCATGGCGGGTAAACGCAAGCCTGACTACAGCGCTGCGGTTGACATGCTGACCACGGCTGCGATCAAGGAAATGATGATCCCGTCCCTGTTGCCAGTGGTCGTGCCCATCATTGTGGGCTTGGCGCTTGGCCCGGCTGCTTTGGGCGGTTTGTTGATGGGCACCATCGTGACTGGCCTGTTCGTTGCCATTTCGATGTGCACCGGCGGCGGCGCTTGGGATAACGCCAAAAAGTACATTGAAGACGGCCACCACGGCGGCAAAGGCTCTGATACTCACAAAGCCGCTGTCACTGGCGACACCGTGGGCGACCCGTACAAAGACACCGCTGGCCCGGCAGTTAACCCGTTGATCAAGATCATCAACATCGTTGCCCTGTTGATCGTGCCTTTGATGATGCAAATTCACGGTGGCGACGGCTCCAAAGCCGCCCTGCCAGCTGCTGCAACCGTGGCAGCAGCCGCCACCGCAGTGGTTGCGACACCCGCGGCAGCGTCTGCGACCATTGCTGCAACTGCCGCTGACGCAAACGCTAAGAGCGACGCCGCCATGATGGCTGCGGCCAAGGCAGCGTCTGATGCAGCCTCGGTCAAGACCGAAGGCGGCGTGGTCAAGTTCTACTTTGCTTCTGGCAAGGCTGACCTGGCTGTGGGCGGCAAAGATGCGCTGGTTGACGTGGTCAAAGGCGTGATGGCAGGCAAAAAAGCCGTCATCAGCGGCTATGTGGATGGTTCTGGCGACCCGGTGAAAAACGCCGAACTCGCCAAGCTGCGGGCCTTTGCGGTTCGTGATCTTCTCAAAATCATTGGTGTGCCAGAAGACAAAATCGAGCTGAAAAAGCCTGAAGACATCAAAGCGGGTGGCACATCTGCTGAAGAGGGTCGCCGGGTTGAAGTGACCTTGCTGTAGGGTTCAAGAGCGATAACAGTGCCAGCGGCGGCAAGCGCCACCACTTGAAACAAAGGCCTGCACCCTGCAGGCCTTTTTTTTGGTCCCGAGATTCATAATCTCCACTTCCTGATTGTCCACACGCCCAACCCATATGCACACCTACACCGCCGACATCCGCTGGACTTGCGACAACATTGGCGACTTCACCAGCAAGCGCTACAGCCGCGCACACACCTGGGGATTTGACGGCGGCGTGTCCGTGCCTGCCAGCAGTTCGCCGAACTCGGTAAGGGTGCCCTACTCCAACCCCGCCAACGTGGATCCGGAAGAGGCCTTTGTCGCCGCCTTGTCCAGCTGCCACATGCTGACCTTTCTGTATTTGGCATCGGTCGATGGCTATGCAGTCGCCGCCTACACGGACTCAGCCAGCGGCATCATGGAGAAAATTGGCAATGGAAAAGAGGCGGTAACGCAGGTGACCTTGCGCCCCCAGATTGTGTTTTCAGGCGACAAAGTGCCGACCGACGCGGTACTGGACGACTTGCACCATCGAGCGCACGAGGACTGCTATTTGGCAAACTCAGTCAAGACAGTGATTGCCGTGCAAGGCCAATGGCAGCACAGGTTCAGCGCAGTGTCTGCTCATGAAAGACCCGCCACTTGAAAAAAGGCAAAATGAGAGACTTCATATCACCGGTGATATGACTTTCTTGAAAAATCTCAAATTTGACCACTTTATGAACAAAATGGTGCTCTAGCTCTCGTAGAAAGGTCATAGTTCGCTATACTTTTGATACTATTGACCCCCTACTCAAGCGGCAGCGCATCAGAATCAACACCGCCCGGTGCTGCCAACCAACCACTCAAGCCCATGCAACTGAACTACATAGCCAACGCGTCTGTGCCGTGCCAAAGTGGCCGCTCCATCGCCATGATCGACCCGTCGGACGGGCAGCAGTTTGACGAGATTCAACGCAGCGATGCCCGCGACATTGATGCAGCCGTGCACTCGGCGCGCCAGTGTTTCAACGCGGTTTGGAGCAAGTTAAGTGGGGCAGAGCGGGGCCGCCTG
>JANNCN010000026.1:0-17826 GCA_031386665.1 Rhodoferax sp. | reverse complement strand
TTGCCAAATACAACCGCAAAACGGTGACGGTGATTGCCGACAACGGCCAGCAGTGGCGGGTGTCACCGCAGTTTTTGCGGAGGGTTGAAACAGCTCCAGGCGCGTGCCCTGCATCCCCCCAGGTCATCAAAATGACGCCATAAATCAATCCCCACCTTCCGCCTCAGGCCACAAACCAGGAAAGTAAAACCGCAGCGCGTGCTGAGGCACACCAAAGCGCAGTTTTCCGTAAGGGCTGTCAGTCACCAGCAGCCCGCGTGCCAACAGCGATGACACTTGAGCGGTAGCCATGCGGTCGCCCAAACCCAGCATGGCTTTGAAATCGGCGCGTTCCAAGTCGCCTTGCGTAGCAAACAAGTAATGCAGGGCACGCAGGGCCTCGACGCGAACGCCTTGGCGCACCACGCTGGCTTCGAAACCCAGACAAGCGGTGATACGGTTCTTCATGCGGTCCAGCCCCAGCGCACCGGTCATGTAACGAACCTGATCCAGGCATTGCGCGAGCACATAGCCGATCCAGTCGCACAAGGCGCGCTCTGACAGGTTGCCGCGGCCATCCAGGTCGCCGGCTCGGGGTTCGTCTGCGGCGGCCAGGTGGGCGTAATAGGCTTCGTGGGTGCGCGCGAAGCCGCGCAAGGGAGACCACAAGCCATTGGTCAGGCCCAAATGACCCAGCGCCAAATGGGTGTGCAGGCGTGCCACGCGGCCATGGCCATCGCGAAACGGGTGAATCCACGCCAGCCGATGGTGCGATGCCGCCACCGCCAGCACCTGCATTTCGCCACGGCGCACTTGGGCATAAAAACTGCCCCAACGGTCCAAAAAAACCGGCAGCTCTGCGGCCTGCGGTGCGGCGTGGCGGCCCACGCTGACCTCGCGGTCGCGCAAGACGCCCGGCTGCAACACATCGCCGTCTACTAACAAACGGTCGGCATCGTTCAGGCGGGCAAACAGGTCTTGGTGAATGTCTTGGACGGCTTGACCAGACCATATGTTGCCCGCATTCCACTGCGCTAAACGCTGCTCAAGTGCTTGCTCGGTCGCCATGTGCGCCAGCGCCAGCCGTTGGCGGCGGGCTTTGTCGGCATCAGTCGAGTAGTCGTTGCGCAGGGCCTGCTCGATCTCGATCGGCAGGGTGTGTTGGCCCTCAATGCGGTTGGTGTAATAGGAGTTCATGGCACGCAGCAAGGTGCGCAGGCCGTCCATCGCGCCGGGTTGGCATTGGCCAGACAGTTGGTCAGCATGGCGAATCAAGTCGTGCGCCTGCTCCAACAGCGCCCCCAGCCGATGGTCGGCTGGCAGCAGCGGCTCCATCTGAGCTGGGTGATCAAATAGCGTGAATTTATGCGACTTTGAAGACATAGTTAAGTGTATGTCTTATATAGCTATTATGCAACAATTGCGAATTTGCTTGCGGCTTATTTTGCGACATGCCATGCGGATTACATTGCAAGCTTCTATGTCACACTATCTGGTAAATTGAGCTTGAAACTGTTGGTCCTAGCCGCCCAACCACCCCACAAGCTAAACCCCGCGCCGTGCCCGCACCGCCGCCGCCAACCCCTCCAACACCGGCACGGTTTGCGCAAAGCTGATGCAGGCGTCTGTCACTGATACGCCGTGTTTCAGGGGTTTTCCCTGCACGATGTCTTGGCGCCCTTCGTTCAGGTGACTTTCGATCATCAGGCCGGTGATGCGCGCGTCGCCTGCGGCGATTTGCCCGGCCACGTCGGCAGCCACGGCAATTTGGCGGGCATGCTGTTTGCTACTGTTGGCGTGGCTCACGTCAATCATGACCTGCTCGCGCAGGCCTGCGCCTTGAAGCAAGGCGCAGGCGGCATCGACATCGGTTTTGGCGTAATTGGGCACTTTGCCGCCGCGCAAGATCACGTGGCAGTCGTCATTGCCACGGGTTTCAAAAATAGCGGCTTGGCCCATTTTGGTCATGCCCATGAAAGCGTGCGCCGCCTTGGCCGCCTGAATCGCGTCGGTCGCCACCTTGATGCCGCCGTCGGTGCCGTTTTTAAAACCCACCGGGCAGCTCAAACCTGACGCCAGTTGCCGATGGCTCTGGCTTTCGGTCGTGCGCGCGCCTATCGCGCCCCAGCTGACCAGATCACTGATGAACTGGGGGCTGAGCAAATCCAAAAACTCGGTACCCACCGGCAGGCCCACGGCCAGCACGTCCAGCAGCAAGCGCCGGGCCATCTCCAGCCCTTTGTTGATGGCAAAGCTGTCGTCCAGGTGCGGGTCGTTGATGTAGCCCTTCCAGCCCACGGTGGTGCGGGGCTTCTCGAAATACACCCGCATGACAATCAGCAGCTCCTTGGCCAGCAGGTCGGCTTGCGATTTGAGCAGTTGCGCATAGCCCAGCGCTTGGTCGTGGTCGTGAATGGAACATGGCCCCACCACCACGATGAGGCGGTCGTCCTGACCATGCAATATTTTGGATATCGCCGCTCGGCTGCTTTCCACCAACGCTTGCGCGGCGTCGGGCACAGGCAGCATTTCTTCCAGCAGCGCGGGGGTCAGCAAAGGCCGCACCGCGCTGATGCGGGTGTCGTCAATGCGGGTGGTGTCGTGGGTGGCTACGTGGGAAACAATGTGGCTAGGGAGGGCAGTCATGGCGGCAAGTCCGGGTGGTGGGCTGATGGGAGCCATCAGACATTGACACATTTGTTAACACGTGATTTTGCCAGTTTTTGGTCCAAAAAGGCAAATATTAACCTGCAGGTTAATTTTTCTTAAAAGAGTCATCAAAAGACTGTTTTTTCAACAAATTCGGTTTCTGGCTCTCGAATATGTTCAATAGTTTGCTATACAAATAATAGCATCGTTAACTTGATATCAACCCGCCTGAATCGCCGCAAACACCCGCAAAAAGTTGCCGCCGATCAGCTTGGCGACTTCGAGCTCGCCCATACCGCGCTTAAGCAAGCCAGCGACAAAAGTGGGCAGTTTGGTGTAGGTGTCAAACACGGGTTTGTAATTGGCGTCCATGTCGGTACCCAGGCAAACATGGTCAATACCGACATGGTCCACCAGCTCAAAGGTGCGGTCAATGTAGCCCTTCAAATCAGTTATACCGATGCCTGCAGGCCACGAACCCAGCACCCCACCGCCATTGGCCGCCATTGGCCGCCACAGCTTTGGCCAAATCACGGCTGATGAAACGCGGGTGCGCCAGCTTTTCGGTGTGTACATGCACGTGCGAGGCCATCACCGGTTTGGCGGACGCTTTCAAAATGCCAAACGCCGTGGTTTCAGAGGCGTGAGCCACGTCAATCAGCATGCCTACCGCGTTCATGACTTTCACCACCGCAACACCGGCGGCACTCAACCCACCTTGCACGGGGGCACCGGTAATGATGTCGCCCAGCTCGTTGTTGCGGTAATGCATGAGCGTGATGGAACACACGCCATCGGCATACGACTCTCTCACACGGGCCGCCTGGCCTTCCAAAAAGTCGCCGCCCTCCACCGTCATTTCGCCAATCGTGCGCCCTTCAAACGTGCCCAGCAACTTGGCCGCCCAGAGCAGGCCAGACACATGCTCAGCCCCCGCTACAAAAGTTCTGCCAGGGCGCGCGTGGGCGTCAATCGACGGGTGGCGCACCAGCAGCGCCCTGGCTTGGGCCAGCTCCTCAGGCGTGAAGTTAAGCCCCATCGGTGCCAGCCGGGGGTGTTTGGCGAAATAGCCGCCAACCCCGATACCCGCGACCGCCAAGCCTGCACCTGCTAGAACCAACCGTCGGCTGAATTTGGACACCGTGAAAGCCCTGTGTCAATTTGGTTTCAGAAGCCAGGGGCTTGGGTGGCAGCGAGCCTTGCTGAAGCCCGCAGGGGGCGCCTTCAAGCTCCCGTCACGCACTCAAACGTCAATATTTCCCGCCCGCAGCGCATTGGTTTCAATGAAGTCGCGTCGTGGCTCAACCTCATCGCCCATCAGCATGGTGAAGACGCGATCCGCTTCAATGGCGTCGTCAATTTGCACGCGAAGCAGGCGCCGCACAGCCGGATCCATGGTGGTTTCCCACAGCTGCAAGGGGTTCATCTCGCCCAAGCCTTTGTAGCGCTGGCGGGCTGTGCCGTTTTCGGCCTGGGTGATGAGCCAAGACATGGCTTCGCGGAAATCGTTGACCTTTTCTTCCTTTTGGCGCTCGCCTTCTCCGCGCGTGACTTTGGCACCTTCGCCCAACAGTCCTTTGAAGGTGTTGGCGGCTTCGGCCAGCGCAGCGTAGTCAGAGCCATGCACGAAGTCCTGCGTCAACACGCTACTTTTCACGTTGCCGTGGTAGCGGCGGCTGATGCGCAAAATCGGCTTGTCCGTGCGCACGTCAAACTCGCCCGCCACTTCAGCATCGGGCAGTTTGGCTTGCAGTGCCGCGGCTGACGCCTCGGCATCGGCCACTGTGTCCAGGTTCAGGGCTACTCCATCAGCCACTGAGCGCAAGGCTTCAGCGTCCATGAAGTTTTTAAGGCGGGCAATCACTGCTTCGGCCAATTGGTGCTTTCTAGCCAGCTCTGACAAGGTGTCTCCATTCAGGGTCGTTCCGTTGGGGCCGCCGGTGTGCACCGATGCATTGATCAAGGCGATGCGCAGCAAAAAGCTATCCAGCGCACTGGCGTCTTTCAGGTACAACTCTTCTTTGCCCGCTTTGACTTTGTACAAGGGCGGCTGGGCAATGTAAATGTGGCCGCGCTCGACCAGCTCAGGCATTTGGCGATAGAAAAACGTAAGCAGCAGCGTGCGAATGTGGGCGCCGTCCACGTCGGCATCGGTCATGATGATGATGCGGTGGTAACGCAGCTTGGCCACGTTAAAGTCATCATTGCCGGTGGTGCCGCCCGCCTTGCCGATGCCAGTGCCTAAAGCGGTGATGAGCGTCAAAATCTCATTGCTGGTGAGCAGCTTTTCGTAGCGCGCCTTTTCCACATTCAAAATCTTGCCACGCAAAGGCAAAATCGCCTGGAACTTGCGGTCTCGCCCTTGCTTGGCCGAGCCCCCAGCGGAATCACCCTCGACAATGTAAATCTCGCACATCGCCGGGTCTTTTTCTTGGCAATCAGCCAATTTACCCGGCAGACCCATGCCGTCCAGTACGCCTTTGCGGCGTGTCATGTCGCGGGCCTTGCGGGCGGCTTCGCGGGCGCGAGCAGCTTCGATGATCTTGCCCACGATGATTTTGGCGTCGTTCGGGCGCTCTTGCAGGTAGTCGAACAGCAGCTTGCTGACGATGTCTTCCACTGGGCCACGCACTTCGCTGCTAACCAGCTTGTCTTTGGTCTGGCTGCTGAACTTGGGCTCGGGCACTTTCACGCTCAGCACGCAGGTCAAGCCCTCGCGCATGTCGTCACCGGTCACTTCGACCTTGGCTTTTTTGGCCAGTTCGCTGTCATCAATGTACTTGTTGATCACCCGCGTCATGGCGGCGCGCAATCCAGTCAAGTGGGTGCCACCATCACGCTGAGGAATGTTATTAGTGAAGCACAGCACCTGCTCGTTGTAACCGCTGTTCCACTGCATGGCCACTTCCACCCCGATGTTGGTTTGCTGGTCACTTTGGCGGTCGCCTGTGGCATGAAAAATGTTGGGGTGCAACACCGTTTTGCCTTTGTTGATGAAATTCACAAAACCTTTGACGCCACCGGCCCCTGCAAAATCGTCCTCTTTGCCAGTGCGCTCGTCCTTCAAACGAATGCGCACACCGTTGTTCAAAAAGCTCAATTCACGCAGGCGTTTGCTCAAAATCTCGTAATGAAAGTCACTGTTTTGCTGAAAAATCTCGGTGTCAGGCAGAAAGTGAACTTCTGTACCGCGCTTTTCAGTGTCGCCAATGACTTTCATGGGGGACACTTCTACGCCATTTAACGTTTCGACAATGCGGTTTTGCACAAATCCTTTGCTGAACTCCATGGCGTGGACTTTGCCGTCACGCCGAATCGTTAAGCGCAACATTTTGGACAACGCATTCACGCAACTCACGCCCACCCCGTGCAGACCACCTGATACCTTGTAGCTGTTTTGGTTGAACTTGCCACCCGCGTGGAGTTCGGTCAACGCGATTTCAGCGGCTGAACGCTTGGGTTCGTGCTTGTCGTCCATCTTCAAACCTGTGGGAATACCCCGGCCGTTGTCGACCACGCTGACCGAGTTGTCGGAGTGAATGGTGACCAAAATGTCGTCGCAATGGCCCGCCAAAGACTCGTCAATCGAGTTGTCCACCACTTCAAACACCATGTGGTGCAAGCCAGAGCCGTCTGAGGTGTCACCGATGTACATGCCAGGGCGCTTGCGCACGGCCTCTAGGCCCTCCAAAATCTGAATGGAGCCCTCGCCATAAGCCTCGGTTGCGCCGGCCTGGTTAGTGTCAATGACAGGCTGAAAATTGGAGCTTTCCGCCGATGACTCTCCGGTGTTGACACTGGCTTCAGGATTAACCGGGGCTGGAACTGGCTTATTTTCGTCGGACATGGATTTCACTTCTCTCAAATTTTCAAACTCTTGAATGACCAAACCCCCAAAAATCGGGGGTTTGCGTCCTTTTGCGCTCTAAGTTTCAAAGGCGCTAAAGCCTCATGGGCATCACCACGTACTTGAAGGTGGCGTTCTCAGGAATGGTCAACAACGCCGAGCTGTTGGAGTCTGACAACTCAATGCGCACCATCTCTTGCGTCATGTTGGCCAAAGCATCGATCAGGTAAGTGACGTTGAAGCCAACCTCAATGCTGTCACCGCCGTAGTCAATGTCCAGCTCATCCACAGCCTCTTCCTGCTCGGCGTTGTTGGACGCGACTTTCAAGATGCCTGGGTCAATGTTCAAGCGCACACCCTTGAACTTGTCGCTGGTCAAAATGGCCGTGCGCTGCAAAGACGCCAGCAAGGCCACACGGCCCAAAGTGATGATATTTTTGTGATTTTTAGGAATGACCCGGTTGTAATCCGGAAACTTCCCTTCCACCAATTTAGTGACAAATTCCATGCCTTCAAAACTGAACTTGGCCTGGTTGTTGGCAAACTGCATTTCAATCGCGCCATCTGCATCACTGAGCAAGCGCTGCATTTCAATCACCGTTTTGCGAGGCAATATTACCTCTTGTCGGGGCACCTCCACGTCCAGCGTCGCAGAGGCAAAAGCCAGGCGGTGCCCGTCGGTTGCGACCAGGCTGAGCTGCTTGCCTTCGGCAACAAACAAAATTCCATTCAGGTAGTAGCGAATATCGTGAATGGCCATCGCAAAAGACACCTGGCTGAGCAAATCTTTCAAGGTCTTTTGCGGAACACTGAACACCGGGCCAAAATTGGCTGACTCTTGCACCAGCGGGAAATCCTCAGCGGGCATGGTTTGCAATGTGAATTTGCTTTTGCCACCCTTCAAGATGACTTTGGCAGCGCTGGACTCCAAAGACACGGTCTGGTCGGCCGGCATGGTGCGCAAAATATCAATCAATTTGCGTGCACCCACCGTGATGGTGAAATCACCACTATCACCATCAAGCTGGGCCGACGTGCGAATTTGAATCTCCAAATCGCTCGTGGTCACCTGCAAAGTCGACCCTGTCTTCTTGATCAGCACATTGGCCAGAATCGGCAAAGTATGACGCCGCTCCACGATGCCAGCGACCGACTGTAAAACCGCGAGAACTTTGTCTTGTGTTGCCTTCAGGACGATCATGTCAACCTCTTCTTTATGTTCTTTAATTTAAGATAGTAGTAGTAGATAAGGGGCGCACTTTTTTGTGAACAGGTGCATTTTCCCCTTTTTTATCAAGCACTTGGATGCTTTTGAATGCTGTGGACAGCCCTGCTTCGCCCTTGTACCCGTTCAATGAATAACTTTCATAATTTTCTCCATCCTGTGGATAACTTTGCTTTTCCATTGAAATTATCCCCAGACTTGTCCTTTTTGGTGGAAATCGATCTGCATTGGCCATGAAAGTGATCGAACACTTGCGCTTTATGGCGTCTAAGTTGGGCATTCTTTGCATTTTTAGCCTTTCAGAGTCTGTTCAAGAACATGGAGCTGTTGGTTTAAATCGGCCATTTGCAAACGTTCACCGCCAATTTTTCGAACCGCATGCAGCACCGTTGTGTGGTCACGGCCACCAAAAAGTTCGCCGATCTCTGGAAGGCTCTTTTGGGTCAATTCTTTGGCCAAGTACATCGCAATTTGCCGAGGCCGTGCAATGCTGGCAGGGCGCTTTTTCGAATACATGTCCGCGACTTTGATCTTGTAATAGTCGGCCACGGTTTTCTGAATGTTTTCAACCGAGATTTGGCGGTTTTGAATTGACAGCAAGTCACGCAGTGCATCGCGAGCCAACTGAATAGAGATTTCTTTCAAGTTGAACCTCGAGTACGCCAAAATTTTGCGCAATGCGCCCTCTAATTCTCTAACGTTGGAGCGAACATTTTTTGCCACAAAAAAAGCCACTTCTTCTGGCATTTCAGTGCCTTCTGCGCGGGCTTTGTTGATCAAAATGGCGACCCGCATTTCCAGCTCAGGCGGCTCGATGGCGACCGTCAAGCCTGAATCAAACCGGGACACCAGGCGCTCGTGGATATCGGCCAACCCCTTGGGATAAGTGTCGCTGGTCATCACAATATGTGACTTTTTGGCCAACAGTGCTTCAAATGCATTGAAGAATTCTTCTTGTGTGCGCTCTTTGTTGGCAAAAAACTGAACATCGTCGATCAACAACAAGTCAAGCGAGTGGTATCGGTCTTTGAACTCGTCAAACGTCTTCCTTTGGTAGGCTTTGACAACATCTGACACAAATTGCTCAGCATGAATGTAGAGAATTTTGCTTTGAGGTTTGTCTTGCAACAGTTTGTTGCCAACGGCATGCATCAAATGGGTTTTGCCCAAGCCGACGCCACCGTAGATGAACAAAGGGTTGTACAAATGCCCAGGCGTTCCTGCCACGTGCAAAGCAGCGGCGCGAGCCATTCTGTTGGCTGATCCCTCGACCAAATTGTCAAACGTCAAGGCGGTGTTCAGGCGGTTTTTAGGCCCGCTCAAAGCGCGCTCTTCCCCCAATTCAGCGGGTTCTTCGGTTGAAATGGGGTCTGCTCCACGGGCCACAGGATAAGCTTTTTGGGGCGCTTCCCGGGGAGCAAGCGCTAACTCTAAAAAAATGGATTGCCCATAGCTCTTTTCCAGCAACGCAGCAATTCGCCCGCTGTACTGAGCACGCACCCAATCTAATTTAAAACGATTTCCCACCAAAATAATGACTTTGGAAAAATCATCCAGCACAACGGCTGACAAAGGTTTGATCCAGGTGTTGAATTGCTGTTCTGGCAGCTCTTGAGCCAGTTGGTCAACGCAAGACTGCCAAAGGGCATCGCCAGCACTCAGGCCGGCAGACTGACCTTGAGTTGTCCGTGGATCCTCACCGTGAATCATGTGCGCGGGTCATGTGGCGTTGCAAAAAAGTCACCGTGAATGTCGCTGTGGATAGTTTGGGTTTAGAGCGAGCCTGAGTGTAACTTATCACAAGCTTATCCACAATACGAGCAGAGTCCCGTCAGCCTGCCACACACTATTCGAGGGCTTCTCGCAAAAGTTCTTGTAAGGTGTTGCTGGAGTTGAATAAATTTGCGATAATGGAAGGCTAACCAAAATTTGGATATTGATATGAAACGTACTTACCAGCCCTCAAAAATTCGCCGCGCCCGCACTCACGGGTTTTTGGTTCGCATGAAAACCCGAGGTGGTCGTGCTGTGATCAATGCTCGGCGTGCCAAAGGGCGCAAGCGTTTGGCCGTTTAAGCCTGGGAAGCTTAGGCTTAGATAGCATTGGCTTGGGTATGCGAGTCTAATCTCAGGTCGCCAAGGAGTGGTTTGAAAGCTTTCGATTGACAGACCTCGTACAGAGCGCCGCTGGAGATATCAGACATCCAAGCGTTTGATGACTTTGAAAATACTTGATTCGAGGTGGGTTCCGCGAATTGATCGGATTGAGTTGATAGCGGATGGAGTAATCAGCGCAAGGTGGTCTAAGGACTGATTTACGAGTTAGTCATGGGTGAGTGACTCGTTTAACAGTGGTTTAGCGTCTTCCTCGCTAGAGCTGGAATTTCAAACAAAAGGCAGGGAACCCTTGTTTGGCAGCCAATATGCGCCATGTTGACACCCATATGGGGCTTTTTTTGCGATCTCTTGTCTGCCTCAAAGGCCCTCATGGCGTGTCAAATCGTGCAAAGACTAAAAACGCGAAGTCAGTTTCAGACAGTCTTGAACGGAACGACGGTCGCAAGAACGGCACATTTTGCATTGCACAAAATGGCGGTTCCTGATGGCGACGTTATTCAAGACCAGCGGCCCCAAAGAAACGGCATTCCCTTGGCAAAATCACTTGATGGCGCCTCGAAAGGTATTCAAAAAATAAGCGGTATGGGGATGACCATGTTTCCTGGAGACGACGCCTGGATCGGTGCCTTGGTGCCCAAACGCTGGGCCAAAAGGGCCGTCACTCGCAATGCAATCAAGCGTCAAATCTACAGCGTGAGCGCTGCGATGGAGTCCTTGGTGGGACGGGCCGCGTATGTGGTGCGGTTGCGCACCCAATTTGATAAAAAGCAGTTTCCCAGTGCCAATTCGGTGGCGCTCAAGGAGCTTGTCTCACAAGAGCTCGTCTTATTGTTTGACAAAAATCAGGGTGTTCGGATGGCGCGCGCAACCCGTGGTGGCACCGCCCCAGGCTCGCAATGAACTTGATGAAGGCGTTCCTCATCGCGCTCGTCAAGGGCTATCGGTTGCTGCTCAGCCCTTGGTTGGGTTCCGCTTGCAGATTTGAGCCCACTTGCTCTTTGTATTCGATTGCCGTGCTAGAACATCATGGTGCTGCTGCAGGCACTTTTTTAACCGTAGCGCGCTTAGCCCGCTGCCACCCGTGGTGCGCAGGTGGCCCTGACCTCGTGCCCACGCAGCGACCTAAACTGTTTTCCAGTTTGCTTTCCCCTTCTTCTCAAAAGACACCTTCATGAACGATATTCGGCGCACCATTCTTTGGGTGATATTTGGCTTTTCGATGGTTTTGTTGTGGGACCAATGGCAGGTTTACAACGGAAACAAGGGAACATTTTTCCCTGGGCCTGCCAAGGTATCGAGTACGGCCACCCCAGTGGCCACGCCGTCGTCAGGTGTTCCAGTGCCCAACGCGGTTTCGTCGACTGCCGTCGCACTAAACAGTCAAGTACCCGGCCAAGGAGCGGCCCAGCCTGCTGTCGCGCCGAATACGACTGCGGTACCGGAGCAAGCTGCTTTGTCAATCAAGCGCGAGCGCCTGTCGGTCAGCACTGATCTTTTGAAGGTGACATTTGACACCGAAGGAGGCTCCATTGTTCAAACCGAGTTTTTGAAGCAAGTGGACATGGCCGACAAAACCAAGGGCTTCGTTTTGTTGGATGAAAGCAAAGAACGGACCTACTTGGCTCAAAGTGGCCTGATTGCCGGGCCGTCTGGTGGTGTTTTCCCAACCCACAAAACGCTGATGACAACACTTCCTGGCGATCGCACCCTATCAACCGGAAGCAATGAGTTGCTTGTCAAGTTTGAGTCACCCGAGCAAAACGGCGTCAAACTCGTGAAAAGCTACACATTCACTCGGGGCAATTACGCGGTTTTGGTCAAACATGAAGTTATTAACAACGGCGCTGTTGCCGTTGCGCCCCAGTTGTATCTGCAACTGGTCCGAGACGGAAACAAACCACCTGGGGAGTCATCTTTCTACTCGACTTTCACGGGCCCAGCGGTTTACACCGAAGCGCAAAAGTACCAAAAGGTAGAGTTCACTGACATTGAAAAAAACAAGGTCGAAATTGAAAAGCAAGCGACCAATGGCTACATCGCCATGGTGCAACATTACTTTACAAGCGCGTGGCTTCTGGGCGACGGCATCAAACGTGATCTGTTTATGCGCAAAGTCGATACCAACCTGTACGCGGTTGGCATGATCACACCGATGGACGCCATTGCCCCCGGTGCCAGCAAGGTACTTGAAGCCAAGTTTTTTGCTGGACCTCAGGAAGAAAAAACACTTGAGGGCTTGGCACCGGGGTTGGAGTTGGTTAAAGACTACGGTTGGCTGACAGTTTTGGCCAAACCGCTTTATTGGTTGCTGGACAAATTACACGGCTTCATTGGCAATTGGGGTTGGTCCATTGTGGCCTTGGTGGTGCTTTTGAAAATCGCCTTTTACTGGCTCAACGCCAAAGCCTATTCCAGCATGGCCAAAATGAAGGCCATCAACCCTAAAATTACCGAAATGCGCGAACGTCTGAAGGACAACCCGCAGCAAATGCAACAGGAAATGATGCGGATCTACCGGGAAGAAAAAGTCAACCCGATGGGAGGCTGCTTTCCCATCATGGTGCAAATACCGGTGTTCATTGCTTTGTACTGGGTTTTGCTCTCCAGCGTAGAAATGCGCAACGCGCCTTGGGCGCTGTGGATTCATGACCTGTCGATCCCCGATCCGTTTTATGTGCTTCCTCTCGTCATGACTGCGACCACCATGCTTCAAACGGCGCTGAACCCGGCCCCGCCAGATCCCATGCAAGCTAAATTGATGTGGTTCATGCCGCTGGCGTTTTCGGTCATGTTCTTTTTCTTCCCAGCGGGCTTGGTGCTGTATTGGATCACCAACAACATTTTGTCGATTGCCCAGCAATGGATCATCAACACCCGCATGGGTGTACCGCCGCAGTTCAATTTGCCCAAGTTCAAGTAGGCTGTTAGAGGGTTTGGGTCGTGTTGCCACGGCATCAAGACACGGTTGTTGCCATTGCCACGGCGCCCGGGCGCGGTGGCGTGGGCATTGTCAGAGTGTCCGGTCCGACAGTGGCGCCCTTGATCCATGCGCTTTTTGCGCGACAGCTCAAAGCCCGTGAAGCCACCTATTTGGCCTTCAAATCGGCCGACGGAGCCGTGATCGATCAGGGCTTGGCGATTCACTTCCCTACGCCGCACTCCTACACAGGTGAAGATGTTTTGGAGTTGCAGGCGCACGGGGGCCCGGTGGTTTTGCAAATGCTGTTGGCGCGGGTTTTGGAGGCTGGATTGGCTGTCGATCCAGCCAGCGCCAAGCCTTTGCAAGACGGCCTGCGGCTCGCACGGCCAGGCGAATTCACCCAGCGAGCGTTTTTGAATGGGAAAATCGATTTAGCGCAAGCGGAGTCAATTGCTGACCTGATTGATGCCAGCACCGAAGCTGCTGCGCGCAGCGCAGGGCGTTCGCTTTCGGGTGAATTCTCCAAAGACATTGGGGTGTTGAGAGACGCGTTGATCCATCTGCGCATGCTGGTCGAGGCAACGCTCGACTTCCCGGATGAAGAAATTGACTTCCTTCAAAAAGCTGATGCCAGCGGCCAACTGGTCAAGCTGGAACTTTTGCTCGCCCAAGTTATGCAGCGTAGCCGACAGGGAGCACTGTTGCGAGAAGGCATCAAAGTCGTGATTGCCGGACAGCCCAATGCCGGCAAGTCGTCGTTGCTGAATGCGCTGGCGGGAGCCGAACTAGCGATTGTCACGCCCATCGCCGGCACGACCCGGGACAAGGTGCAGCAAACGATTCAAATACAAGGTGTTCCGGTTCATGTGGTGGACACCGCAGGGCTGAGAGACAGTGTTGACCTGGTCGAAAAACTAGGGATCGAACGGACCTGGGCTGAAATTAGCGCGGCAGACGCGGTGGTCTTTTTGCACGATCTTACCTTTCAGGCCGACGCCGACTACACGCTGGCTGACAAGGTGATCTTGCACGCCCTCAACCAGAAATTAACGCGGACCGTGCCGGTGATCGATGTCTGGAACAAGGTGGACGCTCAGCCACAGGGCGATATTTCGAGTGATTCCCAAGCCGATTCCAGCGAGTCCGTTGCTGCGCCAAAGACCCCATTGACCAGTAGTACAGAGATGCCACCGATCCGCCTGTCTGCCAAAACAGGCGAGGGGCTTGATGCCTTGCGGGTGCGTTTGCTGGAAATCGCAGGCTGGCAAGCTGGATCTGAGGGCACCTACATGGCGCGTGCCAGGCATGTGCAGGCGCTTGCCCGGGTTCAAGAGCATTTGACCGAGGCCAGGTTGCGATTGACCCCAAAGTCGCAGGCGCTTGACCTTCTGGCTGAGGAGTTACGCTTGGGGCAGCTCGCGCTGGATGAAATCACTGGCGAGTTCACGTCAGACGACTTGCTTGGGGTGATCTTCTCCAGTTTCTGCATTGGCAAATGAGCCTGAGGTTCTGGCTCTGAGCCAGAAAAGCAGCTCAAAAGCCGCCATTTGTCGGTTGCAAGCAACGCCATTTAAAGGTATTGTCAGCGCACTATGAACGCAATATTTCAGCCAAGCAGCACAGCCCCAGGGCATAACGTCAAAGGCCTAATTGATGCGGTTGCGCACAACACGGTTGAGGACTCGCTGGCCAAATCAATCACTGCGATGCAGTGGGAGGCCATGGCACCGTTCCTGCAGCCCTTTGCATTGGCCCAAAGCCAAATGCTCATTGCCCAAGGCTCGATGGACAGAACGCTCTATTTCCTGGAGTCCGGTAGCCTGAGCGTTCATTATGAAGACGAGGCAGGTCGCGTTCACCTAGCCATCGTGCAAGCGGGTAACGCGGTGGGTGAAGGCGGGTTTTTCTCGCAAATGCCACGCAATGCGACGGTTCAGGCGGTTGACAATTGCAAGCTCTGGAATATGACGTATTTGCGATTTGTCGACATGTCGCAAAAGCTTCCCCGGGTGGCCTTGGCTCTGTCTTTGGCGCTGGGTGCGATTATTTCCAAACGCATGGTGGATCGCCGAAAGCGGATTTCTGTTACATAAATAAGACTGCGTCCCCCGTACACTTGGTTTAATCGATCGCTTTTCAACCTTTTTTATCGGGGCATCACTGCCACGTGAATTCGCAAGTCTGCCATGTCACTATTCAGTTGGTTTAGCAAAAAACAGCCTGTCAAGCCAACCCGGCCTGCTCGGGCCCAAAACCTGGTTTCGGAAAGCGCAAGCTCCCATGCGGTCAGTGACCAGACGGTGACGCGCAGGGCCGAGCGCGTGGAACGTCGCGAGCAGCTTTACGCCGTCATGCGCGACGGCATGACGCGGGCGGGCGTGTTGTCGTCAGCTTACAAATTCAAGGTTTTGTCATTGGATTCGCGTGGGGGCAACTACCTGATCATGGTGGACTTGGCTAGCCAAGCCTCAATTGACTCGCAGCGCATGGCTGAAATTGAAGCTCTGATTGCCCAAAACTCCAAAACACGCCATGAAATTCTGGTGGCGGCGGTTTACTGGCGTCTGAGCGACCACGTGACCGCCGGGTTGACGCCCAAAGCCCCCACCCAATCGGCACTTCACGCCCGGGCGCCTGTTGCGCCAGTGCCAGCTGCGCCTCAACATGACGCGGTGGATGTCAACGAAATGCTGGCCTTTAAAAATGCGTTCGCGTCAGGCGCGATTGATGTCCCGTTGTCTGCATCGGGTGAAATTTTGAAAACTAAACGCCGCAACCCTGCACCGCAGCCGCAATTTGAAAATACTGAAGTGCTGGACGGCGAAGAGCGTTCGCCGTTGAGCGGCACGCAGTATGGCGAGTTGAACTGATATCACTGGTCCGCCTGAGTTGTCTGTCGATAGGGAACTGCTTTGCGCCTTGTTCTTTGCGTCAGTCGCCCGCGACAAAGTTGAATGGGCCTGTAACGAGCTTGCAGTGAGCTTGAAAAGGGCTCGAAGCTTGCAGGGGCTTAATGGCCCGAAAAATCAATTAGAGTGAACAATTTCAGGCCACTTTGACGCAGTTTGTCTGACCCACCGAGTTCGGGCAAATCAACAATCGCAGCGCCTTCCATCACGGTGGCGCCCAGCTTTTCAAGCAGTTTTTTGCCCGCCATCATGGTGCCGCCAGTGGCGATCAAATCGTCAATCAACAACACTTTTTGCCCCGGCTTGACGGCATCGGTGTGCAGTTCAACGGTAGCGCTGCCGTATTCAAGCTCATAGGTTTCCTCGACCGTTGTGAACGGCAATTTGCCCTTTTTTCGAATCGGCACAAACCCCACGTTGAGCTCATAGGCCACGACTGCGCCAAGAATGAACCCCCGAGCGTCTAGCCCGGCCACCACGTCGGGGCGCATTGCATCGTCCATGTAGCGGTGCACAAACGCGTCAATCAACACCCTGAACACTTTGGCGTTTTGTAGCAGCGGCGTGATGTCCCGAAACTGCACACCCGGGGCTGGCCAATTGGGTACGGTTCGAATGTTGTCGCGCAAATATTGGTTAACGCTCAGGTTTTGCATGGCTTGCTTTGTTTGCACTCAGGTGAATAGGAATGGGCAATTACGACCCTTTGAGAAACAGCTTTTCAGCGATGGCCAGCGTCTCTGCTTTGCCTGACAGCACCAGTGTATCGCCGCCTTCCAGCAGCGTGTCGTTTGCCGCCGCCAACACTTGACCGCCGTTTCTGCGCAGGCTGACAATGCGAAAACCCACGACGGGCAGCTTGAGTTGCGAAATTGGTTTGCCCACAGACCGGGCGCCCACGGGCAGCGTCAGGGTGGACAGGCGCTCTTGGTCAATTTCTTCCAGTGAATCATCGTCGGCACCATGAAAGTACCCCCGCAGCAGGTTGTAGCGGGCATCGCGCTGGTCTTGCACGATGCGAATCACCCGGCGCATGGGCACGCCCACCAGCGCCAGGGCGTGGCTGGCCAGCATGAGCGAGCCTTCGATGGCTTCAGGCACGACCTCAGTCGCCCCGGCCGCTTGCAAGGCTTCCAGGTCGTGGTCGTCTTGCGTGCGCACGATCACGGGCACTTGCGGCGCGTGGCCGCGAATGTTGGCCAGCACCTTCAGGGCACCGGGCACTTCCAGGTAGGTGATCACCACCGCGCTGGCGCGGGCCAGACCTGCGGCCATCAGCGCTTGCAGCCGGGACGCGTCGCCAAACACCACCGAGTCGCCTGCCGCTGCGGCTTGGCGCACCCGGTCCGGGTCCAGGTCCAGCGCCATGTAGGGGATGTTTTCGGCGTCCAGCATACGAGCCAGGTTTTGACCGCAACGCCCATAGCCACAAATGATCACATGCTTATTGGCATTGATGGACTTGCGGGCGATGTTGGTCATTTGCAAGGACTGTTGCAGCCACTCGCCACTGACCAGTTTCATCACAATTTTGTTGCTGTACATGAGGATGAAGGGCGTTGCCAGCATCGACAGCACCATGCTGGCCAAAATCGGGTTCAGCAGCGCAGGCGGGACCAATTTGTTCTCTTGTGCCAAGGTCAACAGAACAAATCCAAACTCACCGGCCTGTGCCAAATACAGCCCCGTGCGCGCAGAAACACCCGCTGTCGCGCCAAACCCTCGCGCCAGCAGCGCCACCAGTGTGGCTTTGAACAAAACGGGCAGGGTGACCAAAAGCAGCACCATGGGCCACCGCTCCAGCACCAGCCGCCAGTCCAGCAACATCCCAATGCTGATGAAAAACAGCCCCAACAGCACATCGTGGAAAGGGCGTATATCCGTCTCCACTTGGTGTTTGTACTCGGTCTCCGAGATCAGCATGCCCGCGATGAACGCACCCAGCGCCAGCGACAGGCCGGCCAGCTCGGTCAGCCAGGCCAGCCCCAGCGTGATCAGCAGCATGTTCAGGACGAACAGCTCCTCGCTCTTGCGCCGCGCCACCATCGTCAGCCACCAGCGCATGATGCGCTGGCCGCCCACCAGCAGCAGCGCGATCAGCACCGCCGCCTTGAGCAGCGCATAGCCGATCTCGCGCAGCAGTTCCTCCGGCGGGCTGCCCAACGCGGGGATCAGCACC
>JANNCN010000021.1:0-5023 GCA_031386665.1 Rhodoferax sp. | reverse complement strand
TGCGACAGGTCAACGCCCGCTTTCATGCAGTTGGCAAAAAATGCGGCACCCGCGCCAAAGTAGGTGACGCCCAGCTCGGCGGCAAAGCGCCACAGGGTAGTCCAGTCGGGTGCCAGTTTGTTGCCACTGGCGTCGACCGTTGGCCCAGCCGGGTTGCCGTCAAAAATACAACAGGTCGCGCCGATCAGCAAACCATTCACTTGGGCATTCCACATGACCCAACCCGTGGAGCTGTACCAATGGAAGCGCTCGCCCAAAGTGTTTGATTCGTAACTGCAGCCAATGTCGTTGTGCAGGCGTTGGCCCGCTAGCGCCACAACCATCGTGCCGCCGTGTCCGTGCACGATGGGTTTGGGCAAGCCAGTGGTGCCACTCGAATAGACGATCCAAAGCGGGTGGTCAAACGGCAACCAAAGGGGCTCAAACGCGGCGGTCAGCGCGTTGTTTTGCGCGGTAGCCTGACGCAAAACGCTGGTCGTGACTGTGCTGGTCAGGGCGGTTTGAATGGCGTCCAGGTGCAGGCCCAAGTCGTCATGCAAGATGACGTGTACCAAGGTGTGCAGGCCCGCGCACAGCTCACTTACCACCAGGCGGCGGTCCATTGCGCGGCCGCCATAGGTCACGCCGTCCACCGCGATCAGCACCTTGGGCTCGATCTGCTTGAAGCGGTCCAGCACAGCGTTGGTGCCCATGTCTGGGGCGCAAATGCTCCACACACCGCCAATGCTTACCGTGGCAAAAAAGGCGACCATGGCCTCAGGAATGTTGGGCAGGTAAGCCGCAACCCGATCGCCCGGTTGCACGCCCATCTGCCGCAAATGCAGAGCCAGAGACGCAACCCGGCGGCGCAATTCGGGCCAAGACAGCTCGCGCGGCGGATTCACACCCAAGCTGTTTTCGTTGTAACTGATGATGGCTGCAAACCCGGCGGCATGGGCGGCATCGACATGGCGCAACATTTGCTGCGCGTAGTTGACCTGCGCACCCGTGAACCACTTGGCATCAATCATCCTAGAGGCTGTTTGGGTCTCAACCAACACGGCATTGTGCGGGGTCGGCGACTTCAGATCAAAGTAATCCCAAACACTTTGCCAAAACGCATCCAGATCCGTGACGGACCAATTCCACAGTGCGTGGTAAGACTCGAATGACAAGCCACGGTGCTGTCGAAGCCAGGCTTGGTACAGCGTGATTTGAGGGGTGAAAGGCGCTGACGCCTGTGTGGGCGCGGCAAATTGGGCTTGGGGCATAGCCCGAAGCTTAAGCGACTTGCTGGCTGAGATGGCTCAGGTAGCACAGATATCGCATAGGGCGCAAGTGGTTCAGGCCTGCAGCAGTTGCCACTGGCCTGATCTGTGCAACCCGAGCGCCTGCTGGGTTGCAGGCGCGGTTTCGGGCTGGCTTTAAAGCGACACCAAAGGCTTAGTTAGGGCCGTCTTTGCGCTTGGCATCCATGTCGGCTTTTGACACCATGCCTTTGGTCTGTTTCATCGACTTCCACATCGCGGAATGGTAAGCGTCGTATTCGCGGCGCGAAATCATGCCGTCGCCATTGGTGTCCATGGCCAGGATGCTGGGCATGGTGCCATCGGTGTTGGCCATGGGCATTGCGCCTTTGCGTGCATCCACTTTGTTTTGAGCCCGGTCGCCCGTAACTTTTTGAGTTTGGCTTTTTTCACCCGTCAATTCTTCCTTGGTGGCTGTTGACATGCCCCCTGCGCCAGCGGCACCAGGAGCGCCAGGCGACGTTGCTTGGGCAAAACTTGTGCTGCAAACGAATGCTGCAACTGCAGCGAGTAAAACTTTTTTCATGCAAAAACTCCAAATAATCGGGCGAATTTGCCCTGCCCTGATTGTTGGCCTGCGCCGGGAATTGAGGTGTAGGACAGACGGGGCACTGGGTGTCAGCGAGCGGCCTGTGGTAGCTGTAACTGTTTGTGATTTTGATGACTATTTGCTATAAATATAGCAGCAAACTATGTATATTAGTTGAGAGCTAGATGCCTTTTTTATTGAGATTTTCGTCAAAATCAATGTTTTAGTCAAAATTTACCACAATTGTAGTAAAAATGAGTTAATTTACCCAAATTCAACGAAATCACCCCATCGCGCCTGGCCCAACGATCCGCAAGGGTTTGTACGGATGTTCAATTTAGTTGTACAAGCGTTCAATCACAACATGCCAACCAGCACCGCCAACCCGACTGCGCCGCGCCGTCGCGCCCCCCTGCGTGCGCCCTCGGGGCTGCGCGCGGCCCGGGCTGAACCTGCCCGCCCCGACCGCAAGGCCGACATTCTGCTGGCCGCTGAAAAGCTTTTTGCCCAGCGCGGCTACCACGCCGTCACGATTCGGGAAATCGCCACAGAGGCAGGCGTGCCACTGGCCCTGGTGGGCTATTACTACGGCCCTAAACACGAGCTGTTTCATGCGATTTTTGCCCACTGGAACAGCACCATTGAAGAGCGCCTGCACGCCCTGCGCGCCATTGACATTGACCCCCAGGACGCCACCACCTTGCCGCGCATTGTGGACGCCTTCACAGGCCCGGTGCTGCGCTTGCGGGCCAGCAGCGAAGGCGAGTATTACGCGCTCTTGGTGGCGCGCGAGCTTTACCACCTGCAAGAGGAAACCGACCGTGTGATGCGCGCCTATTTTGACCCCTTGGCTTTGGCTTTCATTGAGGCACTTGCACTCTCACTGCCCCACGCCACCCGCGCCCAGGTCGCCTGGTGTTATCAATTTGCGCTAGGCGCCTTACTGCACCACATCAGCGACACCCGTGTTGAGCGCCTGTCCAACGGTGAAAGCAAAGCCGGTGACCCGGATGCGGCTGGTCTTTTGACCGCCTTCATCGTCGGTGGGTTTAGGGCGGCACTGCCTTTGGCTCCACAGCGCTGATCCCTCGCAAAACACTCCAAAAGCCCATTACTCACAGAGTTCCCCGCCCGTTTAATTACCAAAGAGAGACAACACCATGACACCCTACACTTTCAATCGTCGCAAGGCTCTTGCAACCCTGGGGGGCGCTGCGGCCACGCTGGCGCTGCCTGCCTTGGCGCAAGCGGCACCGACCAAAATTGTGTTTGGCTACACCGCCGTGGCCGACTACCTGTCGGTCTTTGCAGCCGTGGAGCAAGGCTATTTTTCCAAACGCCAGATCAACGTTGAGCCCAAGTTCATTCCGCTCAATTCCACCATTCCGGCCGCCATTCAAGCCGGGTCGCTGCAAATTGGCGGGCCAACCCCGTCGGTATTTTTGCAGGCGGTCGATGGCGGCTTGGACCAAGTGGTTCTGGCCGGCGGCGGCGTGCTGTCCAAAACCTACACCGAGCTGGGCGTGGTGGCCCGGGCGGGTTCAGGCATCAAAAGCGCGCAAGACTTTATTGGCAAAAAAGTCGGAGTGCCTGGTTTGGGCGCGCTTTTGCACGTGACGTTTCGCCAATGGCTCAAAGTCAGTGGTGTGGACTACAAAAAGGTCAACTTCATTGAAACCCCGTTCCCCCAGCACGCCGATTTGATTCGGGGTGGCTCGATTGACGCGGTGGTCACGGGGGGCCCGTTCATGGCGCGCATTCTGGAGGCGGGTACGGGCTACGTGGCCTCGTACTACACCACCTTTTTGACCGAAGGCCAGCCCACCATCATTCACGTGGCGAACCGCGATTGGGTCAAAGCCAACCCGGCAGCGGCCAAAAGTTTCGCCCAGGGCGTGATTGAAGGCGCAGCGTTTGTCAGCAACCCTAAAAACGACTCGGTGCTGCGCGAGTACATCGTGAAGTACCTGAAGGTGCCCGCGCCAGCGGCCGCCAAAATGCAGCTGTCGCCAACCGGCCCCATCGTCACAGAAAAACAATTGAACTGGTGGATTGGCTTGATGAAAGAGCAGGAAATGCTCAAAACCACGATCAACGTCGGCAGCTTGATCGTCAAATGAAGGGCCACTGAGCGTCTTTCGCCAAGCAGGCCCGCTGACCCATGCCGTCCAATTTGCTGGAATTCGATCGGGTTGGCATTCACCTGGGCGGGCGCGAGATTCTCTCGCCCACCAGCGTGTCGATTGCACAGGGCGAGTTTGTCTGCATCATCGGGCCGTCGGGTTGCGGCAAAACGACTTTGCTGCGCGCGGCCGCAGGTTTTGTTACGCCCAGCGGCGGCCAGGTGCGCCACAACGGCAAAGTCGTGGCGGGTCCCTCGCGCGACGTGGCTTTTGTGTTCCAGGATTATGGCCGTGCCTTGCTGCCTTGGCGCACGGTGGCCAACAACGTGAGCTTGGCGCTGGAGGCCGCAGGCATTGCAAAAACTGAACGGCCCGCGCGCATTGCCAAAGTGCTGCAAACGGTGGGTTTGAGCCAGCATGCTGACAAATTCCCCGCGCAGTTGTCCGGCGGCATGCAGCAGCGGGTACAAATTGCGCGCTGCCTGGCGCAAGAACCCACCCTGATCTTGATGGACGAACCCTTTGGTGCGCTGGACGCCATGACCCGCGAAAGCCTGCAAGACGAGGTGAGCCGCCTGGTGCGCGACAGTGGCTTGACCGTGCTGTTTGTCACCCACGACTTGGAAGAAGCCATCTACCTGAGCGACCGGGTGATCGCCCTGCGCACCAACCCAACGCCTGAAAAGCCCAGCGTGGCCGCCATGGTCGAGGTCAAAATTGCCCGCCCGCGCAACCAGCTCACTACCAAAGAAGACCCCGAGTTTTTGCGCCTGCGCCGCGAGCTGTATGGCTTTTTGGGGCACCACTGAGCCACCCCATGACGCACCCGGCACTTTCAAGGCTTCGGCCCTTTGTGTTTCCAGCCGCCCTGATTGGCGGCCTGGAATGGTATGCACGCACCGCCGGCCAAGGCAGCGACGCCATTGCCCCTCCGTCGCTGGCACTGCAAGCCTTTGGCAAGGCCTTGTTGTCCTCGGGCGAGGGTTCCATCGTGCAGGCAACAGCGTTCACCTTGGGTAGCGCGGCTGCTGGCTTGTTGATTGGGCTGATTTTAGGCGTCGGTTTGGGTATTGTTCTGGGTTTGT
>JANNCN010000005.1:0-9277 GCA_031386665.1 Rhodoferax sp. | reverse complement strand
GGCAGGCGGGCTTCAAACCAAGCTTGAAACCTGCGACGGACAAATTTCACGGGGTGAAGCAAACCGCCGAGCAAGGATGAGGCGCGAGCCCCAAGCCCGTTTGAAGCTAGCGTGTTCACTGCCATGGCTTGCTTAAATTCAAACAGCCAAAAAACTAAGCCAAAGGAACCGCGTCCAACATGGCGCGAACCTGTTCCAACGACCCGCGACCCGCATCGCCCACAGGAATCAGGCGGTGTGCCACGCATTGCGGCAAGATCGCCTGAATATCGTCCGGGGCGACGTAATTGCGCCCACACAGCAGCGCTTGCGCTTTGGCAGCCCGCACCATGGCAATGCCAGCGCGTGGGCTCAAACCTTGCAAAAACCATTTGCCGTTTCGGCTAGCAGCCAGCAAGTCTTGCACATAGTTCAGCAAAGGGTCTGCGGTGTGGATGGCCTGCACCTGTTGCTGCAATTGCTGCATTTCGACCAGGGTCAGTTGGCTTTGCATGGCGTCCACCAAGTCGCGGCGGTCGTCGCCTGCCAGCAACTCACGTTCAGCCGCGCGGTCTGGGTAACCCAATGAAATGCGCATCAAAAACCGGTCCAGCTGAGATTCTGGTAATGCGTAAGTGCCCAATTGGTCGTGTGGGTTTTGCGTGGCAATGACAAAAAAGGGCGAGGGCAGGGCGCGGGTTTCGCCCTCGACGGTGACCTGCTTTTCTTCCATCGCCTCCAACAGCGCGCTTTGCGTTTTGGGGCTGGCGCGGTTGATTTCATCGGCCAGCAAAACTTGCGCAAATATCGGGCCGGGGTGAAACACAAAAGCCTCTTTGCCGCGTTCGTAAATCGACACGCCAGACAAGTCGCTGGGCATCAAATCCGAGGTGAATTGCACCCTAGAGAATTGCAGGCCGAATGTTTTGGCCAAGGCATGCGCCAAAGTGGTCTTGCCCACGCCAGGCACGTCTTCAATCAGCAAATGCCCAGCGGCGAGCAAACAAGCGACACAATCCTGGATTTGGGCGGGCTTGCCCACAATGACACGGTTCAGCTGGCCTAAAATTGACTTGAGTTTCTGTGGTACATCCATGCATTGACCTTACCCTAAAAATTTGTAGATTGACCCATCTCGTGAACAAGACCGGATTTTTTACTCACCCTGACTGTAAAGGCCACGAAATGGGCCGTGGCCACCCCGAATGCCCCGAACGGCTCGGAGCGATTGAAGACCGCCTGCTGGCCAGCGGCTTGGGCGACGTGCTGGATCGCAGGGACGCGCCCTTTGCGTCGCTCAGCGACATTGAACTGGCCCACGGCAAAATGTTTGTCGCTTCAATTCGGGGGCTGAACGACAGCTTGCAAGAAGAAATTGAGGCGGGCGGCCCGTCGTATGCGCAAATTGACCCTGACACCGCCATGAACAGCCACACCTGGAACGCCATTTTGCGCGGTGCAGGGGCAGCCTTGGCCGCCACCGACGCGGTGATCGGCGGCGAGCTTGAAAATGCCTTTTGTGCCGTGCGCCCGCCGGGCCACCACGCTTGCCGCGACAAAGCCATGGGTTTTTGTATTTTCAACAATGTCGCCATTGCCGCCAAATATGCTTTGCAACGCCATGGTTTGCAGCGCGTCGCGATTGTTGACTTTGACGTGCACCACGGCAATGGCACCGAAGACATTGTGGCGGGCGACGACCGAATTTTGATGGTGAGTTTTTACCAGCACCCGTTTTATCCGTATGGCGGGTCGCAGTCCGGTGCAGCCAACTTGGTCAACGTGCCTGTGGCGGCCTACACCAAAGGCCCTGCCGTGCGCGAATTGGTTGAGACCCACTGGATCCCACGGCTGGAAGCGCATCGCCCTGAAATGATCTTCATCAGCGCCGGATTTGACGCCCACCGCGACGACGATCTGGGGCAAATGGGCCTGGTGGAGCAAGACTATGCCTGGATCACCGACCGCCTGAAAGACGTTGCCGCCCGCCACGCCAAAAAACGCATCGTGTCGTGCCTGGAAGGCGGCTACAACCTGAGCGCGCTAGGGCGCAGCGTGGAGGCCCACATCAGAGTTTTGGCCGATGTTTAGCGTCAAAAGTTAGACATACGGCGTTCAGTGCTGAGCGCCTGCAAGCCTATTTCATCAGCGACGGCAGCCACAAACTGAGTTGTGGAAACGCAATCAGCAAGCCCAGTACGAAAATCATCACCAGGACAAACGGCCAGCAGCCTTTGAAAATATTGCCCAAACCGACTTTGGGCAGCAGCGAATTCAGCACAAACAGGTTCATGCCCACGGGCGGCGAAATCAGGCCGATTTGCACGATCATCACGATCAGCACGCCAAACCAGACCGGATCGAAGCCCAGCGAGGTGACGATTGGAAAGAACAGCGGAATGGTCAACAGCACCATGGTCAGCTCTTCCATCACGGTGCCCAAAACCACGTAAATTAGCATCATGGCGGAGATGATCATGATGGGAGACAGCCCCAAGTGGGTGATCCATTCCTTCAGGTCGCCGGGCATGGACGTGAAATTGACAAAATTGGCAAAAATGGTCGCGGCAATCAACAAAGTGAACAGCATGGCAGTGGTGCGCGCCGACTCCACCAGCACCTGGTACAAGACCGACCAGGTGAGCCGACCACGCGCCAGGGCGAACAAAAACGCGCCCGCGGCTCCAAACCCTGCGCCCTCGGTTGCCGTAAAAAACCCGCCGTAAATGCCGCCCAGCACCACCACTACCAAGAGCGCCACACCCCAAATGGCGCGCAGCGCCTTCCAGCGGTTGGGCCATGATGTGCGCTCTCCCGCGGGCGCGTGCTCAGGGTCGTGCAAGGTCATCAGCCAGATGGCGCACATCAGCAAGGCGGCGGTGAGCAAACCAGGAATGACGCCCGCTGCAAACAGTTTGCCAATGTTGGTTTCGGTGATGATGCCGTAAATCACCATGATGGTGGAAGGCGGAATCATGATGCCCAAGGTGCCGCCCGCCGCCATGACCCCAGTGGACAGCGAATCGCTGTAGCCCAACTTTTTCATGGACGGGTAGGCCACCTTGCTCATGGTGGCCGCCGTTGCAATCGATGAACCGCAGATGGCCCCAAACCCGGCGCAGGCCGCCACGGTGGCATGGGCCAGCCCCCCGCGAAAGTGGCCAATGAAGGCGTAGGCGGCTTCAAACAACTCATGAGCCAAACCGGCCCGGGCGACAAAATTGCCCATCAAAATAAACAGCGGAATGACCGACAAGGTGTAGGCAAAACCCGTTTCATAAACCACCTGGGCCACACTGGCGAACGCGGGCGACCAGCCCCGTGTCAGGCCAATGCCAACGATGCCGACTGTGCCCATGGCAAACGCCAGGGGAACTCGCAGCAAAGCCAACCCAAAAATGGCAATAAACCCCAGCAAAGCGGCCGTCACAATGCAACCCCTTCGCCCTGCGCCAGTTCATCGGCAGGTTTAAAAACCAGGTACATGTGAACCAGCCCGGTCAGCCCGCACAGCACGGCCATGCCGTAAATGAAAGGGGCTTTCAACAGTTTAAGTTGGGCTGTGGTTTCGCCAGATTCCATGAACTGATTGCCTGTGCCCCACATCAACCAGCCCAGCGCCAGCAAGGCCCCTGCACAAAAAACGTGCACAGCCGCCAGTTGCAGCGTGAGCAGCCATTGAGGTAAATAACTGTCCATGGTGTCAAAAACCACGTGTTCCCCGCGCAGCGACACCAAGGGCATGCCCGCAAAAATGACCACTACCATCAGCAGTTCAGTCAGTTCAAGCGAGCCTGGAATGGACTCCCCCAAGACCTTGCGCCCAATGACGTCAAAAAAAGTGAGCGCCATGATGGCAAAGAGCGCGCCGCCGCACAGCAGGCCGCACATCAGTTCAAGTGGTTTTTTCAAGGAAGTGCTGAAGCGCTGCTGAGGCCTCGGTTTGGGTTGAAGTCAATTTTGCTGACCTGACGACGCATGTCGCCAATCCGTGTGCTTGGGGCCTATTTTTCTTGCTTTGCAATTTCAGCTCGGAACTCGGCCAGCACTTTGGCGGCACCGGGCAAGCCTTTGGCTTCAGCGTCTTTCACCCACTTGGCTTCCAGTGCCGAGGTTTTGGCTTTCACGTCGGCCACCAGCTTGGCATCGGCCTTGATGATCTGCACGTTGTTGGCTTGCATCAGCGCCACACCCCGGCGGTCAGCCCGGTCCCAACTGCGGCCATACATGCGCGAAATGGTGTCGCCTGAAATGCTGTCAACCGCTTTTTTCTCTTCGGCGGTCAGCTTGTCGTACTTGGCCTGGTTCATGAGCGAGACAAAACTGGTGTTGTACAAGCCGCCTGGGAAGAAGGTGGCGTGTTTGATCAGCTTGTCAATTTTGAAGGATTCGGTGGATTCCGCTGGGAACAGCGTGCCGTCCATCACCCCGCCCGAGAGCAGTTCGTAAGAGTCGGTTGCGGGCTTGAGCGTGACGTTCATGCCCAAGGTTTTGGAAATTTCGTTGACCATGCCGCCGCCAATGCGGAATTTCAGGCCTTGCAAATCGTCAACCTGCGCAATTGGCTTTTTGGTGTTGAATACGATGCCGGGGCCATGGGTGAAAAAGGCCAACACTTTCACGCCTTGGTGTTCTCCGGCAAATTGCGGGTATTTGGAGGCGATTTTGTTGAACGCGGCCGACAGTGGCTCAGAGGTGTTGCCCAAAAACGGAAATTCAGCCATTTGCGTCATCACAAACCGGCCAGGCGTGTAGCCGTGCACGGTGAAAGACACGTCTGCCAAGCCGTTTTTGACAGCGTCGTAGGTGCCCGGAGGGGCCGACACGCCGCGCGGCAAAATGTTGCACTTCATCTTGCCCGTTGTGTTTTTCTCAAGCAAATCGCACCATTCTTTTTGCGCCATGCTCAAGGGGTGGGTTGGCGGCACCCAGCTGGACACGGTCAATACGGTTTGGGCTTGCAGGCTGCCCATCCAAAGCAAGGCAGCAGTGCTGATCAGGGACAGTTTGAGTTGTTTCATGTGAGGGGGCTCCAGTTGAATCGGGCAGGCAGTGATTGGAAGACCCATCGATGTTAATTCGGATTTGTCGCGCCTTTGTCCTTGTTTACCCGAATTAACCGACCAATCGGTTGGCTAATTCGTCAATGCTCACTTTAAGTGTGAAGGCGTGGCGTTTTCACGGCTGCTGCGTCATCAACAGTTTGCTTTAAAGTTACTATAAAAATAATAGCAAACTATCTATATAATTTGAGAGCTAGAGGCCAATTTTATTGATTTTTTAGGTTTCGAGAGGCTTTTTGCCGATTTAATACCCAATTTGGGTATTTGACGACCCTCAAAGCCTCGTTATAATAAAAAGCACGGTCGTTCTATTTTGTGGATTCCCGGTTTAGCGCGCAGTGGGATGCGCACACTGCGAGGGGCAGAATAGAATCGACTGGCTCGGGTGCATGCAAACCCTGTCTCGGCACGAATGGGGTCAGAAGCAGTTGAATCGGCTGGTCTGGCCCGATCCCCAATTTGAAACTCTGGAGTGAAGCAAATGAAAGTCCTGGTCGCCGTCAAACGGGTGGTTGATTACAACGTCAAGGTCCGCGTCAAGTCTGACAACACGGGGGTCGATATTGCGAACGTCAAAATGAGCATGAACCCGTTTGACGAAATCGCGGTTGAAGAAGCCATGCGCCTGAAGGAAAAAGGCGTCGTCACCGAGGTGATTGCCGTGTCTTGCGGCGTGGCCCAATGCAGCGAAACGCTGCGAACCGCCATGGCCATTGGCGCAGACCGCGCAATTTTGGTCGAAACCACGGTTGAACTGCAGCCCCTGGCGGTTGCCAAACTGCTCAAAGCCCTGGTTGACAAAGAGCAGCCTGGCTTGATCATTTTGGGCAAACAAGCGATTGACGACGACTGCAACCAAACTGGCCAAATGCTGGCAGCACTGTGCGATTTGCCCCAGGCCACGTTTGCCAGCAAGGTCGAAATTGTCGACAACATGGCCATCGTGACGCGCGAAGTCGATGGCGGTTCTGAAACCCTGGCTATTAGCCTGCCAGCGGTCATCACCACCGATTTGCGCCTGAACGAGCCGCGCTACGTCACGCTGCCCAACATCATGAAGGCCAAGAAAAAGCAGATGGACATCTTCAAGCCCGAAGACCTGGGTGTAGACGTGACCCCACGCATCACCACCCTGAAGGTGAGCGAGCCGCCCAAGCGCAGCGCGGGTGTGAAGGTGGCCGATGTAGCTGCCCTGGTTGACAAGTTGAAGAACGAAGCCAAAGTTATTTAAGGAGTTTGAAGCAATGACATCTCTCGTAATCGCAGAACACAACAACGCGTCCATCAAAGGCGCAACCCTCAATACCGTGACCGCAGCGTTGGCTTGCGGGGGCGAGGTTCATGTGCTGGTGGCGGGCCACAATGCGGGCGATGCGGCAGTCGCTGCAGCCAAAATTGCCGGTGTGAGCAAAGTGCTGCACGCAGATGCTGAGGGCTTTGCCCACGGCCTGGCTGAAAATGTGGCAGCCCAGGTGCTGGCCGTGGCCGCGGCCTACAGCCATTTGCTTTTTCCGGCCACCGCGTCGGGCAAAAACATCGCTCCGCGCGTGGCAGCCAAGCTGGACGTGGGCCAACTGTCCGACGTGTCAAAGGTCGATAGTCCCGACACGTTTGAGCGCCCCATTTACGCAGGCAATGCCATTGCCACCGTGAAAAGCGCGGACGCCACCAAGGTCATCACTGTGCGCACGACTGGGTTTGACCCGGCGGCGACGGGCGCTGGCACGGCAACGGTTGAAGTGATCAGCGCCGTGGCCGCCAGCACGCAAGCTACGTTCAAAGGCAGCGAAATCGCCCGCAATGACCGCCCCGAGCTGACCGCCGCCAAAATTATTGTCTCTGGCGGGCGCGCTTTGGGATCGAACGAAAAGTTCATGGAAGTCATGACGCCGCTGGCCGATAAATTGGGTGCCGCCATGGGCGCATCGCGCGCGGCAGTGGACGCAGGCTATGCGCCCAACGATTGGCAAGTGGGCCAAACTGGCAAGATCGTAGCCCCGCAGCTCTACATCGCCTGTGGCATCAGCGGAGCGATTCAGCATTTGGCTGGCATGAAAGACAGCAAGGTTATCGTCGCCATAAACAAAGACGCCGAAGCGCCGATTTTTTCGGTCGCCGACTACGGGCTGGAAGCGGATTTGTTTGTCGCTGTGCCTGAGCTGGTGGCTGCGCTTTAACGCCTTGCTCCGAAACGCAATTTCTTCTGTTCTTTTTTCATTCGGCACCCCTTCACCATGACCTACAAAGCCCCCGTCAAAGACATGCTGTTCAACATTCAGCACCTGGCCCGCATTGATTTGATAGCGGCTTTGCCAGGGTTTGAAGACGCGGGTTTTGACACTGCCCAAGCCGTGCTGGAAGAAGCCGCCAAGTTCAACGAAGGCGTGTTGAGCCCGCTCAACTGGGAGGGCGACAAAAACCCGTCGAGCTGGAAAAACGGTGTGGTCACCACCACGCCTGGTTTCAAAGCCGCGTTCAAGGCGTTTGCCGACGGTGGCTGGCAAGGTTTGCAGCACCCGGCCGAATACGGCGGGCAAGGCTTGCCCAAAACAATTGGCGCGGCCTGCATTGAGATGGTCAACAGTGCCAACATGAGTTTTGCGCTGTGCCCGCTGTTGAGCGATGGCGCGATTGAAGCCCTGCTGACGGCAGGCTCTGACGAGCTGAAAGCCACGTATTTAGAGAAACTGGTCAGCGGCGAATGGACGGGAACCATGAACCTGACAGAACCGCAAGCCGGGTCGGACCTGGCCATGGTGCGCACCCGCGCTGAGCCCGAAGCCGATGGCAGCTACAAGATTTTTGGTACCAAAATCTACATCACCTACGGCGAACATGACATGGCCGACAACATCGTCCATTTGGTACTGGCCCGAGTGGCTGGGGCACCCGAAGGCGTGAAAGGCATCAGTCTGTTTGTCGTGCCGAAGTTCATGGTCGGCAAAGATGGGGCCTTAGGTGCCCACAACGACGTGCATTGCGTCAGCATTGAACACAAAATGGGCATCAAAGCCTCGCCGACCGCCGTTTTGCAATATGGCGACCATGGCGGCGCCGTGGGTTACATCGTTGGGCAAGAGAATCGCGGCCTGGAGTACATGTTCATCATGATGAATGCCGCCCGTTACGCCGTGGGCGTGCAGGGCATTGCGATTGCCGAACGGGCCTACCAAAAGGCGGTTCAATTTGCCAAAGACCGCGTGCAAAGCCGCCCGGTCGATGGCTCCATTGCCGCCAGCGCCCCCATCATTCACCACCCCGACGTGAAACGCATGCTGATGACCATGCGCGCCTACACCGAAGGTTGCCGTGCTATGTCGGCGGTAGCGGCTGCTGCGTATGACGCCGCCCACCACCATGCTGATGCTGACGTGCGCAGACAAAATGCCGCGTTTTACGAGTACCTAGTGCCGCTGGTCAAAGGCTATAGCACCGAGATGAGCCTTGAAGTCACGTCACTTGGCGTGCAGGTTCACGGTGGCATGGGTTTCATTGAAGAAACCGGTGCCGCGCAGTACTACCGCGATGCCAAAATTTTGACAATTTACGAAGGCACCACCGCCATTCAGGCCAACGACCTTGTGGGTCGTAAAACAGCGCGGGATGGTGGGCAAACGCCCAAGGCGATTGCAGTGCAAATTGAGAAAACTGAAACCGAATTGCGCCAAAACGGCAGTGCAGACGCGCTGGCTGTGGCAAAGCGGCTCAAAGCGGCGCGTGAAGCCTTTGTGGATGTGGTCAACTTTGTGGCAGGCAACACAAAAGCATCGCCCAACGCCGTCTTTGCGGGTAGCGTGCCGTACCTGATGCTGGCGGGCAATCTGATGGCGGGGTGGCAATTGGCGCGTTCACTGCTGGTGGCGCAAGAGCAAATTGCAGCGGGCCATGATGCGGCGTTCATGAAGGCCAAAATCATCACCGCCCGTTTTTATGCTGACCATTTGTTGAGCAAAGCGCCCGGCATTCGCGACAGCATCATAGAAGGGGCTGAATGCGTGACCGCCATGGCGCTGGAGTCGTTTTAAGCGTCCCTTAAGCGACTTCACAGCGCCTTTTCAGTGTTCTCCAAAGGCCGGTGGCTTCGGATTTTCGAGTTTCTGGTTTCTCTGCCTATCCCGGCTTCATTCTCGTGTTTTTCAGGTTTCAGATAAGTCATGTCCAAACTGCCTCCTCCACTGAACAATCTCCCTTTTCCCATCATTGGCGCACCGCTGTTCATCATCAGCACGCCCAAA
>JANNCN010000003.1:0-1890 GCA_031386665.1 Rhodoferax sp. | reverse complement strand
TCAAAGGTGCCGCCACCCAGGTCGTAAATGGCGTAAACGCCTTCAGACGCGTTGTCCAGCCCGTAGGCAATGGCCGCAGCGGTGGGCTCGTTGATGAGTCGCAAGACATTGAGGCCAGCCAGTTTGGCGGCGTCTTTGGTGGCCTGGCGCTGAGCGTCGTCAAAATAAGCTGGCACGGTGATGACCGCACCAAAAATATCGTCGTTGAAGCTGTCTTCCGCCCGGTAACGCAAGGTGGCTAAAATTTCGGCGCTGACCTCAACCGGCGATTTTTCTCCTTGCACGGTTTGCAAGCCCAGCATGCCCTTGTGGTCGATAAAACGGTAGGGCAGTTTGGCGGCGTCCTTCACATCGGCCAAACTGCGCCCCATGAAACGCTTGGCCGACGCAATGGTGTTTTCCGGGTCGCTGGCAATGGCCTGTAGCGCCTCAAAGCCAATTTGGCGTTTGTCACCCGCCAAATAGCGAACGACCGAGGGCAACAGCACTTGACCTTGCGCATCCGGCAGGCATTCGGCATGGCCGCTGCGCACGGCCGCCACCAACGAGTGCGTGGTGCCAAGATCAATGCCAATGGCGATGCGCCGCTGGTGGGGATTGGGCGACTGGCCCGGTTCAGAAATTTGTAACAACGCCATTTTTACTTCTCAAATCGTTCCTCAACATCGCGGGCAAACCGCTCCACGAACATGAGCGCCCTGACTTGCCCGGCCGCCAACGCAGGGGCTTTCTGGGAGTCCAGCAACAGTTCAATTTGCCCCAAAATTTGCTTGCGCGAGGAATCCAGCACCTGGTTCAGGCTGTCAAGGTCGGCCTCCGAGTGGGCATCGTCCAGGGCTTCGCGCCACTCCATTTGCTGCATTAAAAAATCTGCGGGCATGGCCGTATTGTCCTCGGCGCGAATCGGCGCGCCTTGCAGTTCGCACAGGTAGGCGGCACGTTTCAGCGGGTCTTTGAGGCGCTGGTAGGCCTCATTGATGCGCACCGACCATTGCATGGCGACGCGCTGGGCGGCAGCGCCCTGGGCAGCAAATTTATCGGGATGCGCCTCGCGCTGCAGGTCTTTCCAGCGCGAGTCGATGGCCACGCGGTCTTGGGCAAATTGAGTTGCCAGGCCGAAGAGCTCAAAATCTGAAGATTGCAGGCTCGGCAGGCTCGGCAAAGTTGACGCGGTCACAGCGCTTTCTCCATGAAAACGCTGACCAAATCTTCTGAATAGCCGCCAAACCCACCACGCACCGTGTAGCCACAACGTGCGTACAGCCGCTGAGCTTCAGGCTGGCGGGTACCAGTTTCGAGCAAAACGCGACGAATGCCCTCGGTAAGCACCACGCTTTCAAGTTGCATCAAAATTTGCTCTGCAATGCGCTGGCCGCGGGCTTCGGGCTTGACGAACATGCGTTTGATTTCGCCATAAGCGCCCGCTTCGTTCGTCATGCGTCGAACTGCGCCACAGCCGACGGCGGTACGTTCAGCGGCGGCGGGTTTTAACGCCCAAGCGACCAAAAAAGTGACCGACGGCTGCGCCAAGGCCTTTGGCTCAAGAATGTGATTGATTTCGGGTGGAAATTCATCGGTCGGGTATTGGCGGTAGAGGTACGCGTCAAGTTCGACCAACAAAGGTGCAACTTGATCATCCAAAGGGCTTGACGCCACCACCACCACATTGGCGACAGCAGCACGTGCCGGGCTGGCTCGCTGCGTCACGTCATTCCCTTCAAGCCACCGCATTCGTCGTCACACCCACATCGCCGCATGTCAAACCCTGAATGACTCACCGCATCCGCATTTATCGCGTTCATTGGGGTTGTTGAATTTAAAGCCTTCGTTAAGCCCTTCACGGGTGAAGTCAAGCTGGGTGCCATCAATGTAGGCAAAACTTTTGGGGTC
>JANNCN010000220.1:0-11471 GCA_031386665.1 Rhodoferax sp. | reverse complement strand
AAAGCGGTTTTTTGTTCCCCAGCTTGCGGTACACCGTGGCGCGGCTGATGCCAAGCTCGCGCGCAGCCTGCATCACATTGCCACGGGCTTGGGTCACCGCCTTACGGATGAGCGCGGTTTCAACATCACGCAGCGAATGGTGGTCGGTGTTGCCCAGGTTCGAGGCCAAAGCCCCCCAGCCAGATGACGCCACCGGGGCGCGTTGACCGAAGTTTTGCGACATCGCTTGCAAGCGAAGGCCTGACCACAAAGGCACGTCCAGCGGTGCTGGCTGGCCGTAAGAGTCGCGCCCTGCCGCATCAAACAACATCTCATACGGCATGGCAAAGATTTCGCTGCTGTGAATGGGCGTGGCGCTGCCGGGGTTGCCATCATTCAGTGAAGACACCATTTGCCGCGCGGCCTGGTTGGCCCCTTGCACCCAGCCGTCTTCGTCCAGACAAACCAGGCCATCGGTGTCATCGCCCAGCGGATGGCCCGGCCAGTTCAGGCGCACCAGCAGGCTGTGGTCCAGTTCGACCGTCAAAGCGTTTTCAATGGCGCGGGCCGATTGCACCACCAGGTGTTTAAGCTCAGGGCGCTCGTCAGCGTCAATGCCGGTCACATCCAGCATGCCAACGCAAGCCCCGTCAGGCCCAAAAAGCGGCGCACCGGCACAGCTGTAAGCGCCATTGCCCGCAAAAAAGTGTTCACCCCTGTGCAGTGCGACGGGGCGCAATTCGGCCAAGGCAGCGCCAATGGCGGTGGTGCCCACATTGCGTTCAGACAAATCAATGCCCACCCGGGCAATCGCAGTTGCGCGCGGGTCGTGCCGATCAATCGGGCCGTTCACATCCACCACCACACCGCAGGCGTTGGTCAAAATTGCGAAATACCGGGTGTCAGCGATGGCGTGGCCGAGCTTTTTGAGTGCTGGACGAGCCGCAGACACCAAGGTTTGGTTGGCTTCATGGGTGCGGCGCGCGGCTTCGGCAGACACCATGTCAAAGACCACAGTCTGGCCGGGTTGGTGCCCATTGGCCAGGCAGCGACGCCAAGAGCGGGAAATCCAGGCTTCCGAGCTGTGCTCGGTTTGCTCGCAACCGTCAATCAGCACCGCGCGGCGCGCCTGTTCGATATTGCGAAGGCGTTGTTCGACCGCACGGTTCAAGGTTTGGAGCATGGTGTGGGCCCGAGTTTGGAGGCGCTGGACAGTCTAGCTGCGCGGTTTGTTTCAATTTGAGAATTTAGCAGGTTGTTCGCAATTGAACAAGGGTTTAGCCTAGGTCGTTTGGCTCTCCTCGATCTAATAATTTGGCGGTTCGATTACCACTTTTTCACCGATGGAGATCAGTCCTATGCAGGTTCAGTTCAAAGTAAACGGCAAGTCAAACAGCCTTGACGTCGCCCCCAACACCTTGCTGGTGCAAGCCCTGCGAGAAAACCTCAAGCTGACTGGCACGCATGTGGGTTGCGACACCGCGCAGTGTGGTGCCTGCACCGTCATCATGAACGGGCGGGCCGTCAAGTCTTGCAACATTCTGGCGGCCCAAGCCAGTGGTGCCGAGATCACCACCATCGAAGGTCTGGCGGCGGCTGACGGCACCATGCACCCGATGCAAGCGGCTTTTAAAGAGTGCCACGGCCTGCAATGCGGCTTTTGCACCACCGGCATGGTAATGAGCGCAGTCGACCTGTGCACCCACCACAAGGGCGCGTCTGAGGGGCAGATCCGCGAACTGCTTGAGGGCAACCTGTGCCGCTGCACAGGCTACCAAAACATCGTCAAAGCAGTTCAGCTCGGTGCTGTCGGCATGGCGGCTTGATTTAATTCACTGAATTCAACGGAGCATCACCATGGGCGCACCCGATTTTGCAAAACTGCCACACATTGGCGCAGCCATTCGCCGCAAAGAAGACTACCGTTTTCTAACTGGCGCCGGCAACTACACCGACGACATCAATCAGGCCAACCAGACCTACGCCGTGTTTGTGCGCAGTCCACACGCCCACGCGAACATCAAAGGCATTGACCTGGCTCGCGCTAAAGCGATGCCTGGCGTGGTCGAAATTTTTACCGGCAAAGACATTGATGGGAAAATGGGTGGCCTGCCCTGCGGTTGGCTCATTACCAGCACCGACGGCACCCCCATGAAAGAGCCACCGCACCCCATTTTGGCGATAGGCAAAGCCCGTTACGTGGGCGATCAGGTCGCCATGGTGATCGCAGAGACGCTGGAGCAAGCCAAAAACGCCGCCGAAGCGGTCGATGTCGATTACGACGTTTTGACCGCCTGCGTTGATGTGCGCGATGCCCCCAAAGCGGCCGCGCTGCACGAGGCATCGCCCGACAACCATTGCTACAAATGGGCCATTGGCGACAAAGGCGCGGTCGATGCCGTGTTTGCTAATGCTGCCAAAGTCACTAAGCTGGACTTGACCAACAACCGCCTGGTGCCCAACGCCATGGAGCCGCGCGCTGCCATTGGCATGTACAGCCGTGCCACGGAAGAGTACACGCTGTATGTCTCCAACCAGAACCCTCACGTTGAGCGCCTGCTCATGACCGCGTTCGTGTTGGGCCTGCCAGAGCACAAGGTGCGGGTCATTGCCCCTGACGTGGGCGGCGGTTTTGGCTCTAAAATCTTTTTGTACGCCGAAGATGTGGCGCTCACCTGGGCGGCCAAGCAAGTCAACCGCAGCATCAAATGGACATGTGAGCGCACCGAGTCGTTTTTGACCGACGCGCAAGGCCGCGATCACGTGAGCCACGCTGAAATGGCCATGGACGCGAATGGCAAGTTTTTGGCCATGCGGGTGCATACCGATGCGAATATGGGCGCGTATTTGTCCACCTTTGCGTCAGCCGTGCCCACCATTTTGTACGCCACGCTGCTGGCGGGCCAATACACCTGCCCGCAAATTTATGTCGAGGTAGACGCTTGGTTCACCAACACATCGCCTGTGGACGCCTACCGGGGCGCGGGCCGACCTGAAGCCACTTATTTGCTCGAGCGCTTGGTGAGCCGTTGCGGTTGGGACTTGGGGCTAAGCCAGGACGAAATTCGCAAGCGCAATTTCATCAACACCTGGCCTTACCAAACCCCCGTGGCATTGCAGTACGACGTGGGTGACTATTTGCAGTGCATGACTAAAGCGCAGTCACTGGGCGACGTGGCAGGTTTTGAAGCACGTAAAACTGCCAGTGCGGCGAAGGGCTTGCTGCGTGGCATTGGGTATTCAAGCTACATCGAGGCTTGCGGCATTGCCCCCAGCAACATTGCCGGTGCCTTGGGTGCGCGGGCGGGCTTGTTTGAATGCGGCGAAGTGCGCGTTCACCCCACTGGCAGTGTGACGGTGTTCACCGGTTCGCACAGCCACGGCCAGGGCCACGAAACCACGTTTGCACAGGTGGTTGCCGCGCGGTTGGGCATTGCTGTTGAAGCGGTGGACGTGGTGCATGGCGACACGGGACGAGTGCCGTTTGGCATGGGCACCTACGGTTCGCGCTCTATCAGCGTGGGCGGTGCTGCCATCATGAAGGCACTGGACAAAATTGAAACCAAAGCCAAAAAGATCGCCGCCCACTTGATGGAGGCCAGCGATGCGGACGTCGAGTTCAGCAACGGCGAATTCACCGTCAAAGGCACTGACAAGAAGGTCACCTTTGGGCAAGTGGCGCTGACGGCCTACGTGCCGCACAACTACCCGCTGGACAAGCTGGAGCCAGGCTTGAACGAAACCGCGTTTTACGACCCCACCAACTTCACCTTTCCTGCGGGCACCTACATTTGCGAGGTCGATGTTGACCCCGCCACGGGCGTCGTCAAGGTGGACAAGTTCACCGCGGTGGACGACTTTGGCACCATCATCAATCCCATGATCGTTGAAGGCCAAGTGCATGGTGGTTTGGTGCAGGGAATTGGCCAGGCGCTGATGGAAAACTGCGTTTACGACCGCGAAACCGGCCAATTGCTGACTGGCAGTTTCATGGACTACGCCATGCCTCGGGCTGATGATTTTCCTGAATTCAAAATCGGTACGGTTTGCACGCCTTGCACCCACAACCCGCTGGGCACCAAGGGTTGCGGTGAAGCGGGGGCCATTGGCTCACCGCCAGCGGTCATTAACGCGCTGCTTGATGCACTCAAAGGTGTGGGAGTCAAAGACTTTGACATGCCAGCGTCGCCCAGCCGTGTCTGGAACGCTATTCAAGCCGCGAAATGACCCACCCCTGAAGGCTGTGCGATGGCCCGCGCACAGCAGCTTTGAAAATTGTTAGGAATTAGGAGACACACTATGTATTCATTCACATTAGAGCGACCCGCAACGGTGGCAGACGCCGCCAAACTGGCCGCATCAGGCGCCAAGGTGTTGGCGGGCGGACAAACGCTGTTGGCATCCATGAAGCAGCGCTTGTCAGACCCCGGCCAACTGGCTGATCTGGGCGGCATCAAAGAGCTGCAAGGCATCAAGCGCGACGGCAATGCCATCGTCATAGGGGCCATGACGCGTCACTTGGACGTCGCCAACAATGCCGACGTGAAAGCCGCCATTCCCGCGCTGGCAGACTTGGCCGCCCACATCGGTGACCGCCAAGTTCGGGCCATGGGCACAATGGGCGGTTCGGTGGCCAACAACGACCCTGCGGCTTGCTACCCCAGCGCCGTGCTGGCTCTCGGTGCCACGGTTCACACCACTGAGCGCAAAATCGCCGCTGACGACTTTTTTCAAGGCATGTTTGCCACCGCCTTGAAAGACGGCGAATTGATCACCGCCATCAGCTTCCCCGTGCCCAAAAAGGCCGCCTACATGAAGTTTGTGCAGCCCGCATCACGCTTCGCACTGGTGGGCGTGTTTGTCGCGCAAACCGACTCTGGCGTGCGTGTGGCCGTCACGGGTGCGGCCAACGGTGTGTTTCGTCACAAAGGGCTTGAGGCGGCGCTTTCAAGCAGCTTCACGGCTGCGTCGGCGGCATCCGTCAAAATTGACGCGGCTGACCTGAACGCGGACATTCATGCCACAGCCGCGTACAGGGCTAATTTGATCAGCGTGCAAACGCAGCGGGCCGTCACTAAAATGTTGGGGGGTTGAGCGTTTTTTTAAACTCGGCATTGGCCGATAACCCGGGCCCCGTGTTGTTCAGACCGGGGCCTTTTTGTTGAGCAGCCTACTTCCCATGATTTTCCCCACCATTGACTCCTTGATTGCGGCGCTTGAATCTGCTGGCTATTTTGCAGACCGTCGGCTCGCCACCGCGGTTTTTTTGGCGCTCAAATTGCAGCGCCCCTTGCTGTTGGAAGGTGAGCCCGGAGTCGGCAAAACCGAGTTGGCCAAAGCGCTGAGCGTGGCCTTGCAACGTCAAATGTTGCGTTTGCAATGCTACGACGGACTGGAGCAACGCGAAGCTTTGTATGAATGGAATTACGCCGCGCAACTGCTGCACATGCGCGCGACTGAAATGAGCGACCAGGGCAAGTTGGACCCGGCCGACAGAGAACGCGAGGTCTACCAAGACCGTTACCTCATTCGTCGCCCGCTGTTGCAAGCCCTGCAAGCTCCCGCGCCAGGGGCCGTGCTGCTGATTGACGAAGTAGACCGGGCTGACGAGCCCTTTGAAGCTTTTTTGCTGGAGTATTTGGGCGAATACCAAGTCAGCATTCCTGAAATTGGCACGATCAAAGCGGCCATCAAACCCGTGACCATTTTGACCAGCAACCGCACCCGTGACCTGAATGACGCCGTCAAGCGCCGCTGCCTATACCACTGGCTCGATTACCCGGATCGCGAACGCGAGCTGGCCATCATTCGCGCCCAAGTGCCGGGTGCCGCACCCGCGTTGTCTGCCCAAGTAGCAGAGTTTGTGGGTCGCCTGCGCAGTGCGCCCTTTGCCAATGCTTTTCACCGTGCGCCCGGCATTGCCGAAAGTGTCGAATGGGCCAAAGCCTTGGTCGCGTTGGACACCATCACAGTCGATCCCGAAATCGTGTCTGACACAGCAGGTATTTTGTTCAAACAGCGTGAAGACGTGGCGGCGCTCACAGCCGACATGGCCACCGCTCTGCTGAAGCCAGAAGTGGCAGAGGCGTGAACCAATGCATCCTTTATTGACAGGAACTGCAATTTTTCGACGGGCCGCCCCTAGAAAAATTAGCCCCCTGGGGGGGCAGCGACCCGCGAAGCGGCGGAGCGTGGGGGCGACAGTTTCGCGCTGGGCCGCCCCGAGCGAAATTAGCCCCCTCGGGGGGCAGCGACCCGCGCAGCGGTGGAGCGTGGGGGCCTCATGCAGCTAGGAGATTCCCGAACAGGTAAGCTCCCGGACAACATCGCCGGCTTTGGCCGAACCTTGCGCCGTGCGGGCGTGCGGGTGGACAGTTCTCGCATTGCGCTGGCAGTGGATGCCATGCAAGCCGTCGGGGTGGGCTCCAAGCAAGATGTGAGCGCGGCATTTGAGGCGGTGATGGTGAGTCGCGAGCAAGACCGCATCGTGTTTCGTGAGCTTTTTGATGCCTATTTCCGCAACCCGGAAATGGCGCAAAAACTCTTGTCGCAACTGCTGCCCAGCGCCGAAGGCAAGGCCGAACCCAGCAAACGCCGCCCCCGGGTGCGCGAGGCCTTGTCGCCGCAAAACGCTTACGGTCAGCAGGCCAAGCCCAAGCAAGAGGATCAAAAAGTCGAATTTGACGCCGCCATGACCGCAAGCGACCTGGACCGCTTGAAACACGCTGATTTCAATTCGCTGTCGGGCTCTGAGTACCGCCTGGTGGAGCGCCTGGCGCGTGACGTTCGCTTGCCGCTGCCGCACTTTGCGTCAAGGCGTTTGCGCCCTGCCGAATCGGGCGCGCGAATGCATTGGCCGGGCGTCATGCACCAGGCTGCGCAAACCGGTGGCGAAATGCTCAGGCTCCCGCGTCTTGCGCGGCGCGAGCAATCACTTCCCTTGCTGGTTTTGGTGGACGTATCGGGTTCAATGGAGCGCTACGCCCGCCTGCTTTTGGCGTTTTTGCATGCCGCCACGCGTCGGCACCCGCGCCGTGACGTGTTTGCTTTTGGCACGCATTTGACGGACCTCACCCCCGCTTTTCGATTGGCCGACACCGACGCCATGCTCAGTGCGGCCAGCAGCGCGATCGATGATTTTGCAGGCGGTACACAACTTGGTGATTCGCTGGCAACCCTGCGCCAACAGCACTCGCGCCGGTTGGTGGGGCGACGCACTCTGGTCTTGGTCATCACCGACGGTTTGGACACGGGCGAACCCGCCGAGCTTGCCAAAGAACTGGCTTGGCTTCGCCGTCGCAGCCGCCGTTTGCTTTGGCTCAACCCATTGCTGCGCTTTGAAGGCTACTCTCCCCTGGCGCGTGGTGCGGCTGTGCTGCACGGTCAGGCTCACGGCATGTTGGCGGTACACAATGTCAGCAAGCTCGAAGATCTGGCCAGCAGTTTGGCTGCATTGCTGAAGCGCTAATGCATCGCAAATGAAGCGTTGAAAACTCAAAAAATTCTGAAGGAAATGATATGGACATGCAAGGCAGCCGTCAATTGGCAATCACCCAGCAACAGGCTTGGGACGCGTTGAACGACCCGCAGGTTTTGAAGGCCTGCATTCCAGGCTGCGAAAAAGTCGAGGCCACGGGTGAGAACCAATACGCACTGGGCGTGGCCCTCAAAGTTGGCCCCGTGTCGGCCAAATTTGCAGGCAAAATTATGCTGAGCGACATTGTGCCGCCCACCTCCTACAGTCTTAATTTTGAAGGGCAGGGCGGCGCTGCGGGCTTTGGCAAAGGCAATTCAGCCGTGACTTTGGTGCCCAATGCGGCTGGGTGCGAACTCAATTACACGGTGCATGCGTCCGTGGGTGGCAAGATCGCGCAGCTGGGCCAGCGCCTGATTGACGGCGTCGCCAAGTCCATGGCGGAAGACTTTTTCAAACGATTTGACGATGCGATGCGCGTGGCGCACCCAGCGGCCTACGCGGTACAGGCTGAAGCTGATGCAGCCGATGGCGGCAGTACCGTTGCCAGTGCTCAGGCTGACGCCAAAGCGGGCATTCCCATCTGGGTTTGGGTGGGGATTGCCGCCGTGGTGGTGGTCGCCTACTTTGCAATGCGATGAAAGTTCACATCCCTCAACAGCAAGGCAACTGACATGGAAAATCTAGACGTCATGGTGCTGCGCACGCTGCGCGACTGGCGTGCGGCGGGCCAGCGTGCGCTGCTGGCCACGGTGGTGCGCACTTGGGGCAGCAGCCCTCGGCCTGTCGGTTCCATCATGGCACTGTGTGAAGATGGCTCAGTGGTGGGTTCGGTGTCTGGCGGCTGCATAGAGGACGACCTGATCTACAAACACACGCAAGCCTACGCACAGAACACGCTGCCATCGGGTGCACCGGGTTTTGTCAAATACGGCATTACTGCAGATGAAGCCCACCAGTTTGGCCTGCCCTGTGGCGGCACGTTGGAACTGCTGCTTGAATATGACCCGGACAGCGCCAGCCTGAACCAACTGGTGGCCGACTTGGAACGCGGGCAACTGGTGCGCCGCACCGTTCATTTGGCGGATGGTGCTGTTACCTTAGAGCCCAGCCCAGCGCCCGAGGACCTCAGCGTGTCTGCAACCGAGCTTGTCAACACCTTTGGCCCTGAATACCGCATGCTCCTGATCGGTGCCGGGCAATTGACAGAATACCTCGCCACCATGGCCTTGTTCAGCGGGTTTGCCGTGACCGTGTGCGACCCGCGCGAAGAGTACCGGGGTGCCTGGTCGGTGCCCAAGGTCACGGTCGTGTCCGACATGCCAGACGACGTGGTTGCCGCCTTCAAAGCCGACCGGCGCAGTTGTGTGGTGGCCCTCACGCACGACCCCAAATTGGATGACTTGGCGCTGTTGGAGGCTTTGAAAACCGAGGCGTTTTACGTGGGTGCCATTGGCAGCCGACGCAATAACGAAGCGCGCAAAGAGCGCATGATCGAGCATTTCGATCAAACCGCCACATCGTTGTTGCCCTTGCGCGGGCCCATAGGCATCTACATTGGCAGCAAGACGCCCCCTGAGATTGCGGTCAGCATCATGGCGGAAATTCTGGCGGTTAAAAACGGGGTGGCACTACCGCGCGACATGGATGTGGCGCATGCCAAAAATGACCGAGCCATCTCTGCCAACGACCCGGGGGACCTGGTGTGTGCGGTGCCCAGGCGGGTCAGCTAATCGTTAGAACAGGTTCATGCGCTTGGCTTGCTCGGTCAGTTCCGCCCTAAAGTTAGGGTGCGCGATTGAGATGAGTTCCCGAGCGCGTTGTTTGCCAGATTTTCCGCGCAACTGGGCCACGCCAAATTCTGTGACCACGTAGTTGATGTCGTTCTTGCTGGTGCTCACGTGCGTGCCGGGGCTCAAGCAAGGCACGATGCGCGAAATGCTGTCATTCTTGGCTGTAGACGGCACCACAATAAACGCTTTGCCCCCGCGCGAGCGGTTGGCAGCGCGCACAAAGTCAGACTGCCCGCCCGTGCCTGAGTAGGGTGAGTAACCCAAACTTTCAGAGCCGCATTGCCCCAGCAGGTCAATTTGCAAAGTCGCGTTGATCGCCACCATGTTGTCGTTTTGCCCGGCCAGGTAAGGGTCGTTGGTGAAGTCAACTGGGTGAATTTCAAGCGCCGGGTTGCGATCCATAAATTTATAAAGCTTTTGTGAGCCCAAGGCGAACGTAGCAATCATTTTGCCCGGCAAGTAGTTTTTGCGCCGGTTGGTTATTGCGCCGCATTCGACCAGCGACAAAATGCCGTCGCCAATCATCTCGGTGTGAATACCCAAATCGTGTTTGTGCGTCAACTGCATCACCACCGCATCTGGAATGCCGCCATAACCAATTTGCAGTGTGGAGCCGTCGTCAATCATGTCAGCCACATACTTGCCAATGGCTTCTTGCACGGGGCCAATTTTGGGCAAGCCGACTTCAAAAACTGGCTCGCTGCTTTCCACCAAGGCTGTAATTTTGGACACATGCACATGGCAGTTGCCATAGGCGTAGGGCACATTGGGGTTGACTTCAAGCACCACCACGCGGGCGCGCGCCATGGCCGCCATGGTGTAGTCGGCCCCCAGGCTGACCGAAAAATAGCCGTGCGCGTCCATGGGCGACGCCATGGCAAACACCACGTCAGACGCTACCAAACCCCGCTCAATTTGCTGTGGCAGCTCCGAAAAGTAAGCGGGAATGAAATCGACCCAACCGGCTTGTCCACCGGCTCGCGTTGCGCCCCCGTAAAAAAATGCTACATGGCGTACGTGGTCGGCGGTTTCAGGGTCGATGTAGCCATACTTGCGAATTGCCAAAATTTGCGCAACTTTCACGTCTAAAAAGTCGCGCCGTTGCTCTGACAGCGCCGTCAGCAAAGTGGGGGGTTCGCCCGCTGCGGTGGGCACAATAATGAAGTCGCCATTGCGCACCAAACGCACCGCGTCAGTGGCGTTCATGCGTTTTTGCAAGTACAGGTCTTGGGCTGACATGCGGTCTTTCTAGTGGTCGGTGACAGTCAATGTTAGCGCCAATGGGGGCGAGGTTTGCTTACAGGTCAGGGCGTTTCGCTGGCGGGAAAATCCAGTTCAACTCGCGCTCCGTTGGGATCAAAACAAAAAAGCTGCCAAATTCCAGATTCAGCCTGTTGCCGCAGACTGTAGTGCAGCCGCCGCGCATCCAGCCGGGCCTTGACATCGCGCAAGCCTGAGGCGCTGAACGCCAGGTGGTCAATCACCCCCGTGCGCACTGCGGGCATCGGGCGGCCAAAGATGATATGCAGCACGGCCTGCGGTGCCGCCGCAGCATTGGCCTCATCCTCATTCCCAACAAGCCCCGGGCTCCCTGCATAAAGCCACGCCCCTGGAAAGCCCAAGTCAGGCCTTGGCCCGTCCTTCAAACCCAACAAACCAATGTAAAAATCAAACGTCGCCGCCCGGTCTTCGGCCACGATGGTGAAGTGGTTCATGCTGGTGATCATGGAGGGCTCCTTGGCTTACGGTGATTAATTTCTGCATGGTAGTCCCAAGGCGGGTTTCAGGTGAAGAAAAGTACGGCAAAGAGCGATTTCTTGCAGTTTTCAGGCAACTGGAAGGCTACTGAAAAGAACAGCTTTGCCGAGGTGAAATGTGGCTTTGAATTCTACGAATTTCTCTTGAATGGTATCGGTCAATTTCAGTTTTCAATATTAAATTAGCTATGCTAAAAATAGCAAAGTATGCATATTCTGAGAGAGCTATAGGCATTTTTGATTCAATATTTGACAAATATCAACGATCTTTCAAAAAAAAGAACCTGTAGGTTCTTTTTATGTAATTTTGCTCCGATTTCCTGCCCTGAGTCAAACCAATAATGGAGCGAAGGCTCCGCACGCATGACTATTTCTTGGCACCCCTTCCTTGAACAACAAACGCGCCCCGGCGCGCCCATTTGCAAACAGGCTGCCCGTCTTGGCGGCGAAAGCCGCAAAGACGGGCAG
>JANNCN010000218.1:0-4793 GCA_031386665.1 Rhodoferax sp. | reverse complement strand
GCGTCAGTCTGCGTGCGTGTTTGAGTGGCCATGTGTGCTCCAGTTGCTTTGCGATGTTTCCCTCTTCCACGGTGTCCCCGTGAGGAGGGAGGCATTCATAGCATCTGGTCACATTTCACTATCACCGCGCTGGGCGGGTGGCTGGGTGGGGTGGCTGACGGTCAAATTTGCTAGGCGCGACTAAATTTTACGCGGCGCGCGCAATTGCTTGGGTTTGTTCGGCGGAGGCTAAAATTTAGCAAATTTAGTTTGCGAGGATTGACAAAATTATTTCCCCAATCGATTTCCGCACATCTATTGAGAGTAGGATTGCCAATCACCTGCGGCGGGAAACTGTGGCGCGACTATGCTGTTGTCACTGGATTATTCTGCCTGCCCATGGAAGACATTACTTTAGGCGCAATGCGCACTCCTACTCTCGGCTTTGATGAAGATACGAACATCAGTAAGCGTGAGATCGCGGTGATCCAGTTGAACGAAGCAATTTCGCTATTCTTGGAACAGAAGTTTATTTGCGCCATTACTCTCGCCGGCGCCTCAGAAGCCGTGCTTGCCGGCCTTTTGGCTTCCCAGTCCCACGCTTCAATTGTCGAGGATTCGGTCGAGGCGATCGTTAGTGTTCGCGAGAATACTGGTCTGATGCTTGCTGGAGGTAGAAAGAAAAATGAAATTTATAACGACTGGAACAGTGCCAGGAACAAGTTAAAGCACCACGCGAAAGGTGAGGACGAACAGATTTCAGTTAACCTGTTTGATGAAGCATACTGGATGATTAAGCGGGCACTGGCGAATGCCGAGAAATTGGCTGTTCAGATCGAAAACGGACAAGACTTCGAAAACTGGGTAATCTTTAACATTAACATGTAATTTTTTGGGTGGGCCATTGTGGAAAGAGAAAAGAAGTTCGGATCAATCACAATTGCCAGCGCTTTTGTCTTGGCGATTGCCTCGTTGGTCTTTTCAGAGAATCCCTGCTACGCTGGAACGCTCGGAGACTCTTGGGTGAACCTTCTATTGCTGTGCCTCCGCATCAATGTCTACGAGGAGATACCTGGGAACTCCGTCGCAGAACACGTGTACATTCCAACGAAGTACATGCTGCTCGTGTGTGCTGCAATACTAGCAATCGGAATACTCTGGCTCAAAGGTGCGTTACCGATTCCTCGACCTACAGCTGCAAATAAGTCAACTGAGCTAGTCGGTACTGCTGCCGATGACGCCTAGGTCGCAGCTCGAGCGCGTCGTACCGGCATCCAGTTCCAAACTGCCTTACAATTTCTAGCCTTCTGAGTCCTGGTGGAGCTGGCCGCCTAGCTATCCGTCTGACGGCTTGTCTTTCGAGTCCGCGCTTCTCGAACAGGACCGCTGATTAGGGTTATTTTTGGTCAAAATAAACGTACTTTGAAGCTCTTCAAAAAAGCCGACAAAGCACGGTGATTGGGAAATGCGACCGGGCTTTGAAGTGAAATGCGCGTGGTAGCAGTCTGTCAATTCCTCTACAAAAAATGGCCAAGCGAAAGCTTGACCCATTTTTCGTTCCCGCGCGTGCTTTCACTCCAAAACCGCATGCGCATTGCCCAGTCGCCGTGCGGCTATCAGGCTGAACGCACATCAATCTAGGGCGTGCATACCGCAGTGGTGCGTCACCCATTCACGCCTGCGTGATTTGCCGTTTCAGTGTGCCTGCGTGAAAGCCAACCGCACGTAAATCGGCGCAAAGGCCTCGGCCTGGGTGATTTCGACGAGAATTTCCTTGGCCAGTTCCAGCAGCGCCAAAAAGGTGACAACCAGGACGGCCATGCCTTTGGAGGCATCAAAAAGGGCTTCGAATTCGACGAATTTCTTGCCTTGCAAATGGCGCAGAACGATGCTCATGTGCTCGCGCACAGACAGTTCTTCGCGGGTGATTTTGTGGTGCTGCACCAGCTTGGCGCGTTTCAAAATGCTGGCCCAGGCTTCTTGCAAGTCAACCACGCTCACATCTGGAAAACGCGGTTGCAACGATTGTTCAATATAGACCTGCGCTTTTAAAAAGTCACGGCCAAACTGCGGCAGCGCGTTGATTTTGGCGGCTGCCAGCTTCATTTGCTCGTATTCGAGCAAGCGGCGCACCAGCTCGGCGCGCGGGTCTTCGGGCTCCTGGCCGTCTGCCAGCTTGCGCGGCGGCAGCAGCATGCGCGACTTGATCTCGATCAGCATGGCGGCCATCAGCAGGTATTCGGCGGCCAGTTCCAGATTGCGACCGCGAATTTCTTCAACATAAACCAAATACTGGCGCGTGACACCCGCCATGGGGATGTCCAAAATATTGAAATTCTGCTTGCGGATCAGGTACAGCAGCAAATCCAGCGGGCCTTCGAAGGCCTCCAGAAAGACTTCCAGTGCATCCGGCGGAATGTACAGGTCTTGCGGCATGGCAAACAGCGGTTCGCCATAAAGCCGCGCCAAAGCGACTTGGTCTACCACCTCTGGCATGGAGCCAAGCGCTGCAAGGCCCGGGTTGGGCAGCAAGTTGGGGGTGGCCGTGGCGGTCATGGCAAGTGGATTAGAGAAAGGCTACTGTGGGGATTTGAAAAATGCCGAGTGTCATATTTGCTATAAACTATATAGCAAACTATCTATATTATTCGGGAGCTAGAGGTCCATTTTATTAAAAAAACAGCCGAAAACAGGTTTTGAGTGGTTTAAATACCCAAATTGGGTATTTTGTGGCCTATTTGGCGTCTGTTTGGTAAACGTAAGGCTTTTGCTCGACCTCGCCCGCGCGGTAGTCAGACCAGGCAGCGCGGTCCACGGCTTTGTCCCACAAAAGGGCACGCCCTGCCAGTTGTTCGGCCTCAAGTGTCGGCTTGTCAGCCTTCATTTGGTTAATGAACTGGGTCACTTCAGACTGGTAGTCCGGGCGGCGGAAGATGGAGATAATCGAGAAGCTCATCTGGCAATTTTACAGGGATCACCATGTCGGCTACCAAAACCACGCTTTGCACCCAATCAACGCTCAGAAGGATTTTCACCATGGGCTTGCTTTCAAGTATTTTGGCCCTGGTGGCCTGCGACCCCCAGCGTATCAGCGAGCTAGAAGAAGGCGTTTCGACCGAAGCCGACGTTCGGGCCCGTTTTGGCGAGCCTGAAAAAGTATGGGATGCACCCGGTGGTGGCCGCGTTTTTGAGTACAACCGCAACCCGGCAGGGCACAAAAACTACCACATCACCATTGGCACGGACGGCAAAATGTCCGCTTTGCGGCAGCTGCTAACACCAGACAATTTTGCCAAAATTGGCCTTGGCATGATGATGGAAGACGTGCGTAAAAGCTTGGGCAAGCCGATGAAAATCACCCCCTATGAGCTTAAGCGCCAGACCCATTACGACTGGCGCTACCTGGACGGGGTGAACGTGTCAGATTCCAAAATCTTCACTGTGGTGTTCAATTCAGACCTGCGCGTGGTGTCGACCGGTTCAGCGCGAGACCCAGATTTAGACCCGAAGTAAGCCGTTTTTAGCGGCTGAATATTGCGTCAACCGGCGCTGGCCAAGCGCAGCATGCTGAGGTAGCCTGGCTGCAAAAGCATGCGCGCGGTGATGCCCTTGGCAGCCAAAATGCGATGGGCCAGTGGCAGTTTCCAGCAGGCAATTTGGGTAAACATGTGGTGTTCGCAGTGGTAATTCACCCAATAGGGTGCGATGAACAAGCGCTCAGCCAAGTTGGCGTGCGTGGTGCGCGCATGTTGTAGCGGGTCGGGCTCGTTTTGGGCAACCAAAGCATGCTCTGAAATATTGCGAAGCCGCGTGATCAGCGGCAGCCAGGTGGCCATGGGCAGCAACCACATGGCAAGCCATGCCCAGCCCCATCCCAACGCGCTGAACACCGCGAGCCCCAGCGCGTTTTGGGCGTAAAAATGCGGTTGGCGTTGGAGTTCCGCCAGCACCACGCTGACCCATGACGTGCCGCGATTGCGGGCTCGAAGTTGGTCTGCCAAGTGGCCAAAGCGCTGCTTGTAAAAAGTCTGCCCGGAAAGATCCCGAATCATCTTGCGCCGCAATGAATCGCGTGAAACAGGAAACGGCGCTGACAAACCCAAGTCGGGGTCGGCCGTTTGCTGCACAAAGCGGTGGTGCTGCAAATGGTAGGCGCGGTAGGCATGCAAGTCGGCGCCGCACAGCCATTTGCCTACCCAATCGTTGACGCGGCGGTTGGCGTGCAAGGCACCGTGGGCGGCGTCATGCATCAAAATAAAAAGGCCCAACTGCCGGTTGCCAATCAACACAATCGCCAAGGGCAGGGTCACGGGCCACACGATTCCCATGGCCATGGCGCCGCCGATCACCAACCAACAATGCGCCACCAACAGCAGACCGACCCAGTTGGAGCGGGCCGATAGATCGCGCCATTCATCTGGGCTGAAGAAGTCTTCGGGTTTGACGCGGGCGGCCGGGGTGGGGCTCATTCGGTTTAGCGCTGTTGAACTGAAGTTGCTGAAAACTGCTGGGTGGCTGACAGAGACTTGGCCAGCACGTCCTGGTCATACCCCGCCTGGCGGTCGACGCTGAGAAACTTCAACACAGTCTCCGGAAATTCTGTCCGATCTGGAGTTTTTGCTTTTGTTGCCATGATCTACGCCGATAGGCTGAAAATTAGACTGCTCGTTTCGGTGCGCTTTTCAATCAGCGAACCCGCATGCCCGGCTGTGCGCCGTCGTTTGGCTCCAGCACGTGAATACCAGGGTTGCCTTTTTCATCGCTGTGGCTGGCGGCCAGCACCATGCCTTCGCTTACCCCAAATTTCATTTTGC
>JANNCN010000211.1:0-8954 GCA_031386665.1 Rhodoferax sp. | reverse complement strand
GCAATCGCCAGGGCGGCCAAGGTCTCGGCATCGGTGCGGTAAAGGCGCAGCAAAGGCCCCTCGGGCAGGGCTTTGGCGCGGCGCAAAATTTTCTCAACCGGCAGCTTGATGCCGCTGATGTGCAGCACGATGCCTTTGGCGCTTAAACCGGCGTGCAGTTGCCGAAACGCCTCGACCCCCGTCACGTCAATGCGGTTGATGGGCTGCGCAAACAGGCAGATATGTCGCGTTTGTGAGTGAGTGCTCAGGTACACAGAAATCGCCGTGGTGAAGCCGTTGGCCGACGCGAAATCCAGCTCGGCGTCCATGCGCAGCGCGTAAACATGCTCGCCCAAAAGCGGCAAATGCCACAAATTGCGATCGCGCAGGCTGCCGTCCGGGTGCAGGCCCACTTCAATGATGCGCGGGTGCAGCCGGTGGTGCATGAAATGGCTCAAACTCATCAGTAACCCGGCCAGCACGCCCCAGTAGAGGCGCGGCGCAGTGGCCAATGTCAGCAAAAACGTGACCAAGGCGGTGCTGGCTTCAACCGGGGACACCCGCCACAGCCGCACTAGTTCGCTGGGTTTAAGCAAACCCACCACAGCAGAAATGACCACCGCTGCCAAAACCGACTGCGGAATGGCCACCAAGGCTGGCATTAGCCACAGCAGCGCCAGCAGCACCAGCAGCACGGCGCTTACCGTCGCCCACCCAGTGCGCGCGCCCGCGTGCAGCATGATGGCCGAGCGCGAAAACGATGAGCTGGTGGGAAAAGCGCCGCAAAACGCCGAAACAATTTTGGCCAAACCCTGGCCAATCAAATCCTGGTTGTCGTCCCAGCGCTTGCCGTCGGCCTGGTTTTCGACCTTGGCACTGGACGCGGTTTCCAAAAAACTGATCAAAGTGATCACCAAAGCGGGCACCACCAGAGCGCCCAGTGTGTCCAGCGGTAAAAAGTCGGGCCAATAAAAATCGGGCAGCCCCGCAGGCAGCACGCCCACCACAGGGCCGCCTTGGCTACCAAAACCGAGCCAGGCGCTGGCCACCGCTGCGCCTGCCACCACGGCAATCACCACTGGAAATTTGGGCCACAGCCGCTTGCCCAGCACCATCAGCGCCAGGCTGCCCAAGCCAAAAGCGGCCGCTTGGGTGTTGATTTGCGGCTGGTTCAGCAGGTTTTTAAGAGGGCCGCTCAAACCCAGCAAAGTCGGCAGTTGCGACAACAAAATCAAAATCGCGGCTGCTTGCGTAAAACCCGTCAGCACGGGCGAGGTGACCAAGTTAAGCAGCCAGCCAAAGCGCCCCAAACCCAAAATGAGTTGCAAACCGCCTGAAAACAGCGCCAGCCAAACCGCCAGCGCCACCCACTGCGCGCTGCCAGGCACTGCCAAACCAGTCAGCGACGAGCTGACCAGCAAGGCCGTGAGTGCCGTCGGCCCCACCGAAAGCCGGGTGGACGCGCCCCACAAAACCGCCACCAAAGCCGGTAAGAGCGAGGCGTAAATCCCCGTGATCAAGGGCATGCCTGCCAGCGCCGCGTAGGCCACACCCTGAGGCAACACGATCAAACCGACCGTCAGCCCGGCAAAAATGTCAGCCTTCAAAAAGCGCGAATTGGGCCGCTGCCAAGCCAGAAACGGAAACCAGCGCGTCCAGGGGCTGGACTTCATGGACGGCGAATAGGTTGACTTGCGCGCATAGCAAAATGATAGGGCAAGTGGCGGGATAAAATGAATGCTATTATAATAATAGCAAACTATTGATATTATTCGAGAGCTAAAGGTCTATTTTGTTAATAATTTTGGGTTGAAGGGCGTTTGGAGGTCATTTTTACCACAATTGTGGTAAAAATAACGGTTTTGGCGATTTTTGGCGAATTTGAGCCTGTCTTGGCAGCCACATCGGGCTGCAGCCCAAGCCACAAATCAAGCAGCGGCCGAAAAGGAGGATTGCGCGGGGCTGGCCAGGGCTAGAGCTGTGGCCGTGGCACCAGCACCGCAAACGCTGCAAGCGGCATCCCGCGCCACGCGAATTTCGTTGAATTCCAGGCTCAAGGCGTCCAGCATCAATAAGCGGCCCACCAGCGACGTGCCAGCGCCGCTCAAAATTTTCAGCGCTTCAGCCGCCTGCAACGAGCCGACGATGCCGACCAGCGGGGCCAGCACGCCCAAAGTGGCGCAGCGAGTTTCCTCAAACGACTCATCTGGCGGAAACACGCAGGCATAGCAGGGTGAATGCGCCTGACGCGGGTCAAACACGGTGATTTGGCCGTCAAACCGAATCGCAGCGCCCGACACCAGCGGTTTGTGGTGCTTCACGCAAGCGGCATTGACGGCGTGGCGGGTGGCGTAGTTGTCGCAGCAATCCAGCACGATGTCGGCTTGGGCCACCAGATCGTCCAGCAGTGCGCCGTGGGCGCGTGCCTGAAGGGCGGTGACGGTGACTTCTGGGTTGATGGCGGCAATCGCTGTTTGGGCAGACGATGTTTTGGCTTGACCGACCCGCGCCATGCTGTGGGCAATTTGGCGCTGCAGGTTGGTGACGTCCACCACGTCGTCATCAATCAAAGTGATGTGCCCAACGCCGGCTGAACCCAGGTAAAGAGCGACTGGAGAGCCCAAACCACCCGCGCCGATGATCAGCGCGTAGGCCTTCAGAATGCGCTCTTGGCCTTCAATTCCAATCTCGTTGAGGAGAATGTGGCGGGAGTAGCGCAGGAGTTGGGGGTCCTCCATCAATTCTCTTTGACTTCTTCCTTGCGCTCCACCATGGTTTTGCTCACCAGCACGTCGCGGCCTTTAAGGCGGTTGACGGCTTGGGACAGTTGGAAGTCTTTGTCAGAGCCAAATTCGGGGATTTTGCGGTCGGCGGGGGCTTTTTTGGCTTCTTCTTCCAGCTTTTTGCGAGCGTCTTCACGGGCTTTTTCACGGCCAGCGTCTTTTTTCTCTTCGCCCTGGCCGCTGCCCAGGTGTTTTTCCAGGTCGGCTTCACGGGTGCGCAGGGCGGCAAACAGGTTGCCTTCTTCGGTTTCATCGACCATCACATCAGGCACGATGCCTTTGGCTTGAATCGACTTGCCTGAGGGCGTGTAGTAACGCGCGGTGGTTATTTTCAAACCAGTGTCTGGCCCCAATGGGCGCACGGTTTGCACCGAACCCTTGCCAAAGGTCTGGTTGCCCATCACCACGCCGCGTTTGTGGTCTTGCAAGGCACCGGCCACAATTTCGCTGGCAGACGCCGAGCCTTCATTCACCAACACCACCAGGGGCACGGATTTGAGCGCGCCTTTAGTGGCGTCGTTCAAGCGTTTCAAGGGGTCGGCCCCGCCACGGCGCTGGTAAAACTCGGGCGATGCTTTGTAGGTGAATTTGCTGTCAGCCAACTGGCCATTGGTGGACACCACCGTCACGTTCTCGGGCAAAAATGCGGCAGAAATAGCCACCGCTGCATCGAGCAAACCACCGGGGTCGTTGCGCAAGTCCAGCACCAGGCCTTTCATGTTGGGCTCGGCCTTGTAAACCTCTTCTAGCTTTTTGGCAAAGTCGTCCACCGTCCGCTCTTGAAACTGCGAGACGCGAATCCAGGCGTAGCCCGGCTCCAGCACTTTGCCACGAACCGACACAGTGCGAATCTCTTCGCGGGTGATGGTCACCGGGAACGAGCGGGTTTCGTCTTTGCGGAAAATCGTCAGCACCACTTTGGTATTGGGTTCGCCACGCATGCGTTTGACGGCTTCGTTCAGCGACAAGCCTTTGACCATGGTGTCGTCAATTTTGGTGATCAGGTCATTGGTTTTGAGCCCAGCGCGAAAGGCGGGCGAGCCTTCAATCGGTGACACCACTTTGACCAGGCCATCTTCTTGGGTAATTTCAATGCCCACGCCGACAAAACGCCCGGCTGTGCCTTCCCGAAACTCTTTGAACGACTTTTTGTCGAAATACTGCGAGTGCGGGTCCAGGCTGGCCACCATGCCGGTGATGGCGTCGGTGATCAGCTTTTTCTCATCCACGGGCTCGACATAGTCGCTTTTGACCATGCCAAACACCGCAGCCAGTTGCTGCAGCTCTTCAATGGGCAATGGCGCCAGCGTGCCACGGGCGACGGTTTGCAGCGACACCGTGGTCAGCGCCCCTGCCATCACCCCCACTGAGATCCAGCCTGCAATTTTAAGTTTATGACCCATAGTTTCAGTCCTCTGTAGTCCCAAGTTTGAAGCAATATACACCTTGGAGCACCCAGCGCGGTCGCAGTTCCGTAAACACCCCGTAAAGTGCCTCAAAGCGGCTTATTCGCACACTTTGCCGCCGCCGGGTTCGCGCACTCGTGCCGCGCATCGGCGTTGTTTCAGATCAAGTTTTGCCTTGGGCGGCAACTTTCGCCGCAGCTTCAGCGGCAGCTTGGGCATCGCCCAGGTAATAGTGGCGAATCGGCTTCAAATCGTCGTCTAGCTCGTACACCAGCGGAATGCCATTGGGAATGTTCACTCCCACAATCGCGTCGTCGGCAATGTTGTCCAGGTATTTCACCAGAGCGCGTATCGAATTACCGTGCGCCGCAATCACCACCCGCTTGCCTGCTTTCATGGCGGGGGCCAGGGACTCGGTCCACAGCGGCATCACCCGCTCGACCGTGTCTTTCAGGCATTCGGTCAGCGGAATCTGCTCTGGCTTGAGCTTGGCATAGCGCAAATCGCCGCGTTCGCTGCGGGCGTCGCTGGCGTCCAGCACGGGCGGTGGCGTGTCGTAACTGCGCCGCCATACCAGCACCTGCGCGTCACCATATTGTTTGGCCATGTCGGCTTTGTTCAGGCCTTGCAAGGCCCCGTAATGGCGCTCATTGAGCCGCCAGCTGTTCACCACCGGCAGCCAGGTGCGGTCCATTTCGTCCAGGCAATGCCACAGCGTGTGCGTGGCGCGTTTGAGCATGCTGGTGTAGGTCACGTCAAAGTCAAAACCGGCCGCTTTCAGCAGTTTGCCCGCGTTTTTGGCCTGCGCAATGCCCGTGTCGGTCAAGGGAACATCGGTCCAGCCGGTGAAGCGGTTTTCAAGGTTCCAGGTCGATTCGCCGTGGCGGATGAGCACTAATTTGGGCATGGTTGTTGTGAAATGTGGGGGCAAAACAAGGGGAAAACAGGGGAAAGAGGGCGCGGCGGTCATCTGGCACCTGCCCCGTATTCTAAAATCATGGGTTGCGCCAAAAATCCGGCTCATCAATCCGAAGGAAACAAGTGAAATTTTTAATAGACAACTGGATGTTGATTACCGTGGCCCTGGTCTCAGGCACCATGCTGCTGATGCCGATCATCCAAGGGGCTGGCGGTGGTTTGACTGCTGACGGCGCAGTGCAGCTCATCAACCGCGAAAAAGCCGTGGTCATTGACGTTTGCGAAACAGAAGAATTTGCTCTAGGCCACGTGGGCAATGCCAAAAACATCCCTTTCAGCCAGCTTGAAGAAAAGCTGGGTGCGGCGGTTAAAAACAAAGCCTTGCCGCTGATTTTGGTCTGCCAAACCGGGGCTCGTTCAGCCCGCGCGGTCGCCGTGGCTAAAAAACTGGGGTTTGACAACGCCCAGGCCATGAGCGGTGGCTTGGCGGCCTGGAAAACTGCCAATTTACCGGTTGAAAAGTCGGCTTAAGGGCCTGACATACCTCAATCGCCTCCCATACTTCTCAATCGTCCCGAATTGCTCTGAATCGCCCTAAATCACCATGCAACACGTCAAGATGTACACCACAGCAGTGTGTCCCTACTGCATTCGCGCCAAACAGGTTTTAACCAGCCGGGGCGTGGCTCACATTGAAGAAATCCGCATTGACGAAAATTCTGTTGAACGCGTCAAAATGATGGAAATCACCGGGCGGCGCACCGTGCCACAAATTTTTATCGGCAACACCCACGTCGGTGGCTGCGACGATTTGATGGCCTTGGACGGCAAAGGCGAATTACTGCCCATGCTGACGGCGGCTTGACCGCAAAAACCTGTATGTTTCACCTGAGATAATCCAACCCAAGCTTATTTTGGGCTGGTTCGTGCGCGGCTGACCTAGATAGATTGGCTAGATAGGGCGTTGGCCGCACGGCATTTTTTGTTTTACTCGAAAGAACTTTATGGCAGATACCCCAGACGCAAGCGTTTCTACAACTCCTGGCAGCGACGCAGCCCAAGCCCCGGTTTTCCAGATTCAGCGCGTTTACCTCAAAGAATCGTCACTGGAGCAACCCAATTCACCCGCCATTTTGCTGGTGCAAGAGCAGCCCACGGTGGACATTCAGCTGGGCGTGAACGCCGAGCCCGTGGCTGACAGCGTTTACGAAGTGACGGTGACCGCCACGGTGCAAACCAAAATCAAAGACAAAACCGTGTTTTTGGTCGAGGTCAAGCAAGCCGGTATTTTTGAAATTCGCAATCTGGCCCCAGAGCAGATGAGCCAGGTCATGGGCATCGCTTGCCCGCAAATCGTCTACCCTTACCTGCGCGGCAACGTGGCTGATTTGATTCAACGCGCGGGCTTTCCGCCCGTGCATTTGTCTGAAATCAACTTTCAGGCAATGTTTGAGCAGCAGCAAGCCCAGCAAGCGGCTGCCGCAGCGGCAGAGCCGTCCAGAATCATCACGCAATAAGCAATTGCCAGTGGGCCAGCGGCGTGCCGCCGGTCTGCTTGCCCCGCCCTTGATGGCTGCCGCATGAACATCGTCATTTTGGGCGCGGGTGCTTGGGGTACTGCGCTGGCAGTCAGCGCGGCAAATGCCGCCAACGGTGCTACTGCCAACCCCTCAACGCGTCGAGTTACCCTATGGGCGCGCAATGCGGCTCAGGCACAAGACTTGGTGCAACGGCGAGAGAATACGCGCTACCTGGCGGGTGTCAGCTTGCCGCCTGAGTTAATCATTAGCGCACTGCCAAATGGCGATTTGGCGGCTTTAGCCAATTCGTCAGATTTGGTCGTGGTGGCCACGCCCATGTCGGGTTTGCGCGAAATTTTGATTCAAATTCGAGATTGCCAGGCCCCCGTGGCTTGGCTTTGCAAGGGGTTTGAGCCGGCAGGCCAGGTAAAACCTGCATCAAGCGCGTTGCAGTCCAACTTGGGGTTCATGGCGCATGAAATTCAAGCCCAAGTGGCCCCGAATTTGAAAGCGGGCGTCCTCAGTGGCCCTAGTTTTGCCTTGGAAGTCGCCCGCCAGAAGCCCACAGCGCTGGTCGCGTGCAGCCCGCACGCCAGCGTTCGCGATGCCTTGGTGGCAGCTTTTCACAGCCCCAGTTTGCGGGTCTATGCCAATGACGATATCGCTGGCGTTGAAGTCGGCGGTGCGGTTAAAAACGTGCTGGCCATTGCCACTGGTTTGTGCGACGGTTTGAATTTGGGCGCGAATGCCCGCGCGGCTTTGGTGACCCGTGGCTTGGCCGAGATGACGCGCTTTGGTATCGCATTGGGTGCCAAGGCCGAAACCTTCATGGGTTTGAGCGGTTTGGGTGATTTAGTCTTAACCGCCACAGGCGACTTAAGCCGCAACCGAAAAGTTGGGCTGCTGCTTGCTCAGGGGAAATCCTTGCAGCAGGCGGTTGACTCACTAGGCCATGTGGCTGAAGGTGTTTACTGCGCCCGAGCGGTGGTGCAGCGCGCAGCCAGTCTGGGTGTGGAAATGCCGATTTCTTCGGCGGTCGTCGCTTTGTTGGACGGACAAATCGGCCCCGCCAAAGCGGTGGCTGCGCTGATGGGGCGGGAGGCACGGGGAGAAGGGTGATTGCGCGTTTCCTGGTTGGCACTGACTCTGCATACGGACATTGGCCGTACAATCAACCAAATGTATCACTCATGAAAGTTGACCATGGAATCCGCAACACCCAATTTGCGCCATGCACGGATGGAATTCAAAACCACCGTGAGCATGAAAGACTTATTGAGTCAAGCCGCTGCACTGGATGGTCTTGATTTAACAGCCTTCGTGCTTGGCCCGGCCATTGAAAAGGCGCGCAAAGTGCTCAATGAGCACGCCAGCATTGGTCTGGCCAAGCAAGGACAAGCTGCATTGGTGCAGCTGCTGCACGCCTCGCCAAAGCCCACACGAGCTATGAAAGATCTGATGCTGTTGCCTGATTTGCCATTGCGCAGCCTAGTCCGTGCTGCGCCGATCAAGGCATGAGCGGTGAGCCGACACCGTCTGACCTTGCGTCCTTTGAGCTTTCGCTGTGCGACCCCAAACTGACCTACTTGGGCCAAAAGCAGTTTGATTGCGGCCACTTGGCGATTAACTCTTTCGTTCACAACAGCCTGAAACCGCAGGTCAAAAAAAGTCTGAGCGTGGCCTACGTACTGACGGATGTAGCCCAGCAAGATCGATTGGTGGGTTTTTACACGATAACCCAACACATGATCGATGTATCTACCCTGTCGGCATTGGAACTGGGCTCCTTGCCACTCAAAATTCCATGTTCCCGACTCGTGATGTTGGGTGTGGATACTCGCTGCCAAGGCCAACAACTTGGCTCAAAGCTGATGAAGCATGCGCTGCAGCTGACCCAGCACATAGCGCGGCAGATTGGCAGCTTCGGGATGTACCTGGACGCTGATTCTGCGGCAGTGGGGTTCTATCAAAATCTTGGCTTTGTGTTGCTTGCGGGTAAGCAAACCTCTCGGCCTTCGCCCATGTTTTTGCCACTAAGCGCCATCGCATAATTTTGAGTAGTTCGCCAATCGCCGCGAGTTTATCGGACTGCCTCCCGCCCGTCCAGCGCAGCGACAGCGCAATGTGCATGCGGTTTTGGGGCGAAAGCACGCGGGGTTGAAAAATGGGTCAAGCTGTCGTTTGGCCATTTTTTCGGGTGTGTGACAGATCGTTTCCACGCGCATTTCACCCCAAAGCCCTATATGAATGCCTCCCGGATGACAAGAGCTTTCCGCTCGGTTCGTGCGTGGCTGATCGGCTGCGTCCTTATATCCGGCCTTGAGTGTGGGGTGCCCGGTTTCCCGCGC
>JANNCN010000187.1:0-13930 GCA_031386665.1 Rhodoferax sp. | reverse complement strand
GGCACTGACAAAGCCGCTGATGCTGCCACAGCCGCCACGGCTGCCACCAGCCAAGTCGGCACCACAGCGGCGACAGTTGCCAAAGAAACCATCGACGTTGAAGCCAAAACCAAGGCCTGATGCGGGCCAGTGGTCTGGTTGCCAAGCAGGGGTTAAAAACGTGATGGACCTAACGTGATTGAAGCATCGTGATCGATATTGGGGTTACCAAAATCGCCATCATTGGCGGTATTGCACTGATTGTCATCGGTCCTGAAAAGCTGCCCGGCTTGGCCAAAACCATCGGCACGCTGCTGGGCCGCGCGCGCCGCTACGTGGCCGACGTGAAGGCCGAGGTCAACCGGTCAATGGACTTGGACGAGCTGAAAAAGATGAAAGAGTCGGTTGAAAGCGCCGCACGGGATGTGGAGCAATCCATTCAAACCGGCACCAGCGATTTTGAAAAAAACTGGAGCGAGGCGACCAGCATGGCGTCCGACCTGACCTCGGGCTCCACCCTGGCCCCACCACCGCCCACTTTTCCGCACTACAAACACCCGCAAAAGAAGTGGCGCGTTAAGCAAGGTGCCACGCCTAGCTGGTACAAAGCCCGCACGGGTACCCGAACCAAAGCCTTGTCGGGAGCAGCGCGCGTCGCCAGGTTTCGACCGAAACTATTAAGCTGATGACTGACCCCCATTCGACCCAAAATACGAGCTCTGACGCGAGCTCTGACGCGAAAAAAGACAACAAAGAAGACGAACTGGCCGGCACAGAGCAGCCTTTTGTCCAGCATTTGGTCGAATTGCGCGACCGCCTGCTCAAGGCGCTGTACGGCGTAGGAGCGCTGCTGGTCGTGCTCCTGTTTTACCCTGGCCCGTCCAAAATGTACGACCTGCTGGCCATGCCCTTGGTTAAAGCCTTGCCCGAAGGCTCGCGCATGATCGCCGTGGGCGTGGTGTCTCCATTTTTGGTGCCCATCAAGGTGACGGTTTTGGCGGCTGTTGGTTTGTCTTTGCCGTGGATTCTTTACCAGGTGTGGGCGTTTGTTGCCCCTGGCCTGTACCGCCACGAGAAAAAGCTGGTGTTGCCTTTGGTGGCGGCCAGCACCTTGTTGTTTTACACAGGCGCGGCGTTTTGCTACTTTTTCGTGTTTGGCCAGGCCTTTCCAGCCATCCAGAAAATGGCCCCCATGTCGGTGGCCGTCAGCCCCGATATTGAAGCCTACCTGGACTTCGTCATCACCATGTTCATCGCCTTTGGGGTGGCCTTTGAGGTGCCGATTGTCGTGATCATTTTGGCCCGCATGAACATCGTCACCGTTGCGCAGCTCAAAGCGTTTCGCACCTACTTTATCGTCGGTGCCGCCGCCGCGGCGGGCATAGTCACGCCGCCCGACCCGGTGTCCATGATCGCGCTGTTGGTGCCGATGTATTTGCTATATGAAATCGGCATTTGGTGCGCCCAGATTTTCATCAAACACACCAAAGCACCCGATGCTGCGGCTGAAGGTGCCACCGGTGCCGATTCAGCCAAATCCTGAGCGAAATTGACCTGAAAACGAAAAAAAGAACCTGCAGGTTCTTTTTTTCGTTTTCAGGGTCCAGAATGCCGAATTTTCAATAAGAAAGGCCTCTAGCTCTCGAAAAATATAGATAGTTTGCTATATTAATAATAGCAAAGCTAAATTCGAACCGATCCACCTCACTGCGGCCCTTTGCGCGGCTTGGGTCGCACACCGGGGGTCACGTTCAAATCCAGCTTTTCGTCCTTGCGCAGCACGCTGAATTTGGACGCGCTGCCGGGCTTCAGTGCCGCCACGCGGCTTAGCAGCTCGGCCACGTTGCCAGCGGGTTGGCCAGCCACGGCCGTGATGATGTCGCCCGGTCGAATGCCCGCCTGAGCCGCCGGCCCGTTTTGCAGCACACCGGTGATGATGACGCCGCGCAGCAGTGCCGTGTCGCCGTTGGTGGGTACTTTCACGCCGAAGGTTTCGGCCAATTCGGGCGACAGCTCATTGGGCTCCACGCCAATCCAGCCGCGGGTCACTTGGCCGTCTTTGACAATTCCTTCGAGCACCATTTTGGCGGTGGCCACCGGAATGGCAAAGCCAATGCCCATGTTGCCGCCTGAACGCGAGTAAATCGCCGTGTTGATGCCTGCCAGGTTGCCGTTCACGTCCACCAAAGCCCCGCCTGAGTTGCCGGGGTTGATGGCGGCGTCAGTCTGGATGAAGTTCTCAAACGTGTTGATGCCCAACTGGTTGCGCCCCAATGCGCTGACGATGCCCGAGGTCACTGTTTGCCCCACGCCAAACGGGTTGCCAATTGCCAAAACCTGGTCGCCCACTTGCAGCGCGTCGGAGTTGCCAATCACGATGACAGGCAGCTTGTCCAGGTTGATTTTCAGTACGGCCAGGTCGCTGTCGGGGTCGGTGCCAATCACCTTGGCCACGGTGTGGCGGTTGTCGTTCAGCACCACTTCAATTTCGTCGGCCCCTTCGACCACGTGGTTGTTGGTCAAAATGTAGCCATCGGCGCTAACGATCACGCCGCTGCCCAGGCCCGATTGCGGGGCGTTGTCGCGTTCACCAAAAAAGAACTTGAACCACGGGTCAGCAGAGCGTGGATCGGCCTTGGTGGCCTTGCTGGTGTTGATGCTGACCACGGCGGGCGAGGCCTTTTGGGCCGCCAAGCGGAAGCTGTTGGCCGGTGCGGCAGCGTTGGCAGCGGCGGGGGCTTCCAAGTAGGCCAACGTGCCCACGCCTGCGCCGGGCTTGCCCAGCCAGTCGGGCTTCAATGTGGCCACAACAAAATAAGCCGCCAGCAGCACCGTAGCGGTCTGCGAAAACAAGAGCCAAAGACGTTTCATGGTGCAAATTGTAGGCCCGGCGGGTCATTTGCGAATGCGACAATCGGGCCATGACCTTGCGCGATGAATTATCAACAGCCTTCGATGCCTTGCTGCAACCGGAGCGCTTCAAAGACTACGGCCCCAACGGCCTGCAGGTCGAGGGCCGCGCCACCGTCAAAAAAATTGTCTCGGGCGTCACCGCCAGCCGCGCGTTGATCGAAGCTGCGATTGAGGCCCAGGCCGATGTCATTTTTGTCCACCATGGCCTGTTTTGGCGCGGCCAGGATGGCCGGGTCACGGGTTGGATGAAGCAGCGGCTGGCCCTGCTGTTGGCGCACGACATCAACTTGTTTGCCTACCATTTGCCGTTGGACGCGCACCCCGTGTTGGGCAACAACGCGCAATTGGGTGTCAAACTGGGTTGGCAGGCCTTGGACGGCGATGCGGGCCGCTTTGGCGAGCAAAACCTGGGATTCATGGGCGGGAGGGCTGATGGCCGCAGTTTTGCCAAAGCACAAAGCCTGGCCAACCATGTCGAAAAAATGCTGGGCAGGCCCGTGGCCTTGGTCGACGTGCCCGAACGACCGATCCACAAAATCGCCTGGTGCACGGGTGGCGCGCAAAATTATTTTGAAGCCGCCATTGCCGCCGGGGCCGATGCGTTTGTGACGGGTGAAATCTCGGAGCCGCAAACGCATTACGCGCGCGAAAGCGGCGTGGCTTTCATCGCCTGTGGCCACCATGCCAGCGAGCGCTATGGTGCGCCTGCAGTGGCAGGGCATGTGGCCAGCCAATTGGGCCTCATCCACGAATTCATTGACATAGACAACCCTGCATGATGGATGTTGCCCCCACGCTCCGCCGCTTCGCGGGTCGCTGCCCCCCGAGGGGGTTAATTTTTCTAGGGGCGGCCCGTCGAAAAATTGCCGACTGGCCAATCACTAGGGTGCCAATCAGAGTGCCAAAGGGTTTTTTTGACTAATCTTCGTTTTCCCATCGCCATCACCTTGGGTGACCCGGGAGGTATTGGCCCCGAGATCATTGCCAAAGCGTTTCGAGATGCGCCACAAGTGACCCGTGGCTGTTTTGTGGTGGGTGACGTGGCTTTGCTGCGCCGGGGTGTGCAATGTGTCAGCCAAGACAAAATTGCGCTCCCCGTGGTGGTTTTGGATCAGGCAAGTGAAATTTTCAACGCGCCACCCCAGTGCATTCCCGTTTTGCAAATCGCGCCACCTGTGGGGCTGGTGCCTTTTGGTCAAGTCAGCGCTGCAGCCGGACGGGCGGCAGCGCTCTGCATCGTTTGGGCGGCGCAAGCGGCATTGCGCGGCGAAATCAGCGCCTTGGTCACTGCACCCCTTCACAAAGAAGCCTTGGCGTTGGCTGGCGCACCGCATGCCAGGTACCCCGGCCACACCGAAATGTTGCAGGCAGAGGCGGCGGCAATGGCTGGCAAATCCATCGCTGACATGCCGGTTCGGATGATGTTGGCCAATGACGAGCTGAAGGTCGTGTTGGTCAGCATTCACCTGTCCTTGGTGGACGCCATCGCCAAAGTCACTTTTGACAATGTGCTGCAAACCTTGCGAATCACCCACGCTTCGGTGGCCAAGATGCTGGGCCGGGCCCCGCGCATTGGCGTTGCCGGGTTGAACCCCCACGCAGGCGAAGGCGGGCTGTTTGGCCGCGAAGAGCAAATCGCCATCGCTCCCGCCATTGCCGCCGCCCGCCGAGATGGCATTGACGCGCGGGGCCCCTTTGCGCCTGACACGGTGTTCATGCGTGCCCGCGCCAAGGCAGATCAGGTTGGCGAATTTGACGTGGTGGTAGCGATGTACCACGACCAAGGCCTGATTCCTGTGAAATACCTGGGAGTGGAGAAAGGTGTCAACGTGACCTTGGGGCTGCCGCTGGTTCGCACCAGCCCCGATCACGGCACCGCGTTTGACATCGCCGGAAAAGGCCTGGCCGACCCCGCCAGCCTGATCGAGGCTATCCGAATGGCCAAGACGCTATCGGGTTGGCCTGCGCCATAAATCTAAGCACTGACCCGCGCAGCGGCGCAGCAGTGAGTTTTCGCGACGGGCCGCCCCTAGCGAAAATGCGCCCTCTCGGGGGGCAGCGACCCGCGTAGCGGCGGAGCGTGGGGGCAATTTCCCGACGGGCCGCCCCTAGAAAAATTAGCCCCCTCGGGGGGCAGCGACCCGCGTAGCGGCGGAGCGTGGGGGCTCTACTTCTTCAAGCTGTCGCGAATTTCGCGCAGCAAGACAACATCTTCAGGCGTTGCGGCAGGTGCAGCGGCAGGGGCTTCTTTCTTCATCTTGTTCATTTGCTTGACCATCAAGAACACGATAAACGCCAAAATCACGAAATTCACCGCAATCGTGATGAAATTGCCATAGGCCAGCAAATTCGCACCAGCAGCCTTCAAGCTGGCGTAACTGGTGGCTCCTTCGACCGCTTTGGCCGGCGGCGCCAGCATGATGTACATCTCGGTGAAATTCAGACCACCAAAGATTTTGCCAACGATGGGCATGATCAAGTCGCCCACGATCGAATCCACAATTTTGCCAAACGCCGCGCCAATGATCACACCCACGGCCAAGTCCATCACGTTGCCTTTGAGGGCAAAGTCCTTAAATTCTTGCATCATGCTCATAAACCTTCTCCTGATTTGATTGAAACGCTGCGTAGTATTGCCGACCTTTCGGGCTTGTCAAGTGTTGATTTCAAACGCTAAAAGCGCGTCCCGGCTCCGCTACAATGCCGGGTTGACCCTAGTGCAATCACGTTGTTGAGACGTTTTGTGAAAATTTGTGAAGTTTTGATTGAGGATATCCATGAGCGACACCCTGGTTGGCAGCGGCCAAGTAGACACAAGCAAAAGAACCTGGCTGATTGCCTCGGGTTGTGCAGGCGCCATTGGCGGCGCAACCGTCGCGGTGCCCTTTATCAGCACGTTTCAACCCTCGGAGCGTGCCAAGGCAGCAGGTGCGGCGGTCGAGGTTGACATTTCGGCCATGAAAGCGGGCGAGAAGATCACCGTGGAATGGCGCGGCAAACCCGTCTGGATCGTCAAACGCACGCCTGAGCAGTTGGCGTCGTTGGCCAAAGTCGACTCGCAGTTGGCCGACCCCAAGTCGCAACGCAAACCCAATGAGCTGACCCCCGTGTACGCGCGCAACGAGGCGCGCTCTATCAAACCTGAAATCTTTGTCGCGGTCGGCATTTGCTCCCATTTGGGTTGCTCACCGTCTGACAAATTTCAGTTGGGCGCACAGCCTTCGTTGCCAGACGACTGGGTTGGCGGCTTTTTGTGCCCTTGCCACGGCTCAACATTTGACATGGCTGGCCGGGTTTACAAAAACAAGCCGGCGCCCGACAACCTGGAAGTGCCGCCTTACATGTTCCTGTCCGACAGCCGCTTGCTGATCGGTGAAGACAAAAAAGCCTGATTTTTAGTTCTATTTCGAATATTTTCCCGCATTCAAGAGCACCATTACCATGGCAGAAATGAAAGAAATCTCACCCAACGCGTCAGCAGGTGCCAAGCTGACCAATTGGTTTGAGAACCGGATTCCCACGGCGTTTGACGCCTACAAAGTCCATATGTCGGAGTACTACGCTCCGAAAAACTTCAACATTTGGTACGTTTTTGGCGCGCTGGCCATGTTGGTGCTGGTGATTCAAATCGTCACCGGCATCTTCTTGACTATGCATTACAAGCCTGACGCCGCGTTGGCATTTGCTTCGGTTGAGTACATCATGCGCGACGTGCCGTGGGGCTGGTTGGTTCGTTACATGCACTCCACGGGTGCCTCGGCGTTTTTTGTGGTGGTTTACCTGCACATGTTTCGCGGCTTGATTTATGGCAGTTACCGCAAGCCACGCGAATTGGTCTGGGTCTTCGGTTGCGCGATATTCCTGTGCCTGATGGCCGAGGCCTTCATGGGCTACTTGCTTCCTTGGGGCCAAATGAGCTACTGGGGCGCACAGGTCATCGTGAACCTGTTTGCCGCTATTCCCTTCATCGGCCCTGACCTGGCCTTGCTGATCCGTGGCGACTACGTGGTGGGCGACGCCACCTTGAATCGCTTTTTCAGCTTTCACGTGATTGCCGTGCCGCTGGTTTTGCTCGGCTTGGTTGCAGCCCATTTGGTGGCCTTGCACGACGTCGGGTCCAACAACCCTGATGGCGTGGAGATCAAGGCCCCTGGTGCGCCGAAAGATGCCAAAGGCCGCCCCCTGGATGGCATTCCGTTCCACCCCTACTACACGGTGCACGACATCTTCATGGTCAGCGTGTTTTTGATGGTGTTCACAGCAATTGTGTTTTTTGCGCCTGAAGTGGGTGGCTACTTTTTGGAGTACAACAACTTCATTCCGGCAGACCCACTGAAAACGCCAGCGCACATCGCGCCCGTCTGGTATTTCACACCTTATTACTCCATGTTGCGTGCCATCACCGGTGAATTCATGTACGTGATGATCGCCTGCGTCGTAGGGGGTGCCCTGCTCGCGGCCGTCAAGTTCAAGATGCCCGTGATCTTCAAAGGCGTCATGCTGGTCGTCGCTCTGGGTGTGGCTGCCATGATGCTAAGCATCGACGCCAAGTTTTGGGGCGTTGTGGTCATGGGTGGTGCGGTCATTATTTTGTTCTTCTTGCCTTGGCTCGATTACAGCCCGGTCAAGTCGATTCGCTACCGCCCCGAATGGCACAAATACCTGTACGGAATTTTTGTCATCAACTTTATTGTGCTGGCCTACCTGGGCGTGCAGCCCCCGTCCGCCTTGGGTGAGCGCGTGTCCCAAGTCGGCACCTTGTTTTATTTTGGATTCTTCATCTTGATGCCTTGGTGGAGCCAGATTGGCGAAGCCAAGCCCGTGCCAAGCCGCGTTACCTTCACAGCGCACTGAAAGCAAACTGGCAACATGAAAAATAAAATGAAAATAATCGGTTCGGTCAAAGGTCTCATCCTGGGCGTGGCGCTGTCGATGGGCTTGGTTGCGGGTGCTTCTGCCAGCACCGATGGCATTGCTTGGGATAAAGCACCCAACCACATCAACGACATGGTGTCCCTGCAAAACGGGGCTAAGTTGTTTGTCAACTACTGCCTGAATTGCCACTCTGCGGCCTACATGCGCTACAACCGCCTGACCGACATTGGCCTGACTGAAAAGCAGATCAAAGACAACCTGCTCTTTGCCACCGACAAAGTGGGCGAAACAATGAAAGTGGCGATGGACCCGAAGCAGGCCAAAGACTGGTTTGGCGCCAATCCGCCTGATTTGACGGTGATTGCTCGCTCACGCGCAGGCAGCCAAGGGTCAGGTGCAGATTATTTGTACACCTATTTGCGCACCTACTACCCAGACAGCACCAAGGCCACCGGCTGGAACAATCTGGCCTACCCCAATGTCGCCATGCCGCATGCCTTGTGGCAATTGCAAGGCAACCGTCAGCCGATTTATGACACCAAAACCGAACACGGGCACGAAGTCAAAACCTTCAAAGCTTGGGAGCAGGTCACGCCCGGCAGCATGACGCCTTTGCAATACGACCAGGCCATTGGCGATTTGGTCAGTTATTTGCAATGGATGGGCGAGCCCGCCCAGCACAACCGTGTACGCATTGGCGTTTGGGTACTTTTGTTCCTGGGAGTATTCACCTTTTTTGCGTGGCGCCTGAACGCCGCGTTTTGGAAAGACGTGAAGTAAGGTTGGCAATCGCAAAGGTCTGGCGCTGAAGGGGTTGACCCCCAAGCGCGTCCTTCGATGAGTGGGTCGGCTCCCAGCCCCCACTCTTTTTAATTTTTAGGAGTCCCCGAAATGATGGTTTTGTACTCAGGCACCACCTGCCCTTTTTCTCACCGTTGCCGCTTTGTGTTGTTTGAGAAAGGCATGGACTTCGAAATTCGTGACGTTGACCTCTACAACAAACCTGAGGACATCAGCGTCATGAACCCGTATGGACAGGTGCCTATTTTGGTCGAGCGCGATCTGATTTTGTACGAATCCAACATCATCAATGAGTACATTGACGAGCGCTTTCCACACCCTCAGCTGATGCCCGGCGACCCGGTTGACCGCGCCCGTGTTCGCTTGTTTTTGCTGAACTTCGAAAAAGAGCTGTTCGTTCACGTCTCCACGCTGGAGTCTCGTGCTGCCAAGTCGAACGACAAATTGCTCGAAAAAGCGCGCGCCCACATTCGCGACCGCCTGACGCAACTGGCCCCCATCTTTTTGAAGAACAAATTCATGCTGGGTGACAATTTCTCGATGCTGGACGTGGCCATTGCCCCATTGCTGTGGCGCCTTGACTATTACGGCATTGACCTGAGCAAAAACGCAGCCCCACTGCTGAAGTACGCAGAACGCATTTTTTCGCGCCCTGCTTACATCGAAGCGTTGACACCCTCCGAGAAAGTCATGCGGAAATAGTCCCCACGGTCGCCCACTGCGTGTGGCTCCCTGCCCCGCGCAGTAATCCTGCGCTTCGCTTGGAGTGGGGCCGCATTTTTGCTTGGGGCGGCCCGGCGCAAAAACATCTGCAAAACTCCACTGCTGAATTGCTACCATAGCCCATGATCGACACCAAAGACACGACTTCGACCCGCCCGTACCTGATTCGGGCGTTGTACGAATGGTGCACCGACAACAGCCTGACGCCTTACGTCGCGGTGGTGGTCGATGAGACGGTGCGCGTGCCCAACGAGTACGTCAAAGACGGCGAAATTGTTTTGAACATCAGTTTTGACGCCACCAGCGCGTTGAAACTTGGCAATGAGTACATTGAATTCAAGGCCCGTTTTGCAGGCACCGCCCGTGAGATCATGGTGCCGATTGACCGTGTCATTGCAATCTACGCCCGTGAAAACGGCCAGGGCATGTCGTTTCCCATGGGTGCGATTCAAAATTCATCCGGGGGTGTCAGCCCGACCGGACCTGGCGGACTCAGTGTGTCCAGTGGTACATCGGGCTCGGCTGGCGCAGGCAGCTCGGGCGATGCCGTGGTGGGTTTGACCGCTGTGGCGTCCAAGCCAAAGGGTGTGCGGGCTTCAGGGTCACCCCAATCCGATGTCAAAGTGATTCAACTCATGCCCTCCTCGGCGGGGTCGCCAGTGACCTCAGCCTCCCCAGGTTCAGGAGAAGCGCCGACAGGTGCCGAACCTCCGCGCCCGCCAGCAGGCCCTCGCCCGGCGCTGAAACGGGTCAAATAATCGGCGCTGACAGGCGTCAAGTCAAAGGCAAAAGGCATGCGCGTGCTGAGCCGTTCGTCGCCGCAAAGCTTGCTGCCAGGTGGGTCAAGCAGCCGTGCAGAAATGTCTATCAAACCGTGGCCAGCGAGCCAGCGCCGCCACAAAGCTACTGTAAAATTGCACCAGTGCCGATTTAGCTCAGTTGGTAGAGCACCCGCCTTGTAAGCGGAAGGTCGTCAGTTCGATTCCGACAATCGGCACCATTTCACCCGTCGCCTCCGCCCCCCCCCACATGTCAGACACCTCCCTCCAGAGCGAACGGCTTGCCAAGCCCACGCTCATTTACCCGTTTGAGTCGCCACCCGCTGCAGGCCAATCGCTTGAAGTGGCACCCGGCGTCCTGTGGATTCGCATGCCTTTGCCGATGCAGCTCAACCACATCAACGTGTGGGCGCTTGAAGACGACACCGGCTGGGCGGTGGTAGACACTGGCATGCACACCGACGACACCGTGGCCGCGTGGCGCGCGCTGTTTGCCAGCGCAGAAGACCAGCGCCCCCTCACCCGGGTTTTGGCCACGCACATGCACCCAGACCACATTGGCATGGCGGGCTGGCTAACGCGCAAATTCAACTGCCGTTTGTGGATGACGCGGCTTGAATACCTCAATTGCCGCGTGCTGACCGCCGACACAGGCCGCGAAGCGCCGCCCGAAGGCGTTAATTTCTTCAAGCAGGCGGGCTGGACTGACGCGTCGATTGAAAACTACCAAACCCGCTTTGGCAACTTTGGCAAGCGCATTTTTGCCCTGCCGCAAAGCTACAAACGCATTGCCGACGGTGACCAAATCAAAATTGGCAAGCACACCTGGCGGGTGATTGTGGGCACGGGCCATTCGCCCGAGCACGCTTGTTTTTACTGCGCCGAATTGAAACTGCTGATCTCGGGCGACCAGGTGCTGCCCAAAATTTCGTCCAACGTCTCGCTGCACCCGACCGAGCCCGACGCCGACCCCATGCGCGACTGGCTTGAGTCGCTGGCCAAACTGAAACGCGAAGTGCCCGACGACGTGCTGGTGCTGCCGTCCCACAACGACTGCTTTCGCGGCCTGCATGCCCGGCTGGACTACCTGGCCGCGTCGCAACTTCGCACCATCGACCGCCTGGCCAAAACGCTGCAGGAGCCGAAACGCGCTGTCGATGTCTTCACCGCCCTGTTTGGCCGCGCCATTGACCAAACCGACGCTGGATTGCTGAATTTGGCGACCGGTGAGAGCCTAGCTTGCCTGAATTACCTCGTCCACCGGGGCGAAGCCAAGCGCAGCCTGGACGACGCGGGCGTGGCTTGGTGCCAGGCGACTTAGGAAAAAAATGAACCTGCAGGTTCATTTTTTCTTAAAATCGGTTATTTTGCTCAAAATATGAACAAAATAGACCTCTAGCTCCCGAATAGTATAGATAGTTTGCTATATTTATTATAGCATTTGGGTTCGAGCCAAACAGCTGATTCAAAGTCGCATTCGAGCCTTCTGGGTGGCGAAACCCTGCAAACTGAGGCGCAAGACTTCAAAACGCGCCGCGCTCAACAATCAACCTTTTGCCGCACCACCCCAGGCGTTTCGCAGCATGACGCTCCCCCGTGCCACCCACGGTTGCGCAATGCCACTGGCCAGCGCGGTGCCGCAAATGATGATGGCACCGCACAGCAGCATCCATGGCGTGACGGCTTCGCCCAACAGCAACACGCCATAAGCCACGGCAAACACAGGGATCAAAAAAGTGACGGTCAGGGCGCGGGCGGGGCCGGCGCGTTCGATTAACCTGAAGTACAAAATGTACGCAAACCCGGTACACAACACGCCCAGCACAGCCACCCCCGCCCAGGCGCTGGCGCCGGGCGTTTGGGCGGGCCACAGCCACAACATGGGCAGCGTCAACACCAAAGTCGCGCCACTTTGGCTGCCCGCCGCCGTCACCATGGCCGGAATGCCGCCCAAAAAGCGCTTGGTGAAACTGGCCGCTAGGCCGTAGCACAAGCACGCCAGCAAACACGCCAGCACCGCCCAGCCGCTGGATGCGCCCGTGGCGTCGGGCTTGAAGCTGGCTTTGTCCCACGCCAACAAGCTGACACCCAAAAAGCCAACGCCCAAGCCCAAAATACGCAGGCCGTTGGGTCGATCTTTCAACCAAATCCAGGCGACCAAAGCGCCAAACATGGGCACCGTGGCATTCAACATGCTGGAAAGCCCGGTGCTGATGGACAAAATGGCATACGAAAAGCAGGCAAACGGAATGGCCGAATTCAACACGCCCACCAGAAACGTCATGCGCCAATGCCGCCGAAACGCAGGCCAATGGCCTTTGAAGGCCATCAAAGGCAGCAAAAAGAGCGCAGCAATCAGCACCCGCAAGCCTGCCGTGGCAATGGCCCCAAACTCCAGCGCGGCAAAGCGGGTGAACATGAAGGACGAACCCCAAATGGCCGCAAGCAGCAAAAAGTCTTGCCGCCAGGGTTTGGCGATGGCGATGCCGTTGGCGGTGTGGGTTGGGTTGGGGGTCAAAACAAGCTTTGGGTTGGGTTGTCGGCTGGCTTTGAGCGATTGGCAGTGGCAGGGGCTTTGGTGTCGTCCCGAAATGCCGCGCCCTCAATGCCCAGCAAGGCAATTTTGCGGTGCAATCCGCCTGCGTAGCCGGTGAGCGAGCCGTCAGACCCCAGCACGCGGTGGCACGGAATGATCACGCCCAAGGGGTTTCGCCCCACGGCAGACCCGACTGCCCGAACGGCTGCAGGGTTGTTGATTTGCCGCCCAATTGCGCCGTAACTGCTGGTTTTTCCATGCTCTATTTTGAGCAGCGCCTGCCAGACGGATTGTTGAAATAAAGTGCCTCCATTGATGTCCAACACCACGTCAAACACGCGGCGTTGGCCGTCAAAAAACTGCTGCAGTTCGCGTCCGCCTTGCACCAGGCTGGGGTGCGCATCGTCGCGCGGCCAAGGGTGGGGCACGTTTTTAAAGTCCATGCCGTCAGGGCGATGGCGTTGGTCAATGAACCAGGCGCCTGCAAGGCCCCGGTGGGTGGCGGCCAGGCACATTTCGCCCAGCGGGGTTTGAATGCGGGTTTGAACGATGCTGAGGTCGAATTTCATGAGAGCTTCCTTTGGCTGCGAATTGACTGTGACTTGAATGAGGTGGCAGCCGTCAATCGGCAAGACTCGCCCAGGCCCGAATCACGGCATAGCTGCGCCACGGCGTCCAGGCTTGCGACTGGGCTTCGGCCGCCCGGGCGGCCAAACGCGGATTGTTCAGGCCCAGCACGCCCAGCGCCTTGTGCAGCGCCACGTCGCCTGCCGGGAAGGCGTCGGGCCAGCGCAGTGCGCGCATGGCGATGTACTGCGCCGTCCAGTCGCCAATGCCGGGCAATTCCTTCAGCGCGGCGACTGTTTTGGGCACGTCAACCCCGCTGTGCAGCTGAATCTGCCCACTCGCCACCGCCTGCGCCAGCGCCACAATCGCTGCTTGGCGCTGTTTGACAATGCCCAGTTGGCCCAGGGCGTCGCCGCTGGCCAGTGCCAACACGGCGGGCTGCGGAAACAGGCGGTTCAAGCGCGGGTAGGGCGTTTCAATCACCTCGCCAAAGGTATTAACCAGCCGCTGCGACAGCGTGCGCGCGGCTGCCACGGTAATTTGCTGGCCCAAAATGGCCCGCACCGCCAGTTCAAACCCATCCAGACAGCCCGGCACGCGCAGGCCATGGCCATTGGGAAAGCTGGCGTCCAGCACGCTGTTGATGACCTGGGGGTCGGCGTCCAGGTCCAGCCAATGGCGCACGCGGCGAATCACCAGCGGCAACACGTCGCGCAGGGAATCGCTCACGCGCAGGCGCACTTGCAGTTTGTCCACG
>JANNCN010000177.1:0-3923 GCA_031386665.1 Rhodoferax sp. | reverse complement strand
ATGCGCCGGCGAATACGCGAAAGAGCTACAGACGACAAGCAAGCCGTAACGATCGAGACTAGCCTAGTAGCACCATTCAACTTGATGTTTGAAAAACTCTTTGTCTGGCTACCAGGCGAATACGTGGCAAATCTCCAAGTTGATGCCGAGCCCGGCTCGGCTTCTTACAGCAAGAAATATCGGTTTACGCTCTACGAATCGGATACCGCTGAACTCCGAGCCCACATTGAAGACTATCAATTCGGCGGGGGGCTTGCATACAACGTCGAACGTCACAGCGGGGTGAATGTTCCACTTACCGAGCATATTGGTTGACCCCCGTTGGGACCACCTAACGGGGCGTGAGATCGCCGAGTTTGCGCGGCGGCCCTGAGGTTGAGTACTGCAGATGGTCGCCCGAAGGGTCTGCGACTTTGAGCGCTAGCCGCGCTGCGGGGGTTCAGACGGACCACGCTCACAAAACTCTATGGTTCAAATTGGATCGCTAAATGGCACTAAAAACGGCGGGCGGCCATGGGCGGCCATGGGCACAGAAAGTCAGCATTTGAAGCTGATTCGATTTTATGACGCCATCCGCAAATTGCTATATTTATAATAGCAAACTGCCTATATAATTCGAGAGCTAGAGGCCTATTTTATTCATATTTCGGCCAAAAACTCGATATTTAAGAAAAAAAGAACCTGCAGGTTCTTTTTTATCAAAAAGCCTCAAATATCGTGCGAATAGACGATAAACCCCGCGTGCGTGGCTACCTTGTCGTACAGCGTGCGCCCCGCCTGGTTGCTCGTGTGGGTTTGCCAATAAACCCGCTTCACACCCGCTTTGGCAGCTTCTTCATACACCCGCAAAATCAGCGCCCGGCCAATGCCAGTGCCGCGACAGGCCGGGTCGGTGAACAAATCTTGCAAATAGCACGTCATCTCAAACCGTGTGGTGCTCCGGTGGTGCAGGTAATGCACCAGCCCCACCAACTTGCCGCCTTGCTCCGCCACCTGAGCGTGCACCGGTTCTGCGGGGTCAAAAAACCGCTGCCAGGTGGCTTCGGTGATGCGCGGGTCGAGCGCGGTCGCCCCCGCGCGGCCATAAAACGCGTTGTAACCGTCCCAAAGCGGCGTCCAGGCGGCGCAATCGGTCTCGGCGATCGGGCGAATCATGATCGGGAGGGTTGGCTCAAGTGACATGGTGTTTTAGCGCTTTTGGCAGGCGAAGTGCGAGAGTGAAGGCAAAATTCAGCGCCGGTACACAAACCGCGCAGCATCAGCTTTGGCGGCCCCCGGCTTGCTGACCACCACAATCGTCTCGGCAATGCGGTCGTGTACGGTTTGCCGGTTGGGGTGAACGAAAAACTGCAAAAAGCCAAAACCCAGCTCCAGCGCTGACGCGCCGTAACCCAGGGTGCGTTCAAAACAATGCCACAGCGACAGGTGGGCATGCACGACCGACACCACCCGAATGCCCATCAAGCGTTTGCCCAACGTTGCTCCATGGCCCCAGTAAGTCGCCAGACTGAAGTACGCCAGCGCAACGGCAATGTCGATCAGGCTCTCGGTTCCGAACGACAACTCCAGCGGCCCGCGCGCCGCCGTGCCAAACCAAGCCGCCCCCGCAAACGACGCCAAAGCTGGTAACAACAAAAGCAGCACGATAAGGCTCAAATCAATCAAAAACGCCCCCAATCGCGCCTTGAACGAAGCCAGCGCCACGCCTTGCAAGCGAGCCTGCCATTCGATGTTTTGGGTGCTGAAGTGGGTGGGGTCGCTTGGCGGCATGGTGTAGCTGTGAAATCAAGTCCTAAAACAAAGTTTGCAGATGGGCACCAAGCGACTCCAGATTGACAAAAGTCAACTCGTACATGGCTGACAGGCCATTGCACTCGTCGTCGGTCAGGTCGGCGGCACAAATGATGAATCGACTTCGCTCGAGCCCCAGGCGCTTGCGCATGCGCAGGTATTTGTCAATATCGCGGCGAAACTCGCCCGACTTGCATTCGATGCAAATAGGCGGCTGGTTCTGGGGTAAGACAAACACGTCAAGCTCATGCAGGTCTTCATTGGGGAAAACGATTTTGACGCTGCGTGCGCAGGAAAAACCGCGTTGGCGTTCGTCAAGCTGTGCCACCAGGGTGATAAAGGCGTACCACTCCAGCCAACCGCCTTCAAAAAACTGCCGGATTGACAGCGCGGTTTGCAGCGTCAGGTTGACGACTTTCTCCTGCTTTTGGTAGCCGTAGCGGGCAAAAAAGGTGTGTTTGTACAGATTTCTGCAAAGCTGGGTGATGGCTTGCTGGTCTTTTTGGCTTAGGTTGGCAAGCTGTAAATTGATCCAGGTTTGGTTGTTGCGGTAGGCGTACCGGACCCGGTCGATCAGTTCTGAAAAAAGACGATAGCCTTGGCCGATTTGAACTGCCGCATCGTCAAAAAACCCGCTGGTGTCTACCAGGGAATAGTCCAGATTGGCTTCAATACTGCGCTTTGCAAACCAGCCGCGCACGGGGGCATGCTGCTCGGCCGTGGCCAATTGTTTGCTGCTGCGGGTGTTGCCCGGTGCTGATTCGGTGGGCTGGCTTGGCGTGGCGGCGCTGACAGGTTGAATCGGTTGGGGTGCTTTCTGCAAAGTCGCCTGCTTCAGCGCATTCAGCTCACGCCCGGCAGCGGTGTAGCGTTCAATCAGCTTTTCAACGTAATAAACGGTGTCAAACACGGTGGTGGTGGCTGCGCAGCGGGCGCATGGCACTTTGCTGCCCACCGGGGCGTTCAGGTCTTCAGTGATCAATCCACATTGATTGCAGCGGTAAATTGGCATGGTCGAAGCGGCTTCCCTGGTGGCTCAAATCGTTTGTTTCTTCAATCAACGCAGGGCTTGCGTTCATTGTGTTTGAGCCTGTTTTTCGTCAATTTACCACCAAAACCTGCGGTCAATGCCGGGTCGGCAAACTTCAAAAGCCAACCGCACCTTCGAGTTCCTGCAAGGTTTGCATGGCCTTGAATGCAAAGGGCGTGGGTTGGCCATCAAACCAGCGCACTAGGTCTGCGGCGCAACTGTCGGCGCTGCGGGCTGTGGTGTCGATCATCAGGTCGTAGGTTTTGTCGGCGTGGATGGACGGGAATTGCCGTGCCGCAAGGCCGATTTCGCGGTCGCCACGGGCGTGTTCGCGGCGCAGCAGTTCGCCAGACTGGCAGGTCACGCCAATCAGGTAGACGGGCAGGTCGGCCAGGTCGTCCAGCAAATGCCGCCAAGCCACTGGGTTGGACAGCACAGTGTCAAAAATCATGTGCTGGCCATGCAGAGCGTATTCGCGCAGCGCAGCGTTCATGGCATGGCACAAGGCGGCGTGTTGGCGGTCTGACGCGGCCGTGCCCTGCTCTTGCCAGCCGTCCCAGTAGCCGGTGGGTTCCATGCTGCGAAAAGCATCCAGCTGCAAATGGTGATGCGGTTGGCGAAGTTGGGTCTGCAGCGCCCGGGCCAAAGAGGTTTTGCCAGAGCTGGACGAGCCATTCAGAATCAGAATGTGGCCTGGGTCGCCACCGTGCGATTCACGTCGCATCATGGGCAGTGCCTCGGGTTTGCAGGGCGGCACAATGTGCCAGGAGGTGCTGAGAAGGGGCAAGGGTCACAAAATTGGCGAAAGTGTCAAAACGGCTGAATTTTACTACATTTGTGGTAAATTTGGCTGAAAATTGGATCAAAAGTCGATTTTAACCCCAATTGTGAACAAAATAGCACTCTAGCTCTCGAAATATATGAATAGTTTGCTACTATAATAATAGCAATTGAGTGACGCAGCGTGCCACCCTTCAAGCGTTTCGAATCGCCGATTTAGGTCGAAACGCCTTGCAAACAGCGTCGTTCGTTTCCAGGTAAGGGCCGCCAATCAGGTCAATGCAGTACGGCACGGCGGCAAAAATGCCGGGCATGACGCTTG
>JANNCN010000124.1:0-109372 GCA_031386665.1 Rhodoferax sp. | reverse complement strand
CCCACCAGCGCGATTTGACTGCCGCTGGCAGACAGGTGCAGCCCTTCAAAACGGTAGTCGGCTGGCAAAGCGAGTTGACTGGCAAGCACGGCGTCACCATTGATTTGCCGCACATAGGTTTTCAGCGCACTCAGCCTGGAGTCGCCAGGGGCGGCAACCCCCAAGGTGAAAATCCGCCCACCATCGGTTTTCATCAAGTCAGCCTCGTCAACGCCGCCCTCTTGCAGCGTTGTGCTGGCAAAAGCCGGGGTAGCTTCAGCCGTGGCACCGGCCACCGTGCTGGTGCTGAACGCTGGCGACACGGTGCCGCCCAAGGCCACAGCGTTGGCGCCGTTGCTGGCAAGGCCTTGGTCAATTTGTGCAGCAAGCCTGGCCTGCACATAGGCCAGCAGCGCACCCGGTTGCGAGGCTTGCAATTGCACGGGGGACGGTACCACCCCGACCTGAGGTGGTGGCACCGTGTCGGGTACAGCACCCCCGCCGCCGCCACTGCCACCGCAAGCCGCCAGAACCCCCGCCCCGGCCAACAAGGTGGCTTCAAACCATCGCTTTGGGAATGTTGAGGGGCTGTTGACCATGGTGGGCTCCTTGCAAAAGTGATTGGATTTGAATTTTGTGGAATAATATCCCACAACATCTTATTGTGTCAAACCACTGCCTCGGCGCACGAAACCAAACCCTGTCGGAACCCATCAGTTAGCATTCCCAATCCTTCCCAATCGGCATGTCAACGCGCTCCAACCTGGTCCTGAAAAGCATCTTGCACATGCTGCACCCGGCTGTGCGCTTGATGCTGCGCCACGGCGTGACTTACACGGCTTTTGCAGCCGCACTGAAGCCGGTTTTTTTGAAGGCGGCGCAGGACGAGCTGAAAGCCAGCGCCATGGCACCGACCGACAGCGCCATCAGCCTGTTGTCTGGCGTGCACAGGCGCGATGTACGCAACCTGACCCGCTTAGGCGAACAAGACACCCAGCCCGAAGCCTTTGCCGGGTTGGCGGCGCAGGTCGTGGCGCGCTGGATGAGCCAGGATTTGTACCTGGACGCCAGCCAAACGCCAATCCAAATCGCCCGGGCTGGCCCCACCCCCAGTTTTGACGCCCTGGTTTACTCAGTCAGCCGCGACGTTCGTCCCCGCTCTGTGCTGGACGAGTTGATTCGCTTGGGGTTGGCGGCTGAAGACGCGTGCCAGATCAGCCTGCTGGTGCATGGATTTGTGCCACGCAATGGCCTGGCTGAAATGGCCACGCAGCTTGGTGAAAACCTGCACGACCATGTGGCGGCAGCCTGCCACAACCTGGATCGCCCCAACCCGCAAGCTGCAGCAAACGCAGACTCGTCAAACATTCCAGCCCCTGTTTCAAGCGATTTTTTAGAGCAATCCGTGTTCGTTGACGACATCACGGCGGACTCGGCAGAGCGCCTGCACGCGACGTCGGCCTTGGCCTGGAAGCTGGCCTTCCAAGCCGTGATGCGCGACGCCCAGCGCAGTTTTGACCACGACGCCGTGCACGCTGCGCCCGCGCAACGCACCCACCGCGCGCGCTTTGGCGTTTATTTCTATTCGATGCCCGCAGAGGTTAACGCCCAATCCGGCCCAGAACTCGGCGCAAAAATCGAAGTAAAAATCGCCCCAGAACCCAAAGGTTTGCCATGACCCACCCGATCTCCCAATTGTTTCAATCTCATTCGACTGGCTTGCTGGCATTCGCCAGAAAATCCGGGCTTTTGCTGGCCGCCGCTGTGTTGGTGGCCTGTGGGCCGGGCACGGGCGGCACGGGCGTGGGGCCTGTCAATGCCAGCACCATCAGCGGCACTTACCTGAGCAGCGCCGCCAGTTTTTCAGCGGTTGCACCGACCAACGTGGTGGGCTCGGGCTTGCTGGTCACGCCCAGCGCCGAGTCGAATTGGGTGGTGGTGTTCGATGCCCAGCGCATCACCCTGAACAACGCCTGCCTGTCGTTCAACTCAGAAGGTGTCCGAGTGGAATCCAACGGTCAGCTTCAAATTGACGGGCTGTTTCGCATCGTGGCCAGTGGCGCAGGGGCCACTGCTGCCCTACCCGCCACGCTCATCGCCAGGCTCGACGGCACCGGGCTGCAAGTGACTTTGCGCACTGCCGATGGCAGTGTGCTGGCAGCGTTTGGCACGGCAGCTCGGCTGGCCGATGGCGTCACGCCTGCACCGGGCGGGACTTGCGTAGCGTCGACTGTGGCCAACTGAAGGCGGTTTACCGGGCTTAGGTCATCTATCCAGCCACAGGGTCAGACAAGGCAGGTTCGATCAGCCAAGGTGCTCCACGGTGGGTTCTAGCCCATCAAATTAGCCCCAAATCGCCATTTGGCGCTGTGCCGCTTGTAAGATAGCGCGATGAAACTCATCTCCCGCTTTTGGTCTGACCTGACATCGCGCCATTTTGCTCAGCTTGCCGCCAGCCAAGACATTGCCCAAGTAGTTGCGGTGTTGCCGGTGGCTGCGACCGAACAGCATGGCCCGCACCTGCCCGTGAGTGTTGACACCAGTTTGGTCAATGGCGTGGTGGCCGCTTGCCTGCCGCACTTGGGAGCCAATCTGCCTGTGCTTTTCATGCCCACCCAACAAATCGGCAAAAGCAATGAACACATTCGCTTTGCAGGCACCTTGACCTTGTCTGCGCAAACGCTGATGGCCGTGTGGATGGAACTGGGCGCTTGCGTGGCCCGCGCAGGCATCAAAAAACTGGTGCTGCTGAACTCGCACGGCGGCCAGGTCAGCGTGATGGACATTGTGGCGCGCGACCTGCGCTCTGCGCACGACCTGATCGTTTATTCAACCAACTGGTACACATTGCCGCTGGGCGACGCCGTGCTGAATCTCTTTGCGCCAGACGAGCACCGCTTTGGCATACATGCAGGCGACATGGAAACCTCCATGATGCTGGCACTGGCTGAAAAGTCGGGCCAAAACTATGTCGATATGGCATTTGCCCAAGACTTCAAATCCACCGCACAAGACCGCGCTGCCCGATACCCTATTTTGGGCAATGGCAGCAGTGCCAAACTGGGCTGGCAGGTGCAGGACTACAACCCGCAAGGGGCGGCAGGCAATGCGGCCATTGCCACAGCAGCCAAGGGGCACGCCATCATTGACGCGGCAGGCCTGCAGCTGGCCCGCTTGCTGCAAGAAGTGAGCGACCTGCCGCTTTCAACCTTGAACCCCGCGCCCACCTTCCCCCCATGAGCGTCTTGCTTGAGCTTCACCAGGTTGACAAACGCTACGGCAACGGCACCTTGGCGTTGCAGGGTGTTGACCTGACCATCGGGCAGCGCGATTTCGTCAGTTTTTTGGGGCCTTCGGGTTGCGGCAAAAGCACTGCCTTGAAGCTGATTGCCGGCTTGCTTGACGTGTCAGCCGGGCGCATTGACTGGGTGAAGCCAACACCGCGTCAGGGCGGAAATGACAGCGCAACTGACCTCCCCATAAAACCTGTGACGGTGTCTGGCGCTGACCATTCCCACGAGGTGTCATTTGTCTTTCAAGAACCCACGCTCATGCCTTGGGCCAAGGTGTTTGACAACGTCTGGCTGCCTTTGCGCTTGAAAGGTGTGTCCAAGGAAGCCGCCCGCCCGCGGGTTGAAGCCGTGCTGGCCCAAGTCGGCTTGAGCCAGTTTGCTGGCGTCTACCCGCGCGAGCTGTCCGGCGGCATGAAAATGCGCGTCTCGATCGCCCGCGCCATGGTCACCGAACCGCGCTTGTTACTGATGGATGAACCCTTTGCCGCATTAGACGAAATGACGCGCTTCAAGCTGAACAACGACACGCTGGCCTTTTGGACGGCACAACAATTCACCACCATTTTTGTGACCCACAGCGTGTACGAAAGCGTGTACCTGAGTCGGCGCATCATCGTGATGGCTGCCCGTCCTGGCCGTGTGATTGCGGACTTGGCCATAGACGAGCCCTACCCGCGCACAGATGCCTTTCGCAGCACCCAGCGGTACGCGCAGTGGTGCGTGAAAGTGTCGCAAGCCTTGCAAAGAGCAGGAGAGCACCATGTCTGATGCCGTCCAGTCAGAGTCAATTGACGCTACATTATTTATAGCAAACAATGACCCTATGACGAGAGCTAGAGGCCAATTTGTTCAAAAATTACTGCCTTTTGTGGTGTTTTTCCTCGCAATATTAACCTGGGAGTTCATTGTTCGCGTGAACCAGATTCCGCACTACATCCTGCCAGCGCCGACCTTGATTGCCAAAACACTGTGGGACAACCTGGGCTCGCTGATGGTCAGTTGGTGGTTCACCATGAAAATCACCTTGGGCGCGCTGGTGCTGGCCGTGGCGGGCGGGGTGGCACTGGCCATGCTGTTCGCGCTGAACAAGTGGGTCGAGTTAAGCCTGTACCCTTTTGCCATCGTGCTGCAAGTCACGCCCATTGTGGCCATTGCCCCGCTGATTTTGATCTTCATTGACAGCACCGCCGCTGCTTTGCTGCTGTGCGCCTGGATCGTCGCGTTCTTCCCAATTTTGTCGAACACGGTCATTGGCTTGCGCAGTGCCGACCACAACCTGCGCGACTTGTTTCTGCTGTACCGCGCGTCGCCTTGGCAAACTCTGCGCCATTTGTTGATTCCATCGGCACTGCCCTATTTCATTGCTGGCCTCAAAGTTGCTGGCGGCTTGAGTCTGATTGGTGCCGTGGTGGCAGAGTTCACTGCCGGCGCTGCAGGCAAAGAAACCGGTTTGGCATCGCGCATTCTGGAGGCCAGCTTTCGCACCGAAATTCCCAAAATGTTCGCAGCCCTGGTTTTGGTGTCGCTGACCGGCATTTTGATTCACCTGATCTTCAATGGGGTGTCCAAAATGGTGTTGGGCGCATGGCACGAGAGCGAGATCAAGTCCAGCCGTTGAGGGCAAAAGGCCGACTTTCAACGCCACTTTGCACTACCTTCACCTCGTAGCCAACCTCCTCTTCGACCCGTCTGCACCATGCCACAGAACATCCTGAAACTCGACAATGTGCTGATTCCACGAAACGTTCGGGGTTTTGAGTCTGAGGCCAACCTGTTTGATGTCGAAATTCAAGACCTTCGCATCACACGCATCAGCCCGGCAACGCATGTCAGCATCACGGGCTCCAATTCAATTCCGGCGGGCCTGGGCTCCAAGCCCACCCTTGGCACGCTGCTGCCATGCTTTGCAGACTTGCACGTGCACATCGACAAAACCTATGTGGTGCATGAGGTGGGGGGGGCTGAGGGCGATTTGGTCAAAGCCATTCACCTGATGGCTGAGCACCGCGCCAATTGGACGGGCGCTGACTTGCGCGAGCGCATGCAGCGCGCCATTGCCCAAGCTTACGCCTTTGGCACGCGCGCCCTGCGCACTCACCTGGACTGGGTGGATGCCAGCACGCCACAGTCCTTGGCCGTGTTTGAAACCTTGCGGGACGAATGGCGCGGGCGCGTTGCGCTGCAATGCGTGTCACTGACGCCACTGGACATTTTTGCAGGCGACGCTGGCCCTGGGCAGACCATAGCCTTTGAAGTTGCCGAAGCCAATGACCGATGCCAAAAGTGGGCAGGCGAAGGCGCACTGTTAGGCGCTTTTGTCTACTGCAACGACCACCTTTATGAAAAGCTGCAACGTGTTTTTGACCTGGCTTCCCAGTTCAGCCTGAACCTTGATTTTCATGTGGACGAAGGCCTGGACGCCCAAGCGCGAGGCTTGCGAGCTATTGCAGAATTGACACAAAACTTTGGCTTTGAAGGCCGAGTGACCTGTGGCCATGCCTGCTCGCTGTCGGTTCAAACAGATTCCGAGGCCCTGGACACACTGCAACTGTGTGCTGACGCTCAAATTCACCTGGTGGCCTTGCCCAGCACCAACTTGTACCTTCAGGGCGCGTGGGACACAACCCCGGTTGAGCGCGGAATTACCCGCTTGAAAGAAGCCTTGGCTTGCGGCGTATCCACCTCGATTGCCACCGACAACGTGGCGGACGGGTTTTACCCTTATGGCAGCTACGACCTGCTGGAGACCTTTGGCTTAGGGGTGCAAGTGGCTCACCTGGCTCCTGCTGCAGCCTGGCTTAGCGCCATCACCACCCACCCGGCATTGGCCATGGGTTTGCCTTGGGATGGCAAATTGGCAGAAGGCTGCCCCGCCGATCTGGTGCTGCTGCATGCGCGCAACAGCCATGAACTATTGAATGCTGCGGGACGCAAACGAGGCGTGATTCGGGGCGGTCGGTTTCTACAAATTCAACCATGACAACAATTCAAGAGACGTTGCAGCCCTTTGCTGCATTTTTGCAAGCCATCAACGGGGTTGACTATTCGCTCGACGCTGACACGATTGCGGCAAAGTCCCGCGACTATTATTGGTACAGCCCCATCCTCAAGGAACAGCTGGACGGCAAGACCGCCGATGTGGTCGTCAAACCGCGCAATGAAACTGAAGTGATCCGCATTGCGGCCGCTTGCGCCAAGCACCGTCTCAAAATCACTGTGCGCGGAGGCGGCACGGGCAATTACGGCCAGTGTGTGCCGTTGGAGCGTGGTGTGATTCTGGACATCACCTCGTTGAATCAAGTGGTGTCGATAGCGCCCGGGCAAGTCACCTGCCAAGCCGGAATTTTGATTGCCGATCTGGAAACTGCGGTACGCGCGAGCAGAGCCGTTGAGGGCGGGCAAGAGATTTTGATGTTCCCCAGCACCCGTGACATGGCCACGATTGGTGGTTTTATCGCGGGGGGTTATGCAGGCGCGGGCAGCGTGCGCAATGGCATTTTGAAAGATGCAGGCAACGTCGCCATGATTCGCGTCGTCACGTTAGAAGAGTCGCCCCGTGTGATCGAACTATCAGGCCCGGACATTCAAAAAGTTCACCATGCCTATGGCACCAACGGCATCATCACGGCCTTGACCTTGCGCTTGAAGCCTGCAGTGAATTGGGTTCACCACATCGCGCTATTTGACAGCTACAGCGCCGCGTTGCGTTTTGGCTGTGCAGCGACCGAAGCCATTGGCAGGCCCGCCGATGCAGGTTCGACCATTGATGCCTTTTTGATTACCGCGGTTGAGCGTCGCATAGCGCCCTATTACTCGGCCGAATTCGGGGACCGGTTTCCCAGTGACAAGGACGCCATATTTTCGATGGTGAACCCGGCCAACCTGCCGGCGTGGCGCCAGCTGATGGCGGCGCACCAAGGCGCCGAATCCATGGCTTTGAACGAAACCGAACTGAAGCAACAAAGCTTGTACCCGGCCTTTGAATGTGCCTACAACCACACCACTTTGATGGCCCTGAAAGTCGACAAAAGCTGGACCAACTTGCAAACCGTCGCACCCTGGACGCAGGGCGTTGGTTTTGACATCGGATTGGTGGAAAGGCAAATGGAACGTTGGGGCGACGAAGTCCTGATGCACCATGAGTTTGGACGCCAATATGGCGGCTGCGTGGCCTTTGGCTTGCCGCTAGTCAGCTACTTTGATCGAGAGCGCCTGTATGAAATCATGGCCGAATTCGAAGCCGACGGATGCACGGTTTTTGACAACCACGTTTACACCATTGAAGACGGTGGCATGAAAGAAATTGACAGTGCCCAAATCGATTTCAAGAAAATAGCCGACCCGCATGGCCTCATGAACCCTGGCAAAACAAGGGGCTGGCTGGAATCCTACGCAAAGGTTTAGTGAAAGCCCTAACTGCAAATTGGCATGGTTTATGCGACGATTCAGCAGAGAACCAGTGTATTCACGTCCATATCCAATAGGTCTTGTTTCAAAGCATTTTTATCTGGGTAACCCAAACCACTACGGAGCCTTTATATGAAATTCAACATTCCTTTTCAATCCGTCGCCATGGTGGCCCTGCTGGCAAGTGCATGCCATTCACTCGCCCAAGAAAAGGTGATTTTCGGAACCAACTGGAAGGCCCAGGCAGGGCATGGCGGTTTTTACCAAGCGCTGGCAGACGGCACTTACAAACGCATGGGGCTGGATGTTGAAATTCAGCAAGGTGGCCCGCAGGCCAACAATCGCCCCCTTCTGGCTGTCGGCAAAATTGACTTTTTGATGGCGGGCAATTTGCTGTTGAGCTTTGACAATGTCAAAAACGGTGTGCCTACGGTGGTGGTTGCTTCCATCTTCCAAAAAGACCCCCAAGCCATTTTTGCCCATCCCGGTCAAGGCTACGAAAAATTCAGTGACCTGACCAAAGCGCCCGTTGCCTTCATCAGCAAAGACGGTCAGTTCAGCTTTTGGCAATGGATGAAAGCCGAGCATGGCTTCAAGGACGAACAACTCAAACCCTACGTCTTCAATGTGGGGCCATTTTTGGCTGACAAAAAATCAGTTCAGCAGGGCTACAGCATCAGCGAACCCGTCAGCATCAAGGCGCAGGCGGGGTTCGACCCGGTCGTGCATTTGCTGGCGGACAATGGCTTTAGCACTTACAGCACCACGATTGAAACACGCGCCGAATTGGTGAAAACCAAGCCCGAAATGGTGCAAAAATTTGTTGATGCATCCCTTTTGGGTTGGTACAACTACCTGTATGGTGACAACAAAGCCGCAAATGAGCTGATCAAAAAAGCCAACCCCGAAGCAACGGACGCAGGCATCGCGGGCAGTATTGATCTCATCAAAAAGCTGGGCATTGTCGACAGCGGCGATGCGCTGCAAAACGGCATTGGCACGATGAGCACGGCCCGCATCAAAGATTTTTACGACAAAATGGTCAAGGCTGGTTTGTACAAAGCGGGCGATGTCGATTTAAGCAAGGTCGCCACCACCCAGTTCGTGAACAAGAAGATTGGGCTTGATGTGAAGCAAAAGCTGGGCGGAAAATAGAGTAAGCCGTCCCAACCCGCCCTGGTCTCATAGTGGAACAGGGGAGGATAAAAACTTCAAATTCATGCGTTGCCTGGTCGTTTTTTGCCACCCCAATCCAGACAGCCTGAGTGGTGCGTTGTTTGGCGTCACAAAAGACGCGCTCAAGGCTCGCGGTGACGAGCTTCGCTGCTTTGACTTGTATGCGGAGAACTTTCAGCCCATCATGACTCTCGAGGAGCGCTTGGCGTACCTGAACAACTCCGGTTTGATCGAAGTGCGCGTTCAAGCGCACACCGATGCACTGAAGTGGGCAGAGCATTTGATCTTCGTATTTCCAATCTGGTTTTATGGCCCTCCCGCGATGTTGAAAGGCTGGCTGGAGCGGGTGTGGCTGCCCGGCGTGGCATTTTTGCCGCCGCCTGAAAAAGGGGCAGTAGCAGTGCCGGGCTTGCGTCATATTCTGCGGCTGACGGTGATTACTCACGGTGGCTCACCCTGGTGGTGGTTGAAGGTGATTGGCGACCCCGCGCGCAAACTGTTCACGCGGGGGCTGCGGGCCCTGATGGCCAAAAACTGTAAAACCACCTGGCTGCAATTGCACAACATGAACAACGTCAGCGCGGCTGACTGCGCGAAGTTCATTGCAAGGGTCCAACAATCATTGAAAGTGATGTAGCAATGGCCACTGGCAAAAGCAAAACCGGTTCTGTGGGCGCACCCATGGCCAATTACCTGGCCTCAAAACGGGTCGGCAACTTGTTGTACATGAGTGGTGTGATCGCAGTTGACGCGGCTTCCCGCCAAGTCGTAACCAGCTTTGACCAGCTGCCTCCCAACGCTATCGCGCAATTGAAACCACTGGGTTATGTCACAGGCCAATTGAGTGTCGATATTTTTGAAGCACCCGCCGTTGCGCAAAGTTGGTTTGTGCTGAACCGAATTCGTGAACTGGTCATCTCTGAAGGCGGCGAAATGAAGGATGTCTTCAAACTGACCCAGTACTTTCGTGACCTGCGCCATTACCCTGTCTACAACCGGGTGCGTGGTCTTTTTTTGCCAGAACTCGTGGTCAGTACAGTTGTAGAAGTCAGCCGCATGTTGCCCAGCGACGCGGTGCTGATCGAGGTCGAGGCAACGGCATTTTTGCCAATGCATTGAACCCGACCTCGCTCCTTTCTCCCAGATTGCCATCATTCCTTTTGAGGCCAATCATGAACCGCCCAACACAACCCTCAAGCAAACCCCTGAAGCACTTGCGTGGGTCAGACCTTGCTGCCATTGCAAAGCTTGCAACCAGTGCCACCCTGGGCGTCACAAGCATGGTCGAAGGCGTGCACCAATCAGTTTGGGGCACGCTGGGTGCCTCAGGCGGTGCAGTGGCGGGTCAAACAGGTGGATTGACGGGCTTGATCTACAAAACCGTGCGGGGCGTGACGCACTTGGTCGGCAAAGGGGCTGACTTGGCGTTGACTCAGCTGCAATCGCTGTTTGAAGCTGCGGACCAAGCCGCCCCTGAAACACCTCAACGCGAAGCTGTCTTGGCCGCGCTGAATGGCGTGCTTGGCGACCAGCTGGACGCAAGTCAAAGCTCACTGGCCACGCCCATGACATTCAGGTGGGCAGGGCGTGCCCTGAATTTTCGACTACCAAGGCCTTTTGCAGTGCAGACCGATCAAACCGGGTTGGTGCCACCTGTCACAGACAAAGTTTTGCTGTTGATTCATGGCTTGTGCATGAACGACCTTCAGTGGAACATCAGCACCCAGAGCAAGACGACTACAGAACCGCCCTTAACCCACAACCACGGCCAATGGCTTGCCGACGAGCTTGGCTACACGCCCATCTACCTTCGCTACAACACCGGCCTGCACACCTCCCAAAATGGACGTCTGCTGTGCGGGCAGCTGGAAGAGTTGATGAAGCACTGGCCAATACCTATTGAAGAGCTGAGTGTCGTCGTGCACAGCATGGGCGGTTTGGTGATTCGCAGCGCCATGAATTGCGCAATTGACCCAACCCTGACTTGGCCCAAGCACCTGAAAAATATCGCGTTTTTGGGCACGCCGCACCATGGGGCGCCCCTGGAGCGGGCGGGCAATTGGATTGACGTGATCTTGGGCAGCACTCCCTTTTCGCGCCCCTTTGCCAAATTGGGGCAATTGCGCAGTGCAGGAATCACCGACTTGCGGTATGGCCACGTCGCCGATGAAGACTGGGTGGGGCATGACCGTTTTCGCAGCAAACCAGACAGTCGCATCGCCCTGCCCTTGCCGGCCCACATCAACTGCTTCACGGTGGCTGCCACTTTGGCGGGACAACGAAGCCCACTTGCCGACCGTTTGATTGGCGATGGGCTCGTCCCGCTGGCCAGCGCGTTGGGTCAGCATGATGAGGCTGCGAGAACACTGGCGTTTGCCAAAACATCGCAGCAGATTGTTCACCGAACCAGTCATATGGCTTTGTTGAGCAGCCCTGCGGTGGCCCAGCAGTTGGTGACCTGGTTGCGCCCAAGCCGCGGCTACGTATCAAATAAAAATTAACCAATGGAGACTGAATGCTTGAAAAATTTAGCCAGATCGGACTGATTGGACTGGGTGCCATGGGCCTGGGAATGGCCCACTCGTTGCGCCGTGCAGGCCACGCCCCTTTTGTGCATGACGCCAGACCCGGCGTTGCGGAAGCCTTTGCAAAAGAGGGTGGAACAGCCTGCGATTCTCCTGCCGCCCTAGGCAGCCAATGCGACATTTTGATCAGCGTCGTGGTCAATGCCGCTCAAACCGAGACCGTGCTGTTTGGCCCCCTAGGATGCGCTGCCACTTTGAAGCCTGGCAGCGTGTTTGTGATGTGCTCCACGGTCGATCCCAAATGGTCCATCGCGTTAGAGTCGCGTCTGGCAACACTGGGAATTTTGTACATCGACGCGCCAATTTCAGGCGGTGCTGCCAAAGCGGCCACAGGCCAAATGACCATGATGACCGCAGGCACTCCAGCCGCTTACGCCAAGGCCGAATTCGCCCTGAACCTGATGGCCGCCAAGGTTTACAAGCTAGGCGACAGCGCAGGTGCTGCCAGCAAAGTAAAAATCATTAACCAATTGCTTGCAGGTGTTCACATTGCCGCAGCCGCTGAGGCCATGGCACTGGGACTTCGCGAAGGCGTTGACCCAACGGCGCTTTACGACGTGATCACCCACAGTGCTGGCAACAGCTGGATGTTTGAGAACCGCATGCCCCATGTTTTAGCCGCCGACTACACGCCACTGTCGGCGGTGAATATTTTTGTTAAAGACCTGGGTTTGGTCCTTGACATGGCGCGGGCCAGCAACTTCCCGCTGCCCTTGTCGAGCACAGCGCACCAAATGTTCATGCAGGCATCAACCGCAGGCCATGGTACTGAAGACGACAGCGCGGTCATCAAGATTTTCCCGGGCATTGACTTGCCTTCAAAACCGTGACCAAGATTTTGCTGGGTTGCATTGCTGACGACTTCACGGGTGCGACTGACCTGGCCAACAACCTGGTGCGGGCAGGCATGCGGGTGATCCAAACCATTGGTGTCCCAATGGAACCCATCAGCTTGCAGGCCGACGCTGTGGTGGTGGCACTGAAGTCGCGCACTGTGGCACCGGCTGACGCGGTGGCACAGTCTTTGCAAGCACTTGCATGGCTGCAGGCGCAAGGGGCGACTCAAATTTACTTCAAATACTGCTCCACTTTTGACAGCACCCCCAAGGGCAACATTGGCCCCGTGACCGACGCGCTGATGGACGCACTGCAAACTGATTTCACCATTGCCACCCCTGCGTTTCCAGACAATGGTCGAACGGTGTTCAAAGGGCACTTGTTTGTAGGCGACGTGCTACTGAGCGAAAGCGGCATGCAAGACCACCCGTTGACCCCTATGCGCGACGCCAATTTAGTGCGTGTTTTGCAGGCCCAGACTCGTCGTAAAGTCGGGCTGATTCCCCACAATGTGGTGGACAAGGGCGCCCAAGCTATTGAAGAACATATTGACCAACTCAGAGCTAATGGTGTGGCGATGGCAGTGGTGGACGCCCTGTCAAACCAGGATCTGATGACACTGGGCAAGGCGTTAAAACATATGCCTCTGGTCACGGCAGGGTCGGGCGTGGCCATCGGCTTGCCACAAAACTTTGCGATTCACCTGCAAACCAGTGCCAGCCTGCTGCCAGCGGCCACAGGTAGCCAAGCTATTGTCTCTGGCAGCTGCTCGGTTGCGACACAGGCCCAAGTGGCCGCCTTCATCAATCAAGGCGGGCAAGCCCTTGCGCTTGATCCCCTGGCGGTCGCAGCCGATGTATCGGCTCAACAGAATCCGGCGACAAGCGCTTTGGACTGGGCCAGTTCAAAACTTCAAAGCGGTCCTGTTTTGATCTATTCGACTGCAACCCCAGCCTCTGTCAGGGCTGTCCAAGCACAATTGGGCGCAGCAGCGGCAGGCACCCTGATGGAGCGCACTTTGGGCGATATTACCAAGGGCTTGGTGCGCCTGGGTGTGCGCCAACTGATTGTGGCGGGTGGCGAAACCTCAGGCGCCTGTGTGCTGGCCTTAGGCATCAGCCAAATGCAAATTGGCGTGCAGATTGACCCTGGCGTTCCCTGGTGCCATGCAAAATCTGGGGTCGATGGCCAAGAGCCAGTGCACTTGCACTTGGCGCTAAAGTCCGGCAATTTTGGCAGTCCTGATTTTTTCACCAAAGCCTTTCAAAGCGCTTAGATTGATGTGATGACCGAAACGCAAACTCGCGATGACATATGCCGTATTGGCAAAAGCCTGTTTGACCGGGGCTACGTGCACGCGACCGCTGGCAACATCAGCGTTCGCCTCGAAAGTGGTTTTATGATCACACCGACCGACGCATGCCTGGGCGATCTGCAGCCCGAACACCTGGCCAAACTAGACCATGATGGGGTGCAAATCAGCGGCGCCCCAGCGAGCAAGACCCTGGCACTTCACCGGCACATCTATGCGGCAAGCCGCGTGTTTGACACCAACACAAGTTGCATCATCCACACCCACAGCACCCACTGCGTGGCCCTGAGTTTGCGGTGTGCGGCAGACGAGCTGTTGCCCGCCGTCACGCCGTACTTCGTGATGAAAGTGGGCCACGTGCCCTTGATCGCTTACCACCGACCTGGTAGCCCAAATGCCGCCACCCGCGTGGCAGAAGCCATCGACAGCTACGGCAAACTTGGTACACCGATTCGCGCCGTGATGCTGCAGCGCTTGGGCCCCAACGTTTGGCACGATTCACCAGCGCGGGCCATGGCTGTTTTGGAAGAGTTGGAAGAAACAGCGAAGTTGGTCATTTTGTCGAACTCTCAGCCCTTGCCTTTAGACAATTTGCAAATTGATGAACTGCGCCAAGTTTTTGGCGCGCGTTGGTAAGTATTTTTGGTAAGCCTTGCTGGTTTTTTTTAGAATCATTCTCAGTCTTTCACTCTTAATTTCAAAGTCCTCGCGCCCATGCCAAATTTTGCTGCCAATCTGTCAATGATGTACCCTGAGCTGCCTTTTTTGGATCGTTTTGACGCGGCTGCGAAAGACGGTTTCAAGGCTGTTGAATTTTTGTTTCCTTACGCATGGGACAAAGCTGAAATTGCAATACGGCTTAAAACCAATGGCTTGCAACAAGTGCTGTTCAACATGCCGCCCGGCGGGTTGAACCGCGAGGGCCATGCCAGCGCTTGGGAGGGAGGGCAACGCGGCACGGCCTGCCTGCCTGCCCGCCAGACAGAATTTCGCCACGGTGTAGGCCTGGCACTCGATTACGCGCAGGCGCTGGACTGTCCGCGCGTTCACCTGATGGCCGGCTTGGTGCCAGCAGGCCTAGAGCGGGCCGATCTGCAGGCCACTTACATCGACAACCTGCGCTGGGCAGCGTCCGAGGCGGCCAAAGAGGGCCGCGACGTGTTGATTGAACCCATCAACACGCGCGACGTTCCGCGCTTCTTCTTGAATCGGCAAGACCACGCCCATGACATCATTCAGGCTGTGGGCGCAGCCAACTTGAAAGTGCAAATGGACTTGTACCACTGCCAGATTGTTGAAGGCGACGTGGCCAGCAAAATTCGCCTCTACCTGCCCACAGGCAGAGTCGGGCATTTTCAGATTGCAGGCGTGCCGGAACGCCATGAGCCCGATTTGGGCGAGGTCAACTACCGCTACCTTTTCAACGTGATTGACGAAACCGCCCGATCTTGTGCTTGGGATGGCTGGATTGGTTGCGAGTACCGCCCTAAATTGGGTGGGCAACCCGGTGGAACCTCTGCTGGACTGGGCTGGCTCAAACCGTGGTTGTGACTGACGGAAACCTTCTCAAATAGGCTAGTTCAGGTAGTCTACAACCCCGAGCCCTGCCCAACGCCCACTGGCTAAGCAGGCGCTGATCAAATAACCGCCCGTGGGTGCTTCCCAATCGAGCATTTCGCCCGCACAAAACACGCCAGGCAGCTGATTGAGCATCAGTTGCCCATTCAAGCTGTTCAGCGCGACCCCGCCCGCGCTGCTGATCGCTTCGTCAATTGGTCGGGCTGAGGTGACGGTCATGGGAAGGCGCTTGATGGCTGCCGCCAACTTGTCGGGTTGCGCTATATCCGCCTTGGAGACCAGCTCGTGAAGAATTGCACTTTTGATGCCGTCAAGGCCCAGACGGCTTTTGAGGTGGCTGGACAACGAGCGTGAACCGCGCGGGTGCGACACCTCGGCCAGCACGCGCTCAATTGAACGATCAGGCAATAAGTCGAGGTAAAACGTGGCCTGTCCTTGGCTGGCAATCGCGTCTCGAAGCAAACTGGACGCGGCATAAATCAGGCTGCCTTCCACGCCGGTTGCCGTGGCGACAAATTCGCCCTTGCGCACGAAACCGGGTAATTCCGCAGCATCCGAGGTGGGTTGAGGCAACCCATCGCATTCAATTGCAACCGACTTAAAGGGCTGCCCTGCATACCGACTGGCAAAGTGGTTGCTCCATCCGTTCGCGATGTTGAACCCGCAGTTCGCCGGTTGCAGTGGGGCTACATCGACCGCACGCTCAGTCAACAAGGGCACCCATGCGCCGTTAGACCCTAAACGCGACCAACTGGCCCCACCCAAAGCCAGCACGGTCGCCGCGGCTTGCAATTCTTGCGGGCCTGAAGGCGTGTCAAACTGCAAATGTCCTTGCGCTGACCATCCTGTCCAGCGATGGCGCATCTTGAACGTGACGCTGCCTTGGTTGCTTTGCTGGGTAGTCTGAGCGCCAGCCCCACGGATGCGCAGGCGATGCAACCATGCCCGCAACAGAGGCGCTGCCTTCATGTCCGTGGGAAAGACCCGGCCCGAGGTGCCCACAAAAGTGTCGATCCCCAATGAGCTTGTCCAGGCGCAGATTTGCGCCCTTCCAAAGTCTGCCAGCCAGGGTGCCACCATAGTTCTGCCTTTGCCAAAACGGGTTAAAAATTGGTCTGACGGCTCGGCGTGGGTCAGGTTCAAGCCGCCCTTGCCGGCCAACAGAAATTTGCGCCCCACCGAGGGCATGGCGTCCAGCACGACGACCGAATGGCCCGCCGCCGAAATGATGTCCGCAGCCATCAATCCAGCAGGGCCAGCGCCGATCACGGCCACAGGTAAAACACGATGAGTCATTGAAGTTCAGGTTATCGGGTTATCGAGTTATGGCAAGACTTCATATCACCGGTGATATGAAGTTGCCGCAAAGTAGGCTCAAAAGACAAATTATGAATAAAATAAGCCTCTAGCTCTCGAATAATATACATAGTTTGCTATAATTATTATAGCACAACAAAGCCGCCGTTTCCCGTCAAAAAAGCGGCTTTCACAAGCTGCTGCGGGTAAATCGATTGCACCGCATCACGGTAGCGTGTCAATTGGGCAACCATTGTCGAATCTTGCTGAGGCCGCGCGTTAGATTTGTAATCCAGCACCCACCAATCCAGGCTGTCTTTGCGCTGCACCAACCGGTCCAGCCGCAGCGTTTCGCCTCCCGCTATCAGTTCAACTTCGTTGCCCTGCCAGTTCAATACGTCACTTTGCCAACACCAGGCACCAGCTCCCGTCAAGATTCGATTCGCCATGTCCAGCGCGACCTGCACTTGCTCTGTGTCCAGGTCGTATTCGCGCTGCACAGCCATCAGGTTAGGCGCATTCAACTCGCCCCACTCCAGCAGTTTGTGCATGGCCTGCCCCTGGCGTGCTGTCAATGAATCAATCGGGTCGGGCGATTCTTGAAACGCACTGCCCGTTTGACGCGGCCCCTGCGCCACAGCGAGGCCTTGCGCCTTCACCCGCAAGGCAGGCAAAACCTGCAACTGAAAGGCTATTGGGTTGCTAGCCTCTATTGAAGCCGACACAGTTTGGACAGGCGGATAGATAAGTTGGCTAGCATTGGCACTGGTACTGGTACTGGTACTCGCACCCGCACTCGCACTGACGCTACCGCTGTGCATTTGCGCCGCCCCGACCCATTCCACTGCAGTCACGCGCGCCCACCAGCTGCGACCGCTGGGCCGCGATGGCTCAATACTGGAAATTGCCAAGGTCTTGCGCGCCCGGGTCATGGCGACATAAAGCGCGTTGATTTCTTCGCGCTGGCGCTGAGCGATTTCACACGCCAACTCGTCTATTGCGCAGGCAGGTGGATCGTTTTCACTCACCAAAAACGCAAACTTGACGGGCTCGGCACATTCACCGGGCCAATCGACCAAAACACCCATCGAGTCCGCGTTGCGCTCATTGGCATCGGTGTCCAATAGCAACACGGCATCAGCTTCCAGGCCTTTCGCGCCATGCACTGTGAGTAGCCTGACCGCGGTCGCAACCACGGCTGGGGGTGCCTTTACATCGGCAGATTTCAGCGCTCGAACCAAGCCGTAAGGGGTCGAAAATCGGCCACCGTTCAACTGCAGCGACACCGCCAGCACCGTGCGCAGGTTAGACAGCACGGCGTCGCGTTGCGCTGCGTTGGTGCGCACTGCGTAACGAGCCAACACATCACCATCATCAAAGATGGCCTGCAAGGCATCGTGTGGAGGAAGTTGGTCAACCCAAACTTGCCAGCGCTTAAGAGTTTGCGACAGGCTGCGCGGTACGTCACCGCTTTGGGCATAGGGCTTGGCGGGCGCAAGTGCATCCAATTGGGGCAGTTGACCCAGCAAGTCAAACCAGGGGGCCGCTTGCACCCGCTGACGCACCGCCAATTGAACCAAGGCCTGATCGTCCAGGTCAAACAGAGGGGACTTCAGAACCCGCGCCAAGGACAGGTCATGTTGCGGCGACACCAGCACATCCAACAGAGCCACCAAGTCCTGCACTTCACAGCAATCGTAAAGTGCGGTTTTTTCACCAATTTGCGCGGCAATGCCCAACTTTTGCAATTCGTCCTTCATGGGTGCCAAGCTGGCACGCTGGCGTGCCAACACCATGACTTCTTGCGGCAGGCATCCATTGCCAATTTGCAAGGCGATCCATTGTGCAGCTTGGCGGGCTTCCAGTGTGCGCAGCGTCTCTTCGGGCACTTTTTGGGGCTGCGTCAGGCTGTCCCGCCATTCGCCTGCCTGCAAATCCGCTCGCCCACCAGCGCCCACCGCGTCGCGCGGGATGGGCGGCAGCTTGCAAACGCAACCCACTTCAGAGGCGCTTGTGGTGTGTTCACGAAACCCCTCAAACTCACCGGACTGCTGCGCCTGCACCATCACGGCATTCACCGTAGCAATCACCTGGCGGGCGTTGCGCCTGGTGTGGTCGCACTCCAGCAATGCGCCATTCAAACCACTTTGAACAAAGGTCTGCGCAGCTTTGAACACCTGCGGCTCGGCCCGGCGAAAACGGTAGATACTTTGCTTCGGGTCGCCTACCAAAAACACACTGGGTGCAGACCCCGCTCCGCTGCCTGCGTAACTGCCAAGCCAGGCTGACAGCGCCTGCCATTGCAAAGGATTGGTGTCCTGAAATTCGTCAATCAGCAAATGGCGAATCCGGGCATCCAGACGCACTTGCACCCAGCCCGACAACACCGGATCGCCCAGCATGACCCGAGCCGCGCGCTCCACATCGTTCATGTCGACCCAGCCCCTGGACCGTTTGACTCGCCCATACTCGGCAATCAAGGCGCGAGTCAGCCGAGCCATACGTTGCTGGTGCAACCACGCGGTGTGCTGGCGACGGCCTGCCATCAGCCGCAGCACCAAGTCCTGGGCGGCTCGCACATGAGCCAAATTCACAATTTTTTCGCCAAACTTTCGGGCTGCTCCGTCTTTGGTCAACAACGCTGCAAATGCGCCGTCCAAATCTTTGGCCGTGAGAGCCATTTCAAGTTCCTGACCCTTGGCAGAATAAGTGACTGCCTTGGCTTGCCCCAATGCGATGGCCGCAGCTTGCAGTATTTTCCACCGGGAACCGTCGGCCAATAGCCAGTCGTCCACCTTTGCAAAACCTGCAAACTCAGGGAACTGTTTTGAAAAATGCGCGACGGAACGCTCCACCACGCCCCGTTCGTCAGCCAAGTCAAACTCGGCCCGCTTGTCCAACGCGCCTCGCAAGGCTTTGTCCGCCTGAAACCGCCCATGCTCGTGCACCAGATCGGTGAAATCAGCCAACAGATCGGCATTGCCGACGAGCGACCTGTAAAAGGGGCGCCAAACCTGCTCTTTGGCACCTTTGTCGTCCTCAAGCAATTCGTAGACTTGCGGCAAACCAAGTTGCTGCAAAACGGCAATGGGTGCGCTGCGCAACAGCGCAGCAAACCAGCTGTGAAAGGTGCGAATTTGCACCTGCCGCCCTCCCGCCAAAATGTTTACAAACAAAGTTGCCAAAGTAGTGGTCAGCCGTGCCTGATTGATTAGATCGCCTGGAATGGCCACACCGCGAATCCGCAATTCCTCCAGCAAGCTTGCCTGGTCTGCTTTTGCAAACGCTTCCAACCATTCATTCAGTCGTTCACGCATTTCACCCGCCGAACGCTTGGTGAAGGTGATTGCCAAAATCTCATCCGCAGACAATTTGTCTATGCCAGCGACTGGGTCCAACCCAGCCAGCAACGCACGCACAATGCGCGACACCAGCATCCAGGTTTTACCCGCGCCAGCGCAGGCTTCAATGGCCACATTGCGCCTGGGTTCACAGGCAATGGCGTAAAAGTTCTCGGCACTCACGGCATGCCCGTTTTGCCGATAGGCCACCGCCTGGTCAGTCACCCAATTAGTCATGCCGGCGTCCAGAAGTCTTTGCGGCACAAGCCGCGTGCGGCGCAAAAATCGCAGGCGCTTCCCTCGCCCATGGCTGGCAGCGAAGCGCCCTGGTTGAGGCGGCTCATGTCGCTCAAAATTCCTTCAATCAGCTGGTCACGCTGGCTCACAATGTCAGGCTGATCATAGGTTTTAGTGATTTCCTTTTCGCCGACATTCACATAGGCGCCCGCCAAGGTGTCGTCACTTAACAGCGCAGCATAAAAGGCAAGTTGGGTGTCTTCTGCGTCGTCTTTGACGCGTTTGGCCGTCATCGTCGCGCTCTCGGTTTTGTAATCAATCACCATCGCCGTACCGTCAGGCAAACGGTCGATCCGGTCAATTTTGCCGATCAAGGTCAACTCACCCAGTGCAAGTTCCTGCCAGACTTCGCCTTGGCTGTAGTGGGTTCCATTTGCCTCGTGACCGGCGAGCCACCGCAAATAGCCATCCCGCAAGCGCGGCCAGCCCGCGGTGAAGGGCAGAAATTCAGCCTTTGAAAACGCAAGCTCCAGCAAAGACTGGTCCGCCGCAACGTCCATCAATTTCTGTCGCTGAACGAAGTCTGCCAAGGGTCGCGTCCGCAATGTATCCTGGAAGCGCTTCAGGGTTCCGTGCATCCAGTTGCCGAAGTCTCGCTTGCTCAAGTCAGTTTCGAGTTCCTGTGTTTCCGCCAATTTAAGCTGGCGCAGCGCGAAAAACCGGTAGGGGCAGCGCCGCATGTCCTCGTAGGCACTGGACGACAGGCGGGCAAGCGGCAAGTCCATTCCATTGGGGCGCGGCATGGACATTGGCTTGAAGTCCAGGTCGCGGCGAATTCGGGCGTCCGTCGCAGGGGGAACACTCGATTGAAGCAAAAACAATTGAAGCAATGGGCTCGGCATGGCGCGCTCGCCGCCTTCACTTGCACGGTAAAGCAGGTCAAGCTGCGGCGACTTCAAAGCGTAGCGCCAAGCCTTTCGCGTGACGTTGGCGAGTTCCTCAGGAGACGCCAGACCCAAAGCTTCACGCTGTTTGCGAGTCCAAGACCCTGTCACCTGGGGGGCCAGAGTCAAGTTCTGTTCATCGCACCCGGGCAAGACGACAGCCGGCAAGTCGCGCCCCAAAAGCTGACTCAACGGCAAAATGACAACTTGGTGAGTATCCGGATGGGTTGGGTTGAAGCTGGCAGCTTCCAGCGTGTGTGTCACCCAGTCAATGAAGTCATCAGCGGTGATGGCACCTGAAAACACCTCAAATTCTTGCGCACCGTCACTCTGGCGCAAGGCCTTCAACACAGCTTGGCCTGCATTGTCCTGACTCAAAAGCGCCCAATGTCCCGCGCTCTGCAATGCTTCGCGAAGGTCGCAAGTCCATTGGCTCAGCGACCGCTCAATGGCCAATTTGGCCCGCAAGGAGTCAACCTGTTTGACCAACTCTGCCAGAGCGACATGGGCGGCGAGTTCAGCGTTCGAACTGTCTGTATCGAACCTGTCAGTATTGCGTGTTCCAAATTCGTGCCAGTTGCGTAGCGCAGTTTGACGAAGCGCCAATTCAATGTCCAACAGAGCGTTTCCTGCAAAAGTTGGAGCACTTTTGAGCCAGTCCAGCACCTGGTCCGACGACGCACCGCGCAGGCAGGCACGCAACAACGCCATGACCGTGGCCGCCGCCCGGGTCGTGGACAGCCTCCATCCCGTCTCGTCGCGCACAGAAACGCCTTGCTCGCCCAGCATGGCTCGGATCCGCCGGGTCAACAGACGATCAACCGCAACCAAACCTACCGGGGTGCGGCCGTCGTTCAAGTGATTCAAGACGCAAGCGGCGGCCATTTGAGCCTCTTCCTCAGGGTCAGCGAGCTGATGGACGGCTAGGCCAGCGCCATCCCCACGGGTAACATTTGCACAATCAGGCTCAAATGCGAACCCAATACCACGCTCGCCTAGCCCAGTTTTCAAAGCAATTGCCAATGGCTCAACCAAAAAGCCCTCAAGCACAACCAACAAGTCGGGCGTCTGCGCGAACAGTCTGTCAGTGACATAGCCAGAGTTGGCAGCCCATGCCAACGCAATGCGCCCGATTGCGCCTTCAATTGCCAGAACCTCAGCATCACCGTCAAAACTCGAATCAAACCCCGCACTGAGTGTTTTGGCAGCTTGCAATGCCCAGGCGGTTCGCCCATCGGGCGGCACGGCAGCAACCACTTTGGCCAAATCCCAAGCGGCCTCCATCAGGCGCGGTGCCATCAGTTTTGCATACTCAGTCAAACCCGCTCCAGCCAAAAGTTTGGCAGCCGTCAACACGTCTATTGCGGCGTCCAGGCGCAGGTCATGTGGCGCGGGGGAATAGGTGCCCAGGCTCAAAGTCCAGTTTTGGGTGGTTTCAAACCGAGGCAAAAAGTGGGCCGCTGCCTGATTTTTCGCATGCTCTTTCCAGGCGGCTTTGGCTTCCGTCATCAACTGCGCGTAGGGCACAAGCACGACTGTCCGAGATGGATGCGCCCCAAATCGGGCGACTTCAAGCTGTATGCGGGAGATCGCTTCGCGCCATGCCAGTAAGGCATGATGCTTTTTTGCTATTTCAACCATAGCCTTTGCTCCCTCGGTGATGCACCTTGGTTTCTGTCACAATTTCCCCACTTTACTGTTACCGATATCCATTCCCTCTACCTCCAAAGGAATCCAGCATGGCAAGCGAACTCATCAAACATGTCTCAGATGTCAGCTTCGAGGCCGACGTGCTTCAAAGCAAGCAGCCCGTGCTGGTTGATTACTGGGCCGAATGGTGTGGCCCTTGCAAGATGATTGCGCCAATCCTCGACGAATTGTCGACGACCTATGCCGGCAAACTCAGCATTGCGAAGATGAATGTTGATGAAAACCGCGACATTCCAGCTAAATTTGGAATCCGTGGCATTCCGACGCTGATGCTTTTCAAAGGTGGCCAGTTGGCCGCCACCAAAGTGGGCGCCATGAGCAAAGCTCAAATGACCGCGTTCATCGACCAGCAACTCGCTGACCCGATAGCCCAAGCCTCGCACTAAGCTCAATGATCCGGGCGAGCCTTGGCGTTGCACCAAGGCCGCTTATTTTCCTGTCATAATCCGCCAAGTTCACTGATTCATACCCAGAATCGGTTCGAGCCTCCGGCTGAAAATTTAGTCGTGGCACCCAGTCCTTCCGACTGACAAAACCCCCCAAATTTTTGCTTTTCTCCTGGTATTCGCTTTTCATTCTCGGTCTTCATTTCTCTGTCTGAATTTTTCTGTGAAATTCGCATTCAACACCCCTAGAGGGTTCACTCCATGCATTTAAACGAACTCAAGGCACTGCACGTCTCGGAAGTCCTCAAACAGGCGGAAGAACTTGAAATTGAAAACACCGGCCGCATGCGCAAGCAGGAGCTGATGTTCGCAATCATCAAAAAGCGTGCCCGTACAGGTGAGCAGATCATTGCGGACGGCGTGTTGGAGATATTGCCCGACGGTTTTGGCTTTTTGCGCAGCCCGGACACGAGCTACACCGCCAGCACTGACGACATCTACATCAGCCCGAGCCAGGTTCGTCGCTTTAATTTGCACACCGGCGACATGATCGAAGGCGAGGTGCGCACACCCAAAGACGGCGAACGCTACTTTGCCTTGAACAAGCTCGACCGGGTCAACGGTGGTGGCCCTGAAGAAAACAAACACAAAGTGATGTTTGAGAACTTGACGCCTCTGTTCCCCAAAGAACAGATGAAACTTGAGCGCGACATTAAGGGCGACGAGAACATCACTGGGCGTGTGATTGACATCATTGCGCCCATCGGCAAGGGCCAGCGCGCCCTGATTGTGGCTCAGCCCAAAAGTGGAAAAACGGTGATGATGCAGCACATCGCCCACGCCATTTCTGCCAATTACCCCGACAGTTACCTGATGGTCCTGCTGATCGACGAGCGCCCTGAAGAGGTGACTGAGATGCAACGCACAGTCAAGGGCGAAGTGATTGCTTCGACCTTCGACGAACCAGCTGCTCGACACGTGCATGTGGCCGAAATGGTGATTGAACGCGCCAAACGCCTGGTTGAGCTGAAGAAGGATGTGGTCATTTTGCTGGACTCCATCACCCGGCTGGCTCGCGCTTACAACAATGTGGTGCCTTCGTCGGGCAAGGTGCTGACGGGCGGCGTCGATTCGAACGCCCTGCAACGGCCCAAGCGCTTTTTAGGTGCGGCTCGAAATGTGGAGGAAGGTGGCTCACTCACCATCATCGCGACCGCCCTGGTCGACACAGGCAGCCGCATGGACGAAGTGATTTTTGAGGAATTCAAGGGAACGGGCAATTCAGAGATTCATCTGGATCGCCGTTTGTACGAAAAACGGGTGTTCCCGTCGATTCAGCTGAACCGCAGCGGTACCCGCCGCGAAGAATTGCTGCTTCAACCTGAAGTTTTGCAAAAGACCCGCATATTGCGTCAATTTCTGTACAACATGGACGAGATTGATGCCATGGAACTGGTATTGAAGCAAATGAAAGGCACCAAAAGCAATATCGAATTCTTCGAGCAAATGAGACGCGGCGGTTAATCTGCGCTCATGTTAGAGCGGTCAAGAGTCAGTAATTCGTTATATAATGGAAGGCTAACGCGATAAGTACACCAGAATCGTCTGGTACGGCTGGCGCATCTGAAACACCAAGAGATTAAGGACGAGACCATGAAAGCAGGCATTCACCCCAATTACCGCGAGGTTTGCTTTGTTGACCTCTCCAACAATTTCAAATTTGTGACCCGTTCTTGCGCCAACGCGAAAGAAATGATCAAAATGGAAGATGGTCGCGAACTTCCTCTGTACAAGCTCGACACGTCCAGCGAATCACATCCTTTCTACACCGGTACACAAAAATCTGTGGACAACATGGGTGGCCGTGTTGAAAGATTCCGCAACCGTTTCGGAAAAACTGCTGCCAAGTAAGACATTGGTCAGACGGTCGCTCCACGCGGCCTGTTCGCCAGCAATGGCGATCTCCAAGGGCAGCCGGATTACCGGGCTGCCCTTTTGTATTTTTGCCTGCCGTCAAGCAGTCTCCTCATTTGAGTCGCCGCCAAATCGTTTGTTTGCACCCTGAAGTTCTTTTGATCCACTCCCCCACTCTGCGTCGCGCGTGAACCTGCCCACACCCGCAATCGTTGCCCAAGGCGCTGTGCGCCGCTTGCCTAGGGTTGCCTTGTGGCTGTTTTGCCTTGCCTACGTGTTGCCCGGGTTCATCGGGCGCGAGCCCTGGAAAAGTGCCGACATGACAGCTTTTGGTTACATGGCGGCATTGGCGGGTGGTCAAACCGATTGGTTTGCACCCCAATTGTCAGGGCTTGCGCCCACAGTGGACGCGCTGTTGCCGTATTGGCTAGGCGCTTGGGCCATACAAATTGCATCGGCTTGGGTTGCGCCGGACTTTGCGGCACGAATACCGTTCATGGTCATGCTTGCCTTTTCTCTCATTGCCACCTGGTATGGCACCTATTACCTCGCACGCAGACCAGCCGCACAGCCTGTTGCCTTTGCGTTTGGCGGCGAAGCCTTGGCACCAGACTACGCCCGCGCGGTAGCAGATGGCGGTTTACTGGCCTTCATTGCTTGTTTAGGTCTGGCTCAGTTGTCCCATGAGGTCACCCCCGCGGTCGCGCAACTCTGCTTCACAGCGCTGGGGTTTTATGCCATTTCGGCCCTGTCGTTTCATAGGCTTGCGCCGACCGTTGCGGGCATCGTGGCATTGCTGGGTCTGGCCTTGTCAGGGGCCCCGTCACTTGCCGTGGTCTTGGGGTTAGGCGGTGCGTTGGTCAATTGGCTGGATCAGACTCAGGAAGGCCAAGACCCTCCAAACCAAGGCTCAAAACGCTCCAGCTACGCGGCTGAGATTTTCACGCTCGCTTTGGTGATTGCCGTGGCCGTTGGCATGCTCGGTCTGTGGCGCTGGCAGATTGCTTTGCCAGAGGCCAACCTGAACGAATGGCAGGGTATTGGGCGCTTGCTGGTTTGGTTCACATGGCCAGCCTGGCCCTTGGTTTTGTTGACACTTTGGCACTGGCGCCGACAACTGCGCCCCATATTCAGTGGGCGAGTTCAAAGTCACTTGACTGTGCCCCTGATGTTTTTGGCAATCACGTTGGTCAGTACCTTGGTGACGTCTGGCGGCGACCGTGCTTTGCTGCTGGCACTGCCTGCCATGGCCGCTTTGGCTGCATTTGCGTTGCCAACTTTGGGTCGAAGTTTTTCTGCGCTGATTGACTGGTTCACACTCCTTTTTTTCACAGGTTGTGCAATTTGTATCTGGGTGGTCTGGATCGCCCTTCAGACCGGTGTCCCACCGCAACCCGCGCTCAACGTTGAGCGGCTAGCGCCAGGGTTCGTTCACAGTTTTTCCTACACGCCATTTCTGCTGGCTTTGGCTGCCACACTAGCCTGGGGCTGGCTGGTGAAATGGCGAATTGGGCGCCATCCCGCCGCGATCTGGAAGAGTCTTGTTTTGCCGGCAGGTGGGGCTGCCCTTAGCTGGTTGCTTTTAATGACCTTGTGGTTGCCATTGCTGGACTATGCACGGGGCTACACCACCTTGGCTCAAAGTATTGTCAAAGTCATCAAAAAACCCGATTGCGTCGAAACGCACGGTTTAGACAGAGGGCAAATCGCCGCTTTTCAGCACTATGGTGGTTTGAGCCTGAAAGCCGCACAAAAGCAGGCGAACTGCCTATGGCTTTTGGTGGATCGTGACGCCACCCAAACCTTGGGCGAGGTAGTTACGCCATCCCAATGGACGCCGCAGTTTTTTGGCTACCGCCCCACCGACAGAGACGACGACGTTTTGCTTTACCGCCGAACACAACCTTAGGGGTGCTTGAACTTGCACTTTCAAATCCAAGTCACGCCCTGTGTCTGACCTGAAATTCATTTCGCGGCATGCTGGCACAGTGCTGGTTGGGCAACTGGCGGTGATGGCGTTTGGCGTCACTGACACGATTGTGGCGGGTCGTTACTCAGACACCGCATTGGCCACCCTGTCGATAGCGACCTCCGTCTACATCAGCATTTTTGTGGGCCTGATGGGGGTGTTGCAATCGCTTTTGCCCGTGTGGGCAGAACTGCACGGCGCTGGGCAACGAAAAGAAATCGGTCGATCCTTTCGCCAGGCCTTGTACCTGTGCGGCATCATCATCGCTCTTGGCATGTACCTTTTGCTGTCACCCGGTGCCCTACTACGGTGGACGCAGGTGCCCCTGGAACTTCAAGCCGAAGCCACCAGCTATTTGAATGTGCTGGCCATGGCCCTGCCTCCAGCCTTGTTGTTTCGCATGTACAGCACCTTGAACCAAGGATTGGGCAAGCCCCTTCTGGTCACAGTGCTCCAGATCGGCGCACTGTTTGTCAAAATTCCACTTTCTGTCTGGTTCGTTTTTGGCGGGTGGGGCCTGGAAGCACAGGGTGCCGTGGGTTGCGCATGGGCAACTTTGGTCGTGAACTACGTTCTGCTTGGCCTTGCACTTTGCCTGCTGCGCAGCCACCCTTTGTACCGTCCCTTGGGCATTTGGCAGGCCATGGAAGCGCCACGCTGGGGGCAAATTGCTGAGTTTGCAAGGCTTGGTATTCCAGGGGGCTTGAGTATTCTTGTGGAGGTCACTTCATTCACCTTGATGGCGCTCTTCATTGCACGTCTGGGCGTTACTGCCACAGCCAGTCATCAAATAGCGTCGAACCTGACTGCGGTGATGTACATGGTTCCCTTGTCAATTGCGATTGCGGCCAGTGCGCGCGTCAGCTACTGGCGAGGGGCTGGCAACACGGAGCACGCGCTGAAGGCCATTCGCTTGGGCTTTTTCATGGTGGCTGGTACATCGCTTGCTTTGAGTATTCTTATTTTCTCAACACGTGGCTTCTTGATTTCAATCTACTCGGCCAACCCGGATGTCATCGCCATGACACTGCCTTTGATGGGATGGGTCGTTGTGTTTCACCTGTTCGACGCCTTGCAAGCCAGCTGCGTGTTCTTTTTGCGTTGCTTTCGGGTTGTAGTGGCACCCTTGACGGTTTATTGCGTGATGCTGTGGGGCGGCGGTTTGGGCGGCGGTTATCTGCTGGCGTACCGGGGCCTGTTTTCGTGGCCAGCACAGCAAAGTGCGGCAGCTTTCTGGCTGGCAAGCACTGTGGCACTGGGAATCACTGCCGCGTCCTTGTCATTCATTCTGGCTTATGTCACACGGCAAGAGCTGCGCCAGACTTGATTGTTTTTTTGAGGTTCCAATCCGTCGGTTCAACTGGCTGATTCAGGCCCCAGAAGTGATGCCTTTCGCAACCGGCTGGCCGGAAAAACAATAGAAAACCGTGAACCAACCCCAGGTGTGCTGGCTATCCTCAACTCAGCTCCATGGCGCTGGGCGACATGCTTGACAATGGCCAAGCCCAGGCCAGTACCCCCAGTTTCACGAGAGCGGCTGCGATCAACCCGGTAGAAACGCTCAGTCAGCCGCGGCAAATGTTCTGCAGCAATGCCTGGGCCTGTGTCTCGCACTGAGAACTCGCCCCGGCCATCGGCCAGCAAGCTCCAATGGATCTGAATCGCACCGCCAACAGGTGTGTGGCGCACGGCGTTGCAGGCCAAGTTGGTCATAGCGCTGGTCAATTCACTTTGACTGCCCGCAATTTCGACGCCTTCTTCAACCTCAAACTGAAGGGAATGGGCGATGTCGCCCGTTTCCTTGAGCACAAAACTCAAGCCCCGAACTGCATCGCCCACTTCGTCCATCAGGCGCTGGACGGGCGTCCAATCCGCAGCGCTCACGGGTGGGCTGCCCTCAAGTCGGGACAGCATCAGCAAGTCAACCACCAAAGTCTGCATGCGTTCCGACTGCTGCGCCATCAGACCCAGGTAGTGTTGGCACTCACCTTTAGTCAAACGCAAGGTCTGCAAAGTCTCCACAAAACCCGCAAGCACTGTGAGAGGCGTGCGAATTTCATGAGAAACATTGGCGACAAAATCGCGCCGCATCACGTCGGCTTGCTCCAAAGCGGTGATGTCTCTGGACAACAGCAACAGACGGCCTTCGCCGTAAGGGTAAAGCTGCACCGCCACTTTGACTGGGCGGGTCATTGAGTCGTTAGAACCGCGCATGACAACGTCTTGCTCAAAATTGCGGCCTGCAACATAGGCTGCAAAACTGGGGTCACGAACCAGATTGCTGATGTGCTGAGCCAAGTCTCGGTCGGCTTCAAAACCGAAATGGGAAGCGGCTGTCTGGTTGAACCACTCGATACGCGATTCAAAGTCCAGCAAAACGACGCCGTTGGGTGATGCTTGCAAGGCCGCCAAAAAATCTTGCAGGCGGGCGTTACTGGCTTGTATTGAGGCGTCCCGATTGCGCAGTTGCCGCCGCACTCTGTCGTAAACATCGCCCCAGGCCCCGCCGCTGAACGCCAAAAGTGGCGTTGAACTGCTGACACTGGCATCGCGGAGCCAATTTAGCAACCGGGCACCCCGAAGCGAATCAATCAACATCCATAGACTGCCAGACAGCAAGAGACCTGCGGCAACTCCAATCCAAGTATGACCCGGCCCAGCGGCTTTTGCCACCAAGGCGCCAAGCACGGCCCCACCCAATTGGGACAACAGAAAATAGAAATAGCGCAAGAACATGCCGCGATACTACACAGAACCGTCAGCGGCTACTGCGGGCTGTCGCTGGGCCTCGCCTGCGCGAGGTAGCTTTGAAAAGCGGCGACTAGCCTGTTTCAAAACCGAGTCACGCCTAAGTCACGCCTAAGTCACGCCTTAGTCACGCCTGAGTCAGAGGCAAGTCAACTGGCAAGGACTGCATCACAACGGGCTTGACAACCGTAGGAGCAGGTTTGGCGGTGACCCGGTAGCCCGCGCCGCGCACTGTTTCAATCATGGCCCCGGCACCCGCCAAAGCTTCGCGAAGCCGTTTCACGTGCACGTCTACGGTGCGCTCTTCAATGAACACATGGTCACCCCACACTTTGTCCAGCAATTGGGAGCGGCTGTGAACCCGTTCGGCGTGGGTCAACAGGTAGTGGAGCAATTTGAATTCGGTGGGGCCCAGCTTTAAACCCTCGCCATTGAAGGTCACCCGGTGCGTCGAAGCGTCCAATGACAGGCCACCAATCGACACCACCCCACCCGCTTGCTCTGGCGCGCGCCGCCGAAGCACTGCCCTGATTCTGGCCAGCATTTCTTTTGTCGAAAACGGTTTGGCAATGTAATCGTCCGCCCCGGCATCGAGCCCCGCAATTCGGTCTGCCTCAGCCCCACGTGCCGTGAGCATGATGATAGGAACTGCCTTGGTTCGGGCATCCGCCCGCCAGCGCTTGGCCAATGACAAACCACTTTCACCCGGCAACATCCAGTCCAGCAAAATGACGTCTGGCAGCACAGCGTCAAGCTCACGTTGGGCGCTGGCGCTGTCGCTGGCCCAAGTGGGTGTGAAACCGTTATGGCGCAAGTTGACAGAGATCAACTCGGCAATCGCAGGCTCGTCTTCAACGATGAGAACGCCCGGCATGCTTTTCATCGCACCACCGACTCAATCTGTTCGATGGAGGAATGGCGTACGTCCTCGCCTTTGACGACATAAATAATGAACTCTGCAATATTTTTGGCGTGATCGCCAATGCGCTCAATCGCTTTGGCCAAAAACAGCAAGTCCAGGCTGGGCGAAATCATGCGCGGGTCTTCCATCATGTAGGTGATCAGCTTGCGCACAAAGCCATCAAACTCTTGATCGATCAAGTCATCTTCTTTCAAGATGGACACGGCCGCTGTGGTGTCCAAGCGCGCAAAGGCGTTCAAGGCCTTGTTCAGCAATGCAGATGCTAAATCTGCAGCCACGCGAAGCTCAAGCGACGGCAGTGAACGCGGCGCACCGCTGTTGATGATGGAGCGCACCATCCGCGCGATTTTTTCGGCTTCGTCACCCACACGTTCCAGATTGGCCGTGGTTTTAGAAATGGCAATCAAGAGTCGCAAATCGCGCGCGGTGGGTTGCCGCCTGGCAATGATGCTGGACAACTCGCGGTCGATGTCCAGTTCCATGGCATTGACGCGCGCCTCGGTGGCCAGCACTTGCTCAGCCACCTCCATGTTGAACTGGGACAGCGCGTAAATAGCTTGGCGAATTTGCGACTCAACCAGACCGCCCAATTCCATAACCCGGGTAGAGACTGAGGTGAGCTCTGTATCGAATTGGGTTGACAGGTGTTTTTCAGACATGTTGCTCCTTGATGCGTTGGGCGGCTTCGGCTGTCTTAGCCAAACCTGCCCGTGATGTAGTCTTCAGTTTCCTTGCGCGTGGGCTTGAAAAACATTTGCTCAGTGGACCCAAATTCCATCAAATCGCCCAGGTACATGTAAGCGGTGTAGTCGCTGCAACGGGCTGCTTGCTGCATGTTGTGGGTCACGATGACAACGGTGTAGTCTTTTTTCAATTCGGAAATCAGCTCTTCAATTTTGGCGGTGGAGATCGGGTCCAAAGCGGAGCAAGGTTCGTCCAGCAGCAGCACTTCGGGCTTGATGGCAATGCCCCGTGCAATGCAAAGGCGCTGTTGTTGGCCGCCAGACAGGCCCGAGCCACTTTGTTGCAGTTTGTCTTTCACTTCGGTCCACAGGGCTGCCTTGCGCAGAGCCCATTCAACACGCTCTTCCATGTCGGACGCGTTGAGGTTTTCAAATAGCTTCACGCCAAACGCGATGTTGTCAAAAATCGACATCGGGAAGGGGGTTGGCTTTTGGAACACCATGCCGACTTTGGCCCTCAGCAAGGCGACGTCTTTCTTGCTGGTGAGCAAATTTTCACCATCCAGCAAAATTTGGCCTTCAGCGCGCTGCTCGGGGTACAACTCAAACATGCGGTTGAAAATGCGCAGCAAGGTGGATTTCCCGCAACCCGACGGGCCGATAAAAGCCGTTACCTTTTTCTCTGGGATTTCCAGGTTGATGCCTTTAAGAGCATGAAACTTACCGTAATAAAAATTCAGGTCTTTGACTGAAATTTTGGACGGCTCTTGAATAGCAATGGCAGCGGGCATGGTTAAAACCTCGAATATTGATGATGGGGGGTTGAAAGAGCCTTCAACCCCTTACTTATTGCGCGTCACGATGCGGGCGATGATGTTCAGGCCGAGCACCGTCATGGTGATCAAGAACACGCCCGCCCAGGCCAACTTTTGCCAGTTTTCATACGGACTCATGGCGAATTTGAAAATCGTTACTGGCAAACTGGCCATGGGTTCGCTCAGACTCGACGTCCAGAACTGGTTGCTGAGCGCGGTGAACAGCAAAGGCGCGGTTTCGCCTGCGATGCGGGCAATGGCCAACATGACACCCGTGACCACGCCCGCCCTGGCCGACTTCAAGGTGATGCTCAAAATGACTTTCCACTTCGGTGCGCCCAGGGCATAGGCCGCTTCACGCAGTCCAGGCGGCACCAGTTGGAGCATGTTTTCAGTGGTGCGAATGACCACTGGAATGACGATGAGTGCCAAGGCAATGACGCCCGCCCAGCCCGAGAACGATTTGAAACGCGACACGATGACGGCATACACAAACAAGCCAATCACGATGCTGGGTGCCGACAACAAGATGTCGTTGACAAACCGGGTGACCGTTGCCAACCAGCCCTTGGGGTTGAACTCAGCCAAGTAAATACCCGCCATGATGCCAATCGGCGTGCCCACAAAGGTTGCCAACATCACCATCAAAAACGAGCCGTACATGGCATTGGCCAAACCGCCTTCGTCATTGGGTGGTGGCGTCATTTCGGTCAATGTGGCAAAGCTCAGGCCACCAATGCCCAGACGGATCGTTTCAAACAAAATCCAGAACAACCAAAACAGGCCAAATGCCATGGCCAGCAGAGACAGCACCAGAGCAACGCGGTTCACCACTTTGCGCTGCGCGTACTTGGCTTGCCGGGTGGCTTCCAGCGTAGCGGATTGAATCAGCAAGTCACCCGTGGTCATGTCTTCACGCCTTCACTCTTTTTAAGCTGGGACAGCAGCAACTTGGACAGCGCCAACACCACAAAAGTAATGAAGAACAGCACCAGCCCCAAGTACATCAGCGCGGCTTGGTGCAAGCCTTCGCCCGCTTCAGCAAATTCATTGGCCAAGGCCGACGTGATGCTGTTGGCCGCCTGAAACAAGCTAAGCGAGTCCAGTTGGTTGAAATTGCCAATGACAAAGGTCACGGCCATGGTTTCGCCAATTGCGCGCCCCAGCCCCAGCATGATGCCGCCCACGACACCCGCCTTGGTGTAGGGCAAAACCACTTTGGAGACAACCTCCCAAGTGGTGGCACCCAAACCGTAAGCAGATTCTTTGAGCAGCGTGGGCGTCACCTCAAACACATCGCGCATGACGGCGGCAATGAACGGAATGATCATGATGGCCAAGATAATTCCGGCCGACAAGATGCCTATGCCCACTGGCGGGCCTGAAAAAAGCGCCCCTAGGTAGGGCACGCCACCAAAAAGCGCCTGCATGGGTTGCTGCACGTAGGTGGACAGCACCGGGCTGAACACCAGCAAGCCCCACATGCCGTACACGATGGAGGGGACAGCCGCCAACAGCTCAATGGCGGTGCCCAGCGGGCGTTTGAGCCAGGCAGGTGAGAGTTCAGTCAAAAACAGCGCAATGCCGAAGCTGACGGGGACGGCAATGAGCAAGGCGATGAACGACGTCATCAACGTACCGTAGATCATGACCAGACCGCCGTACTCTTCTTTCACAGGGTCCCAGGTGGTGCTGGTTAAAAACCCAAAGCCGTACTTGGCAATGGCTGGCCAAGCGCTGATGGTCAGCGACACCAAGATGGCGACCAGCATGGCCAGGGTGAACAGCGCCGCGCCTTTGGCTAGCCAGCCAAAAATGCGGTCTGCCATGGGCCCGGAGCGGGCCATTTTGACGGGAGGCGGTTGGGTCATTGCACGTTCAGAACTGATAGCAGACGAGCTGCGGGACATCTGGTCTGGCGCAAGTGTAGAGGACACTGGGCTTACTCCTGGGTTTCAGTTCACATGGTGTTGACGGTGCAACGGCAGGTCGGTTTACTTGATGGCGACCGGTTTGCCAGCCACGTCAGTCACCTGAGCCCAGGTCTTCTCGATGGCGGCAATCACGGCGTCAGGCATTGGCACATAGTCCAGGTCAGCGGCCACTTTGTCACCGTTTTTGTAAGCCCATGTGAAGAACTTGAAGGTCTCGGTGGCGTTGACCGGCTTTTCTTGCTTGATGTTCATCAAGATAAACGTTGCCGTGGTAATGGGCCAAGCGGTTTTGCCAGGCTGGTCGGTGATGAGCTGGTAAAACGATTTGTTCCAATCGGCGCCCGCAGCAGCGGCTTTGAAGGTTTCGTCATCAGGCGCTACAAACACGCCATCGCGGTTTTTCAGGAGCGTGTAAGTCATTTTGTTTTGTTTGACGTACGAATACTCCACATAGCCGATTGAATTGGGCAGGCGGTTCACAAAGGCTGCCACGCCTTCATTGCCCTTGCCACCCGCGCCCACTGGCCAGTTGACGGCTGTGCCCTCACCCACTTTGGCTTTCCACTCAGGGTGAACACGGCTCAGGTAATTGGTGAAGTTGAAGGTCGTGCCCGAGCCGTCCGCGCGGCGCACGGGAGCGATGGCAGCATCAGGCAAAGTCATGCCAGGATTCAAAGCCTTGATGGCGGCGTCGTTCCATTTGGTAATTTTGCCCAAAAAGATGTCGCCCAACACCTGGCCGTCCAGCTTCATTTGGCCAGGTGCGATGCCCTTGATGTTGATGACCGGCACGGTGCCGCCGATCACCGTAGGGAACTGAATTTGGCCTTTGGTTTTGAGGACTTCGTCAGTCAAAGGCATGTCGGTTGCGCCAAAATCAACGGTTTTGGAATCAATTTGCTTGATGCCAGCACCTGAGCCAACCGACTGGTAATTGATCTTGACGCCCGTGGCTTTGTTGTAATCAGCCGCCCATTTGGAATACACCGGCGCGGGGAAGCTGGCTCCTGCGCCTGTGATTTCTTGCGCCACGGCGGAATTGGCGCCTGCCAAGGCTGACAAAGCAGCCAGGCTGATGAGCGCGGATTTGAAACTGGTTTCCATGGGAAAGCCTTTCGAATTTAAAAAAAACTTGACTGAAACGAACTTGAACAACCCGAATTGGCGTAGTTTTGCCAATTCCTTGAATGCAATGTAAGAAGGTTTTGTGACATTGACGTGACAAACCCGACCCGAGCTTTTGTATGCGTTGCGCCAAGACGCACCTATTTGCTACTAAATATATAGCGCACTATTGAATATATCCGAGAGCTAGAGGCCTATTTTGTTCATATTTTCGCTATTTTTGAACTTTTAAAGAAAAAAAGAACCTACAGGTTCTTTTTTTCCAAAATCAGGTCAAGACCGACCATTTGGCGTGCCCAGAGGCTAGCTGCTGCGGTGGCGATTGTCACAAAGCCAATGCTATGCTGTGGCCCGCCTACCTGATAAAAGTTACCAGTTGATGCAAAACGCCACCCGCCTTGCCGCCGTAGATTTGGGATCGAACAGCTTTCGGCTTGAAATTGGCCGGGTTGACCACGGCCAGTATTTGCGGCACGAATATCTCAAGGAAACCGTTCGCCAAGGCAATGGGCTTGACGAAAACCGCAACTTGACCCCGGCTGCCATGCAGCGCGGACTTGAATGCTTGGCCAGGTTTGGTGAACGGCTTTCAGGCTTCAAGGCCACCGAGGTGCGGGCCGTGGCCACCCAAACCTTGCGCGAAGCCCGCAACCGCGATGAATTTTTGGCCCGCGCCAACAAAACCCTGGGTTTCACTATTGATGTGATCTCAGGCCGCGAAGAAGCCCGTTTGATCTACCAAGGCGTTGCGCACATGCTGCCACCGTCTGAAGAGCGGCGCCTGGTGCTAGACATTGGCGGGCGCTCGACCGAACTCATTTTGGGCCAGGGGCTTGAACCCAAAGTCATGGAGTCTTACCGCGTGGGCAGCATTGCCTGGTCTACCCGTTACTTCCCGCAAGGTCAGTTCACCACCAACGCCTTTCAAATGGCTGAAATCGCCGCCAAAGCCGTGTTGGACGAAGCCCTGTCAGCCTACCACCGCAAAGCCTGGGACGTGGCCTACGGGTCGGCTGGCACCGTGGGCGCAGTAGGTGACGTTCTGGTGGCCGCAGGCTGGCCTGCGGGGCTGGTGAACCGCGCCGGGCTGGACTGGATGCTGCAAACCCTTTTGCAAGCCCACAGCGCCGACCGGCTGCGCCTGGAGGGCATGAAGGAAGAGCGTCGCGCCATCATTGGCGGGGGCCTGAGCATTTTGCGGGCGGTGTTTGACTTGCTGCAAATTGACGAACTGCACCTGGCCAGCGGCGGACTTCGACATGGCTTGATTTGCGACCTGATGGGCAGCCAGGACGGGCAAACCAACCTGCCCAACCTGTCGGTCAAACGACTCGCCAGCCGATTTGCTGTGGATTCTTTGCAGGCTGATCGCGTTGCCCTGGTTGCCTGCGCGCTTTTTTCACAGGTGCACAGCAATTTGCCGAGCCAATTGGGCGACGACCCGGCTGGCCACTTGCGCAAGCTGGAATGGGCTGCCCAGCTCCATGAAATTGGCGTGCAGGTGTCTCACACCGACTACCACAAGCACGGTGCCTACATTTTGGACAACGCCGACGCGGTGGGCCTGGCGCTGTCGCAACTTCACCGTTTGAGCCTGCTGGTGTTGGGCCACCGTGGCAAATTGCGCAAGCTGGACCTCAACTTTGACGATGAAACCTTCATGCTGCAACTTCTGGCCCTGCGGTTGGCCGTGCTGTTGTGCCACGCCAAACGCGACCCCGACATCAGCGGGCTGCAGTTGAAATACGATCGCCACAAGCCGCAAGAGATTTTGCTCACCTGCCCTGCAGGCTGGGCCGCAGCCTACCCACAGTCAGCGCATTTGCTCAACGAAGAAGTGGCCGCGTGGCAAAAAACCCGTTGGTCGCTGAATCTGACGGGTCTTTAGATTTGATCTGAGCGCTCGGGAAGCACAGCCTCGCTGATCGCCCCTTACAGCACTTCAGGCGATTGCACCGTCACCACTACCGTCTGTGCACCATCCTCGCGCTCTCGGTAGCGAAGCCACCACACCGCACCCCGCCTGACCACGCATTCGCTGGCCGCCAACTCAAGCAATTGCGCAATGGTTTGACCCAAGTTGGGCTGATGGCCCACCACCACGACCGTTTGTTTGGCCATCGGCCATTGAACCAAAGTCAACAATTGATCGACCGTTCCATCTGGCAACAGTTCAGTGCGGGTTTTGAACTTGCGTCCCAAAGCTTGGGCGGTTTGCTCAGTTCGCCTTGCTGGGCTTGCCAAAATTCGGGCGCCATCGGGCAACTGGCGATCCAGCCAATTGGCCATTCGCGCGGCCTGCTTTTCACCCCGGCTCGTCAAGGCACGTGCCAGGTCCTCTTCGCCGGTTTTCAGGTCTTGGGCTTCGGCATGGCGCCACAGGATCAGGTCCATTCAAGCTCCAGAACCTTCAGCCAACTTCACCAGATCGGCGCTGTGCAAGGCCATTAGGGCCGACTGGGCTCCATGGGCCTGGTGATCAGGCCTGACGCTGACATAGCTGCCATCGGCCATCAAGTCCCACGCGTCGGCCCCATCGTTCAAATAGGGCACCAGGCATTCGTCAATCACACGTTGGCGTTGTGCGGGGTCTCTGACGGGCCAGGCCAGTTCGATGCGGCGCAGCATGTTGCGGTTCATCCAGTCGGCGCTTGACAGGTAAAGCTCGTCCACCTTGCCTTGGCGAAAGTAGAACACCCTCGAATGCTCAAGCAAGCGTCCAATCACGGAGCGCACGCGGATGTTGTCAGTGGCACCCGGCACGCTGGCTGGCAGGGTGCAGGCGCCGCGCACGATCAAGTCAATCTTCACGCCGTTTTGCCCGGCCTTGATTAGCGCGTGAATGATGGCGTCATCTGTCAGCGCGTTCATTTTGGCAACAATGCGGGTGGACTCTCCGGCTGCTGCCGCCGCTGACAAAGTGTTGATTTTCGCAATCAGCTTGCGTTGCAGTTCGAACGGTGCCAGCCACAGGTGTTTGAGCTTGGGCAGCCGACTTTGGCTTGCCAAATGGACAAACACATGCTCCATGTCCAACGTCAACTCTGGGTCGGCCGTCAAATGGCTCATGTCGGTGTACAGCTTGGCCGTGCGCGGGTTGTAGTTGCCCGTTGACAAATGCCCGTAGCGCTTCAGTTGACGGCCTTCTCGGCGCGTGATCAGCATCATCTTGGCGTGGGTTTTAAGCCCCACCACGCCATACAAAACCTGCGCACCAATCGACTCCAGCATTTCTGCCCAGTTGATGTTGGCCTCTTCGTCAAACCTGGCCTTCAGTTCCACCACCACGGTGACTTCCTTGCCACGGCGCACGCCTTCGCGCAGCAAGTCCATCAGGGTCGAGTCTGAGCCGGTGCGGTAAATCGTCTGCTTGATGGCCAAAACGGCGGGGTCGTGCACGGCTTCGCGCAAAAACGCCAGCACGCCATCAAAACTCTCGTACGGCTGGTGAATGAAAATGTCGCGCTGGGCCAATTGTTCAAAAATCGACTGCCCCACTTGCATTTCACGCGGGTAGCTGGCCTTGTAGGCGTCAAAGCAAAGCTGGGGGTCGTCTACCAAATCAATCAGTTGCGTCATGCGACCCAAATTCACAGGGCCATGCACACGGTAAAGTGCCAACTCCGGCAGCTTGAACTCGCGCAACAAAAAATTCGCCAAATACTCAGAGCAACCGGCGGACACTTCAATGCGCACCGCTTGCCCATAGTGGCGGTGCTGCAAGCCATGGCGCAAGGCTGTGCGCAAGTTTTTGACCTCGTCCTCGTCCACCGCCAAGTCGGAATTGCGCGTTACCCGGAACTGCGAAAATTCACCCACAGCGCGGCCCGCAAACAGTTCGCTCAAATGCGCCCGAATCACACTGGACAGCGACACAAACAGCCGCTTGCCGCCACACAGTTTGGCTGGCATGGCCGTCACACGCTGAATGACGCGCGGCACTTTCACAATGGCAATTTCGTTGTCGCGGCCAAACGCATCGGGGCCGCCTAAGCGAACGATGAAATTCAGAGACTTGTTGGCCACCTGCGGAAACGGGTGGGCCGGGTCCAGCCCGACGGGCATGAGCAAAGGGCGAACCTCACGCTCAAAATAATGTTTGACCCACGCACGCTGCGCGGTGTTGCGGTCGCCGTGCGACACGACACGGATACCGGCTTTGGACAATGCGGGCGTGATGGCGTCGTTGTACAGAGAGTACTGGCGCTGCACCAGATTGTGGGCAGCCGCCGACAGCCGCCGAAAAGACTCAACCGTGTAGGCACCCTTGGAATTTCCCGCTTGGTTGGCTTCTAGGTGCGGTTCGGCCCTGACTTCAAAAAACTCGTCCACGTTGGACGACACGATACACAGGTAACGCAATCGCTCAAGCAAGGGCACATCTTCGCGGTAAGCCCAAGCCAGCACCCGGTCGTTGAAAGACAAAATGCTGTGGTCGCGGTCCAGCAGTTCAATGTCATTTTTGTTTTTGGAAGGGTTCGCAAGGGTAGCGAGAGCAGACATTGAGCATGGATCCTGAGGTGACAGCGGCTGACCTGATTGTTAGAGCCAATTGTGACAATGCTATGACAAAACGCACACCAAATCATCAGTTCACGTGCCCAAAAAATGCTTTCTATAGCGAGCAGGCAAGTCGTTGATGCGCATCATCATCGGTAAATCGGCCGTGTTGAAGTCTGGGTCCCAGGCGGGCGCTCCCAGCACCTTGGCACCCAGGCGCAGGTAGCCTTTGATCAACGCGGGCGGCTCAACGTCCAGCGTGCAGTCAAACTTGTCAATCGGCAGGGCCAGGCGCGGGCGCACCTGAAATTCCACCGGAGCCAAATGGGTCTGGCTGACTTTGTTCCAGATACTGGCCGCCGCGTCGCCGCTGACCACGCCGTTGTGCAGCATGGGGATACTGGCACAGCCGATCATGGTGTCAAGCTGGTTACGCACCATGAACTCGGCCAGCGCACCCCAAAGCGCCATGATGACGCCACCGTGGCGGTAGTCTTTGTGCACGCAACTGCGCCCTAGTTCCACCATGCGCTCGCGCATGCCGCGCAGCCGAACCAAGTCAAACTCGGTGTCGGTGTAGGTGCTGCCGACCCGTTTGGCCTGCGCGGGGGTCAGCACCCGGTAGGTACCCACCACCTCTTGCGTGGCGACGTCACGCACCAGCAAGTGTTCGCAAAAGTTGTCAAACAGGTCAACATCGTGCCCAGGCGACGTGGTATCGAGCCGCGCGCCCATTTCAACTGCAAAAACATTGAATCTCAGCCGCTGCGCTTGGCGCACCTCGTCGCTCGTTTTGGCCCATGACACACTGATGCGGCTGGCAACCGAAGGCCTGCTTTCGGGTGCCAACACGGGCAAGGGAGCCGCCAGGCCTGACACTGCTGCTCGACTGGCTGCAGACCTGCGCATCAAAGCACCGCCAAACAGCAAGTTGGGCCACGACGACACTGACAAAGGCCCGGTTGGAACTGGAAGTTCTTTCATGGGTCGCTCCTTCATCAAGCGCTAAGCCGCAGACTCTGCGCCAGCGGACGAGGTATTGCGCTGGGGGCAAGTTGCCACAGTTTGGCGGTGGTTGTGAGCAGGCGCTGCAACGCGCCAGCCACACTGGCGGTGACGGGAATTTTGACTGGATTTGACTGATGCACAGCGTCGCTTTGAGCGACGTAACGGATTGGGTTCATAAAAGTGGGCTCCTGTTTGAGTTGGGACGTTTGGCACACACCGACCGTCAGACGATAAATGCGCTGCGTGACGTGCTTATGACAAGGCACGCCGCTCTAAAACAGAAAAGCCCAAACCAAAATGGTCTGGGCTTTGTCAAACTCCCACAAGGCCGCTCTCTTTGCCTCTTTGGCCGGCCTTGGGGTCGACCAGGGCCGACCCAATCAGAGTCAGTTGCGTCTGCGCCTGGGTACCACGTCCAACTGAACCGTTGCCTTGCTTGGCGCAGCACTCAAACTGAGGGTTTGCGGCTTCATCTCCACCAACTGCGCTGAATGCCAAACTTTGAGGCTGGCTGCACCGTCTGGCAGGTCTTCTATCGTCGCAGTGCCATCGGGACCGGTCTTGACTGTCCAGGGCGAGTCGGCCACAAACACGTGCCCGCTCATTGACCCGTGGATAAAACAACCCAGCAAATTGGCACCCACCGCGCCGGGCCGATCCAACGTCACTTCGACCGACTTCAATGGCTTGCCTTCGGTTTTGCCCTCCAACCTCAGGGCAAAGCCGCTCTCTGCGGTGACCGACTCGGCGCTGCTGGGGGGTGCCAGGCCAACGGCAGACATGCGCACGTGATGATCCCATGCGTCATTGTTCATGAATCGCACCTTCGCGCCCGGCGACACGACTGTCAACGCGGGGATGAATTGCATTTTTTCCTGGTTGATCAAAGCCCGCAACGCAGGTGGGTTTTTGACTTGTCCCCTGGAAGCCATGCCACTGGCGGGCAGCACAATGACCACGGCATCGGGCGTGGGTTTGCCGTCTTTGTCGATCACTGTCACCTGCAAGGTTGCAGCATGGACCGCAGGCAGGGCCATCAGCAGGGCTGCTGCGAGAAGTGAGTTTGCCAATACGCGAGATGGCGCTGAAGGGGACGTTCTGAAGTTGGGGATAGATTTCATTCGAGTGACTCAGAAGATGGTGAGGTGTTACAGGGTGATGTGGGTGATTTTGGCGAATACTTTCGTGCCATCAATCCACCGTGATCACGTCCCGGTGCATGGGTGCCAATTTGGCCAGCAGTTGGTTTTGCGCACTGAACGGAATGCCCCTTGCATCCATGGCGGCCTGCAAAACTTCAACCAATGCGTTGAAGTCCGACTTTTTAATGTCCAGGTTGCTGTGCGCGCTTTTCATGTCGGCCCCTTTGTAAACACAGGGGCCACCCATCACGGCACAAAACTGGTCGGTCAGTTGCTCTTTGATATTTTTGGCGTTGACAGGTTTGAAATGCGGTGCCATGCGGGCGTCCGCCAGCAAGCGAAGGTGAAAGTCTTCGACCAACTGCGTGATCCCTGCTTTTTCACCAAATGCCGTGAACAAGGGGTTGCTTTGAGCCAATGCGGCGGGAGCCGAGAGGGTCAGCGTGGCCGTGAGGATGAGCGCCAGAGACAAGGAGGGCAGGATTTTTTTGAACATGGCAATTGAGAGAGGGACAAGGGTTGGGTGGGTAGGGAATACGTCGAGGGAGTCGTCGGAGGATTGATCTGTAAAAGGCGGTGAACGAAGGTCGAGGACAAGCCGGTGGTGATTTGAATCAGCAATCAAAACGCCATTTGAGCCGACAGGTAATAACCCGTTTGCGAGCGCCCTGCCGTGACCCCTGGCACGATGCGACCCAAATCCACATAAGCCAAAGTGACGGACAGGTTTTTGTTGGGTGCCCAGGCGACAAAAATGTCTTTCCAGTCGTCTTCAGACAAAGCCTCGCCCAGTCCTGCTGCACGACCCAAGGCTTGCAAATTGTTGGGCTTGGCGCGGTACTCTGCGCCAATGGCCACGTTTTTGTTCAGCAAATAGGCCACAGACAGTTCAGGCATCAGGCTGTAACCGTCTTTGCCTGGCGCTGCCGAACCAAAACCCAGCAAACCATTTTGGTTGGCGTTGGTGTAGCGCAGGGTGCCATTGACCAGCAGGCCTTGCGCCAGAAACAATTTGGTAGCACTCAGGTACAAATCGGTTCCACTGGTTTTGGTCCCCAGAAAATTCAGCACAGAACCTAGCGACCCTGGCGACACGGTTTTGTGCTCCAACCCGATTGCGATTTGCGGCATGAAAGTGTCGCTGTCCAGCACGGCGTCGCCAGCTAACTTGACCTTCAAACCCAGCACGTCCATCAACAGGTGCTGCCCTGGGGTGATACCAAACGGCGCAATGCCATTCAGGGCAATGGCCACGCCTGCATCAAAGTCTTGCCGGGCCACTGAGACTTCAAAGCGCTCGTTGTAGGCCAACGCTGCGCCCACCACATTCAGACCATAGTCTTGCGTGCTGGCACGTGTGGCGAAGGCTGAAAACCCCAATTCACCGCGCGTGGCGTTGGTGCCGATGACGGCCCAGGGCGTCAAACCGCCGCCCGCAGCACCGCTGATGGCGCTGACGCCGCCTGTCAAAAGCAATTTGCCGGTGTCAGCATGGACTGCTGTGGTGCTCAGTAGAACGCAGCAAAGTGCCAGAGTGCTGGACTTTGGAAGAGTAAAGGGAAGGATCGACAAAGTTGAGTTCATGGTTATAGGGGGCGTGGAAAAGGGTTTCTTATTGAATTGGCAATTTGCCTTGACCTGTTTTATACGTTCTTATTGAATATTTGGATTCATTCCCAGCGAACTTCTTGTGGCAAAAGTGGCAAAACTGCCAAATCGGTCGCAGTTTCAAGTCACCTCGCAGAATTAATTCAATAATTCAAATATAATCGAATTATGGAATCAATCCCAAGTGTACTAACCGAATCGCTTGCTGTCAAAGCCTTGGCTGCCTTGGCGCAAGGCCAACGGCTGCGAACCTTCAAGGCCCTCGTGGTAGCAGGACCGGATGGGTTGACACCGGGCGCAATTGCATTGGCCTTGGGGCTTCCCAATAGTGCGCTGTCGTTTCACTTGAAAGAGCTTGCCCATTCTGGTTTGGTCACCTGCGAGCCGCGGGGCCGCAACCTGATTTACCGCGCAGAGTTTTCACAAATGAATGCCCTGCTGGGGTATTTGACTGAGCATTGCTGCCAGGGACAAGTCTGTTTGCCGATAACGACGGGCATTTGCGACCCTTCCACCCCATCAGCCACTTCGCAAAAAGGCATCCTTATGACTACCCCACCTATTAACGTTTTGTTTTTATGCACCCACAATTCAGCCCGCAGCATTTTGGCGGAGGCGGTTCTCAACCACATTGGCCAGGGTCGTTTCCGAGGCTTCAGCGCTGGCAGCAGCCCGCGTGAGAATCAACGACCCAATCCGTTGGGCCTCCAGGTGCTTCAATCTGCTGGAATTTCGACGGCGGGCTTGAGCAGCAAGAGTTGGGATGAATTTGGTCTGCCAAGCGCACCCCACATGGATTTGGTCGTTACCGTGTGCGACAACGCCGCAGGCGAAGTCTGCCCCTATTGGCCTGGCCAGCCAGCCACGGCGCATTGGGGCTACGCCGACCCGTCTGCTGTGGCTGGTACGGATGAGCAGCGCCTGGAGGCATTTCGTCAAACTCTGCACGCAATTCGCCGTCGCTTGGACTTGCTGGTCAACTTGCCCGCGCAAGGCATCGACAAACTACTGCTGCAAACTCGCGCGCGTGAACTCGCCAAGTCATGAGGGCAGCGCCCAGCCCAATGACAGCGGCCTATTCATTGCCCCAGCACTGTTTGGCCGAGTTTGTGGGAACGGCCGCATTGCTGTGCGCGGTGATTGGCTCAGGCATCATGGCCGAGCGCTTGAGCGGTGGCAACGCGGCGGTTGCGCTTCTGGCCAATACCTTGGCCACCGTTTTCATGTTGTACGTGCTGATTGAAACATTGGGGCCGATCAGCGGCGCACACTTCAACCCGCTGGTGACGCTGGTGAAATGGTCAAACGGGCTGTTGCAAGGCTCCCACCCCACGCGCACCGCTCTTTATTTCATCAGCTTTCAATTGATCGGCGCTGTCGTGGGTGCGTGGCTCGCCCACCTGATGTTTGACCGTCCGATTTTCCAATTCTCAAATCACCTTCGGGGTGGTTTTGATGCAGCGGGTCAGTTCACAGCCTGGGGACAATGGGTGGCTGAAGCCGCAGCAACCGCGGGTTTGATCTTTGTGATTCAACGGTCGCCGCCTGGCAAGGCAAGCGTATTGGTGGCCTGTTTCATCGGTGCGGCTTACTGGGTTGCAGCCAGCACCTCATTTGCCAACCCTGCCGCCGTGCTAGGTCGCATGATGAGCGACAGTTTTGCTGGCATTGCACCTGCCAGTGCACCGGGCTTTGTCGCCGCGCAATGCCTGGGCGCTTTTGCGGGCGCCGCTATGGCCAGAACTCTTGCTCCTCAACCAAAATAACACTCTCATTCAATCCCCATGCCGCCCTTGTCTCAAGCTCAAGCCCTCACAGACTTGCCAAATATTTCCCCGACGCTCTTCGACGTGCCAACGCATCACAAACTGCAGGTCGCTGCACCGTCAATGCACCCACCGCGCATTGTGTTGCTGTACGGCTCCTTGCGAGAGCGCTCGTTCAGTCGGCTGCTGTCCGAAGAAGCCGCCCGCCTTTTGAACGCGATGGGTTGCGAGGCCCGCACCTTCAACCCCGCAGGTTTGCCCCTGGCCGACAGCGCACCCGATTCGCACCCCAAAGTGCAAGAACTGCGCGAATTGGCGGCCTGGAGCGAGGGCATGGTGTGGTCGTCACCCGAGCGCCATGGCGCAATGACCGGCATCATGAAAACGCAGATCGACTGGATTCCGCTGAGCCTGGACGCAGTGCGCCCGACCCAAGGCAAAACGCTTGCGGTGATGCAGGTCAGCGGCGGTTCCCAATCCTTCAACGCCGTCAACCAATTGCGCGTTTTAGGCCGCTGGATGCGGATGTTGACCATTCCCAACCAATCGTCGGTGGCCAAAGCGTTCATGGAGTTTGACGAAGCAGGCCGCATGAAGCCCAGCGCCTACTATGACCGCGTAGTCGACGTGATGGAAGAACTCGTCAAGTTCACCTGGCTCACGCGCGACGCATCGCCCTACCTTGTTGACCGTTACAGCGAGCGCAAGGAGAGCTCCGACGAATTGACGCGAAGGGTGAACCTGAAGGCAATTTGACCCGCAAGCGACGACCGCAGGTTTCTTGCAGAATGCAGTGATGACTGAAACCATCCACGCACCCCAAACCACCGGACTCGATACCCAAGAGCGTGAACAGCTCAAAGCTTTGCGGGCACACCGAAAGGCGCACCGTCAAAAACAGCCTTTGGCTGACCTGGCCCGAGCAACTCGTCGGCCAGACGGGGTTGCCAAACAAATATCAGGGCAACCAGGGCAATTTTCGGGAAATTCGCCAGAAACAATCCCTGGCTTGCCGCCTGGGCCATTGGCGACTGAACCTCCGTCGCTTGGGCAGCGATTGGCGGATACGGTCGCCCGCACCATCGGGTCTTGGCGCTTCATCATTGTTCAAAGCACAGCCATCGTGATCTGGATCACGGGCAACGTGTTGACTGGCCAAAGTGCGTGGGACCCTTACCCGTTCATTTTGCTGAATCTTTTGCTGTCATTTCAGGCCGCGTACACCGCCCCCGCCATCATGATGAGCCAAAATCGCCAGTCCGAGCAAGATCGCCGACATGCCGAGAATGACTACGAAATCAACGTCAAAGCAGAACTCGAAATTGAGCTGCTACACGACAAAATTGACCTGCTGAAAGAACGCGAACTGCTGGCTTTGACCGAGGCCGTGCGAGATTTGTCTGCCAAGCTGGAGTCAATGACGGCGCAGGTGGTTTTGAGGCCTTCGGCGGCAGCCTGATCGCGTCACCAGATCACCCTGCTACTTCAACCCCATGCAATTGGCGTAATAAGTCACAGTCGCGGGCCAATCCGAAAAAATACCCAAAATGCCGACGTCTTTCGCCAGCACGTCCAGTACCTGCATCATGTCGCCTTCGCGTTGAATGGCCGAATTGAAACTTTGGTAGTACCAGCCAGGTTTTCCGCTGGCCAAAATGCCAGATCGCTCCAGTGTCCAGGTGATGATTCCGAGGCCTGCTTGCTGCGCGTTGCGCGCGTACGCAGATGGCACAATTTTGCCGTTTTGAGCATCCAGCAAGGCAAACAACGGGGGCGCCACAATTTGAATGCCCTGGGCTTTGTAGCTTTGCAGTTTGGCCAGATCAGGCAAGTCTTTGACGCTGTTGGCCTCGTCCAAAAACACCGCCTGCTTGCCAAATGCAGGTTCGTTTTGAACCCAGTACAGCACGTCGTTCTTGTTGAAGGACTGTGCAAACACCTGGTCCGGCCGAACGCCTGCCGCCTTGTATTCGTCCACCATCTTTTGCGCGTACTGCGCTTGGGTGAAGCCGTCAAACGGCATGGCGACGCTGGCAGATTTAAGTTCAGGGGTCATTTTGACGCCGAGCTTTTGGAACAAGGCAATGCTTTCAGCATGCGTCAGCAAAGTTCCGCTGGTTGGGCCACTGTACAAATCAGTCCGCCAGGTGGCGGTACCACCCATGTACTCTTCGACTGTGCGGGCTTTGGGGTTAGATGCATCCATCTTGCCGCGAAGTGTCTTGAATTCGGCCAAAGTGATGTCGCTGGTGCGGCATTCTGCTGAAGCGGGCGAGTTTTTGACGGGGTCAAATGGCGTGAAACCCCGGGTGCATTTGGCTGCCAAGGGCGTTGCCAAAATATTGGTCGTGGTGTGCAAATCGTTTTGCGCATGGCGGCAAACCAACGCCTGGTCTTTGGTGAAGGTGACATCACACTCGACAATGCCTGCACCCATGCGCGCGGCGGCTTCGTAGGACTCCTTGGTGTGCTCAGGAAACATCATGGCCGCACCCCGGTGGCCAATGGAGAACGCGGTTTTTTCAAACGGCCCGTTAGAGCAACTTTGCAGCTTGGCTTTGAGCGGCCCGTCCGCCATGTCATTGACCAAAAAGTAAGGGCGCGGCCCAAGTTGCACAGCGCTGGGGCTGGCCTGACTGGACTGGCCTGGCGCATTGGCGGGGCTGGTGAACGCGGCACATCCGGACACAAGCAAAATGGCACCCAGAAGTTGCGCCATCGACACAAAGCGAGGCGCGGCCAGATCGGTTTGAATAGGTTTTGACATGGTAGAAATGGACTAAAGTAAGTGATGAACCCGACACCGTGCGCACCCGACATGGCCAATCCCTTGGCCGCAAGGCACCTCGCCATGACGGTATCAGATTGGCGTGACAAGTCCAAGTTAGCGCGCGATTGCCGATGAAATTGAAGGCCCTGATTGCCTTGCTGGGCTTGGTGCTGCTGTTGCACTGGGCGGGTTTGTCCTGGCTGTCAAACCAACTGAGCGCAGGCGAGCCCCTGCAGCGCATGACGGATCCGCTTTTCACCCGGCTGATTGAGCAAACCCGCGTCCCGATTGCGCCAGCAGTCGCCAAAGTCGCACCAGCAGCCCAATCGCGCCCCAAAAAATCGACCGCTGGTAACCCCGTCACCCAAGCCGTGCGGCTGCCGAACCCGGTAGATTCGCAACCCGCCGCGCCAACTCTGCCACCACCCACTGTCGACGAAGGCAAGGTGGCGCAAGCTGAAACCCCCGGCGCCCCTGTGCCAGAGGCAGCCGCATCGGCGTCTGCTGCTACCGCATCAATCGGCGCAGGCACCGTTGCGAACGGCGTGTCCAATTTGGCCATTGCGCCCCATCTTGCCGCATCTGACGCGCCAACATCGATAACGCAAGCTGTGCCCTCCACATCACCCAGCTCGGCTGCCGCTGCCCAGACCGGTGACGGCTGGCCACCCGACACCCGTTTGACTTACCGCCTGACAGGCAACTACCGTGGCGAACTCAATGGCAGCGCCCGCGTGCAATGGCAGCGCGAGACCGTGCGCGAAACTGCACGCGACACTGCACGCGAGACCGCGCAAGGCGTCGCGCCTGAAACCGACGCCGCCAAACCACTCAATGCGCCACCGGCTGCCCCATTCGGCTCGACCATCGCCACAGACACTGGCAATCCACCCAGCAACCCAAGTCGCTCTCAACCCCGCTACCAAGTCCGGCTCGATTTGCTCCTATCGAGCTTTATTGTGCTGTCCATGACCAGCCAAGGTCAGATGACCGACGGGGGGCTGGTGCCTCAAATTTACGAAGAGAAACTGCCCGGCAACGTGCGCCGTGTGGGTTTTGACGGTGCCCAAGTTCGCTTTCAAAATGGTGGTCTGACGGCGCAGCCCAGCACGGTGCAAGACACGGCCAGCCAGTTTGTCGAGCTGAGTCGACGCTTCTCGAGTGGGCGCGAAAGGCTGCAAGCCGGTGCAGCCATCCAGCTTTGGCTGGCACGGCCGGGCGGCATGGACGTCTGGACCTATGACGTCTCAGGCCCGCACGCTTTGCAAACCCCCGAGCTTGGCACGGTGCAGGCCTTTCAACTCAAACCCCGCCCGCTGGCCAACCCGCGCGGTCCGATTTCGGCTGAAATGTGGTTTGCCCCAAGCTTGCAGTACCTGCCGGTGCGGGTTCGCATCAGCTTAGGTGAAGACAACTTTGTGGATCTGCTGGTCGAGCGAATTGAACAAGGAGCAGCACCTGATACCGGTTTGCCACCAAAAACAGGGAAAAATTGAAAAAAGAACCTGCAGGTTCTTTTTTTATCAAAATGCCCAAATTTGCTCAAAATGTGAATAAAATAAACCTCTAGTTCTCGTAAAATATACATAGTTTGCTACATAAATTATAGCAAATTTTGACAAATTTTGACAAAGTTTGATGCTGTTTCGCGCCTTCCAACCCTTCTGTGGCGACCCGCCACCAACAACGGACTCCGTTGCCCAGAATGAGGCCGCAACACAACCGACAATCAAGGCTTGACCTATTATTCAAAAACAATGACAAGCCCTACCACAGACCCAGACAACTTGGTGGCTCCTGCTGCCAATGACGCCAAAGACGCCAGGGGCGCTATTGATGCCGCACTGATTTCCGCAGACGCCCCGACGGTCGCCGGAACCGCCGCTGAAGCGGTCGCTGAAACAGCCGCAGAAACAGCCGCTAAAACGGCTTCTAAACCGAGCGCCAAAAAAGTCCCCAAATCAGTAGACGCTCGACCCGTCCTCGAAAAACTCTTCGGGCTTTACCCCAAGCTGTTTGGCGCACAGTTTTTGCCGCTTAAATTAGGCGTTTTCCAGGAGCTGTTGGCTCTGCACCCAGATGACTTTCAGCGCGACACGCTCAAAACGGCCTTGGGAGTGCACACCCGCTCCACCCGCTATTTGCAAAGCGTGGCGGCGGGCAAACCGCGTTTTGACTTGCAAGGGCTGGCTGGCGACCCAGTGGCACCAGAGCACATTTACCTGTCCATCATGGAACTGCACCGTCGTCGCCAAAACCGCAGCACCGACGACCTGACTCCGCAATTGCACAAACAAGTGACGCAAGCTTTTGTCGCGTCTGGCCTGTCTGCGCAAGACTATTTGGCCCGCCTTTTGGTCGCCCCTGACGACGCCCACCCCGTTTTGCAGCAAGTTTTGGCTGAGCAGTCGCAGCGCCTGGCGCGGCACGAGGCCCTGTTCAAAGCCTACCAGGCCAGTGGCACGTCGGCCGAAGAGTTTGCCGATATGTATGGCATGAGCCTGCATGAGGTGAAACAGGCGATTGCCGGGCGGGGTTGAGCCTTAGCCTTAGCCTTAGCCTTAGCCTTAGCCTTAGATTGCTACTTATTTAATAGCAAACTATTGAATAAATTAGAGAGATAGAGGCCTATTTTGTTCATATTTCGCGTTTTTTGGTCCGAATTTTAAAAAAAAGAACCTGCAGGTTCTTTTTTGATTTTCAGGCCCAAAACGCGGTAGCGCAGGCTGGCGCGAGTTGAAGCAAGGCGACGCAAGCCCGGATTTTGGGCGCTTGAGCCGCAATCGTGTCTCCCAATCGATTGCCAAAATTCCGAAGCCCGATTAGCATTTTGTTTCATTTTTCATGCCCCTGAACCGCTCCAACCTCAGCTTTGTCACACCATGCCTCAAGTCACCTTCATTGAATTCAACGGCACCCAGCACACCGTGGCCGCCGAAACCGGTTTGTCCCTGATGCGCGCCGCCATCGACAACAACGTACCCGGCATTGACGCCGACTGTGGCGGAAGCTGCGCCTGCGCCACCTGCCACGTTTACATCACGCTGCCATGGCAAAACAAGCTTGGGCCACAGTCCAAAATGGAAGAAGACATGCTGGACTTTGCCGCCGCTACCCAACCCAATTCGCGCTTGGCCTGCCAGATTGAAATCACCGACGCGCTGGACGGCCTGGTCGTCAGCATGCCCAACGGTCAGCACTGAACGCCCAAGTCAAGGAGAACTGCTATGGATCTTTCGATACCCCTACGCGACTACGGCCGCGACGAAGCTTTTGCCATGCCGCTTGAAGAAATCGACATGAGCAACCCGTTTTGGTTTCAAAACGACACGGTTGAGCACTTTTTTGAACGTCTGCGCCGCGACGACCCGGTGCACTACTACGACAGCCCGCGCTACGGCCCGTATTGGTCAGTCACCAAGTACAAAGACATCATGCAGGTGGACACCAGCCACGGCATTTACTCGTCGGACTGGTCGCAGGGCGGCATTGCATTATTTGATGCACCCATGGAACAGCGCCTTCAGATGTTCATCGCCATGGACCAACCCAAACACGACGAGCAGCGCAAAAGCGTCAGCCCCATCGTGGCACCGGACAATTTGGCCACAATGGAGGCCACCATCCGTGAGCGCACCTGCAAAGTGCTGGACGGCCTGCCCCGTAACGAAACCTTCAATTGGGTCGAGCGAGTGTCCATTGAGCTGACCACCATGATGCTGGCCACTTTGTTTGACTTTCCGTTTGAAGACCGCAAACTGTTGACCTGGTGGTCAGACGTGGCCACCTCAGTGCCAGAAATTGATGGATTGGTAGAGTCGCAAGAAGCCCGCATGGCGGAGCTTGGCAAAATGCTGGTGTACTTCACTAAATTGTGGAACGACAGAGTCAACGCGCCACCCGGCAACGACCTGATTTCAATGCTGGCACACAACCCAGCCACCCGCAATATGGGACCGCGTGAATTCATGGGCAACTTGGTGCTGCTGATTGTGGGGGGCAACGACACGACTCGCAATTCGATGTCGGGCGGCGTGTTGGCAATGAGCCGCACGCCATCTGAATGGGCCAAGTTGCGCGCCAACCACAGCTTGGTCGACAGCATGGTGCCCGAAATCATCCGCTGGCAAACACCTTTGCCCATGATGCGCCGTACCGCCCTGTCTGACACCGAACTGGGCGGCAAGCAGATCAAAAAAGGCGACAAAGTCGTGATGTGGTACCTGTCTGGCAACCGCGACGAAGAGGCGATTGAGCGGCCCACAGACTTCATCATCGACCGTGCCAGGCCGCGCCAGCATCTGTCATTTGGATTCGGCATTCACCGCTGCGTGGGCAACCGCCTGGCCGAAATGCAGATCAAAATTTTGTGGGAAGAAATTTTGAACCGCTTCGACAGCATCGAAGTGATGGGCCCGCCCAAGCGCCTGCTGTCAAACTTCGTGCGCGGCATCACGCATTTGCCGGTGCGTTTGCCTGGCTGATGTGGGGGTCTCAGACGACCTCAGCTTGAGGCTGTTCTGCCCACTGCCACAGCTTTGCCTCAGATTGACCTGAGGCAAACTTCAGCCATCCCAGCCCCTAAAGCGGCACTGTCAAGCGCAGGCCAGCCGTCCAATTTCGGCCTGGTGCAGGTTCAAAAAACTGCGCTGCCACCTGGTTCACGATGACGGAACCCACGTAGCTTTGATCGGTCGCATTGTCAATGCGCGCATAGGCTGTTAGAAGGCCAAAGCCTGTTGCCCAGCCATGGCTGGCACGCAGGTTGACCGTGGCGTAGCCGTCCGCAGACACGGTGTTGATGTCGTTGGCGAACAATCGCCCCGCTTGCGTTAACTCCAGCCCGACCTGGGTGCCCAGTGCCGCACTCTTTTGGGCCGATGCGCCCCCCGCCGTGGCACCAGCGGCAGCATAGGCCTGGCTTTTCCACGTCACGTCTGCGAACAAAAAGGTTTGCGGAATACCTGGAATTTTGTTGCCTGCCGCCACGGGTGTCGTGCCGCTGATGTAGGCCTGCGAATAGCTCGCATCGGTCTGCGACGCTGACAGGCTGGTGCGCCAATGGGCACCCAGCAAGGTGCTGGCGTAAAGCTCCCAGCCTTTGCGCAAAGTGCCTGGAGCGTTTTTAAAGGTCGAATTGCCGCCCGTATTGCTCAGCACCACAATTTCATCGGTCGATTCAATTTGGTAAACCGTGAAGTCCACTCTGGATTGCGCATTGGGCAACCATTTGGCGCCCAGCTCATAGTGCTGGCTGGTCGAGGCGTTCAAACGCGCATTGAAACCGGGCACGCCTGTGCCGTTGTAAGCGACTTCGGCCAAGGTTGGGCTCTCGAACCCGCGCCCATAGTTGGCGTAAACATTCAGCGAGTCAGTGGCATGCCACGTCACGCCTAACACCGGGCTGGTCGCGCTGAAGCTGTTGGTCCCAGACCCATTTCCATCGGACAAATAATTGTCGTCACTTGCAAATTTCACGGTGCTGGACCGCAGCCCCCCAGTCACAGAAATTTTATCGGTGATCAATGCCGAAGCCTGGGCAAAAAAATCGCTGTTTTCGGCTTGGTTCACCTCGTTGCGGGTGGTGCTGGTTTTTTCACCGCGAACCGCCGCCCCCGCTTGCCGCGTCTCGCGGGACAGGTCAAATTCATAGCCTGCGACCCAATTGACTGTGGTGTCGCCCACTTTGGATCTCTGGTTGTACTGAAGGCCCGCGCCATAATAAGCGCGGTTCAGCCCCACCCAGCCGCCGGTAGCGCCCAGCGCCTGGAAGCCCAGGTTTTCGCGGGTGCCATAGTAAAGCCGACCCGTCACAGAACGGTCTGCGTCCAAGGTGTGCACCACTGAGCTGCCCAACTGGTTTTGCAAAACAATCTTGCGCAGGTTGCGCGCCTCGGCATTGGTGCCCGCCTGCGCAGCGTTGGCAGCCCACTGGGCAGCGGTCAAGCCCACGGGGTCTTGCGCCAAGGGCATGTCGAATTGGTTGAAGACCATGCTCACACGGGTTTTGTCCGCAGGCTCAAAAGTCAGCTTGGCGTTGAACTGCTTGCGCTCGGTTCGGCTGTTGTCCCGGTACCCGTCGGTGCCAAACGTGCTGTAGTCGGCGACCAGCCCCACGCCACCCGCCCGGCCCGCCAGCTGCACATCAGCACGACGCAGGCCGTAAGACCCCAGGTAGTACTGCGCGCTGAATTCTGGCGTGGCAGGTGCATCGCGTGTGAAGGCCTGAATGACGCCGCCAGATGAATTGCCATACAGCAAAGCCAGTGGTCCGCGCAAAACCTCAATTCGCTCCGTCGATGTCAAACTGATGGACGAGCCCTGCCCCTGGCCGTCGGGCGTTGTGGCTGGAATGCCGTCAATCAGCAAGCGAATGCCACGTATGCCAAACGCCGAACGCGCACCAAAGCCACGGATCGACACTTGCAAATCCTGGGCATAGTTTTGCCGATTCAAAATGGTCAGCCCGGGCACACGGTTCAAAGATTCTGACAAATTGACTTGGGGTCCGGCGGCTTCAATCGTCTCGCGGTCTACGGCAGACACCGCAGCGGGCGCATCAAAACTGCGTTGCGCACTTCTTGATGCACTCACCACCACATCGGGCAGCATTTGGGCCGATGCGATGGGCGCTGGTGCCATCCAAAGCAGCGCGTTGGCAACGGCCAAGCCAAGCGATGAACCCACAGATTTGCGGGTAACACGATTGACGTCAACCGACCGCCTTGAAAGCGCTAAAGGGCAAGCGCGATGCCGTGTTTTTTTGAAAGCCATGGATTCTCCTCGTGAAGGATTCGACCATGAATTCTGAGCCCAAAAGTCAGCCTAGGGTTATCACATGTCGCAAAATGAGAAATCCCCAAAACGACACCACTCAGCCTAACTTTGGCTCAATTGGCTCTCGCTAGCCTCGCTTGGACGCCGCGTCTCGCGAGCGCATGCCCCAGGACCAAAGCGCCTCCGACGGAAACGGAATGACCAAAAACCAATGTTCCAACACAGCCAAGGACAATAAAATGGCTACAAAGGTGAGGGAGGTCGCTTCAAAGAGGTCAGCCCCTTGCGCAAAAGCGCCTTGCCAAATTGACCAAGCCACTCCCGTGCCCAGCACGATGGATACGGGAAACAAGGGGTTCATAGCTTTGCGGGAAAAGTAGGTGTGCATGTACTTGAGGTGGTTTGGCAAAAAGCTTTCGTACAAATTGCGTACACCCAAAAATATGTTGAGCTTGGCACTTTGGCGCATAACCCAAAGCACCAGGAAGGTCCACAAGCCCGTTAAGTTGCTGCCACCCCAAGTCAGGGCTACGACGGCAGCACCCAATGCTAGCAGTCCTATTTCATGGTGCAAAACCGCTTGAAACGCCAAACCGGCACGGGGCCATCCTACGGCACCGTCCGGGCAAACCTCACGCCTGGGGCCAGTGACGTAACCCAGCAAAAATCCAATCTCTTGCCACGCCCATACAGCCAACGCGCAGCTGAAAGCCAGGTAAGCCCCTGACACAGTGGCATCCGACTTGGAAACATACAAGCCAGCCAATGCAAACATCAGCAAGGCGGTTGCAGCCAGCATGCTCCACTTGAAAGTTCGAGACCGCAAACCCACAATATAGAGAATCACACCTGTGCTGAACCACCAGACAAAGACTGTGTACAGAATGGGAAACAGGTAGTTGGAAGCGGTCATTTCAAACCAAACAGAAGCCTTGCCAACCACGCACAGGCAGTCTGACGGTCAATCACCAAGCAGGCGACACCCGCATGTCCTGTGGCAGTTCGTGGTGAATCACGGGCAAGCAAAATAGGCGCAAAAAGGTCACCCCTGCCGCGGCTGCATAGCCCACGCGCTTGATGGAATTGACAAAACCGCCTTGGGCTTTAGAAGTCTCCATGGCTTCAGAAATTTTGCGCATCCGCTCCAGCCCAGACCTGAACCGTGGGTCGTCGATATTGAGCGTCAAAGGAAAAACCTGCTTGGAAATTTCAGACGTGATTCGAAACACCTTATAGTCGTACTCGGTGGGATCCATTTTCATGGCAGCGTGCATCTCCGGACGGGTGTGGTCGCGCACGTACATGGTGGCGTAAACCGCCAGCAAGAAAAACCGTATCCAAAGCTTGTTGTGACCTTTGAGCAAATGCGGATTCGCCCGCATTAACAACGCAAATGCCTCGCCATGGCGAAACTCGTCATTGCACCACCGCTCGAACCACCTGAAAATGGGGTGAAAGCACAACTCTGGGTGGTGCTCAATTTGCCGAAAAATAGCGATGTAACGCGCATAGCCAATTTTCTCGGAGAGGTAAGTCGCGTAAAAGATATACTTCGGCTTGAAGTAGGTGTACTTTTTGGTTTTAGCCAAAAAGCCCAAATCAACACCGACCCCAAAATCTTTCAGCCATTGGTTAATAAAGCCCGCGTGTCGGCTTTCGTCCCGGGCCATCAGCCCCATCAGCTCTTTGATATCAGGATTATTGACCCGTTTTTTCATCTCTGCGTAGAGGACACAGCCCGAAAACTCGGAAGTCACGGAACTGATCAAGAACGCCAAAAATTCCTTTTGCAATGCGGGCGGCAAAACGGAGTAGTTGCCAACCATGTCTGGCGGACGCTGAAAATGATCAGTGTTTGAGTCAGCCCTGAATTCAGCCATCAAGGCATTCCACTGGGGGCGAATACACTCCACATCAATCCGATCCATGGCATCAAAATCAGTGGTGTAAAACCGAGGCGTGAGCATCGTGTTTTGCAATGCTGTCTCGGTTGCCTCATTTGGCAAAGTTTGGCTAAGTGTGATTGACATGGTGGTGCTTCATCTCAAAATTTAGAAAGCTTGTGGCAGTGGTCAGCGCCCAGGTGTTGACACCATTAATTTGGCAAAAACCGCCGCATTGGTGGGTCCAAAAGACTCCAAATCCACACGCCGATCAGTGCCGGGGTCAATTAAAGTCAAGCGACCGTCGGCACGACCAACCAATTGAAAGGGAACTTCAGGACCAATTCCCTGACGTTTTCGTTCTCGGGCCAAGCCCCGCATAGTGCCGCGCAAAAATCCGTTGCTTGCTGGTGCAACCGAATCCACCAACTGCTTGGTGGTTGAATCCAAAATCGCGATGCTCCCATCCTTGCGATCCTCAAACAGAAACTCTTTGACCAGAGTCGCAGGCGCATCTGGCACCTGAACTGCACCGCTGCCGCTCAGCCGCACATATGCAACTGCCGATAACGCCATCAAAAGCAACAAGCCGGCTGTGACAATCACACCCTTGGGCACATCAGTAACCGCAACGTTTTCAGCCATGGCGATGCGTCCCTCAAACTGCCAAAGCGTTGCCTTGCCGAGCATCGCCATGTGCAGGATGCTGCTGAGTGGCGCGCACCGGGACCGAGCCTACCGAGGGCTCAGAAAGAGATATGGACGCCCGCATTGCAGATGCAAGCAGTTCACCAACTTTCGCACCGTCTGGCACCGCGCGCAACATGGGTTCGGTGCGCCTGAGTCGCCAAGGCCGGGCATGCGGCCACAAGTTGCCATATGCGATGTTGTCTGTAGGGGCAAGCACCAAAGCAATATCGGCAGTCCCCTTGGCAAGCGGCCTCAACGACACTGACTCAATCAACCGATGGGGCAAGTTGAAGGTCACTGTCAGCACAATGCCGATTCGCATCACAACGCGCCTGTTCGTCACCGTGTAAACCGAAGTCTTGCTGGTGAGCCAGGCAAAACCAAGAAGCAAGCCCAATGCGATCAAAGCCAAAGGCAGCAGCAAAGCCATAGACTGCACCACTGCAAACCAACTGGCACCGTCGTATTTAAGGGTACTTGCCCGCCACAGCAACATCGCCGCAAAGTAGAAGCTGAGGGTTCGAACATGCATGATCTGAACGGCCAGAGTTCGCCAATCAGGCGAGCCCTGCCAGATGATCTTCTCGCCCGCTGGCAACAGCTCTGGCAGGCCCAGTGCCGCTTCAAACTCGTGCTCGTGTTCGCGAGCTGGAGACGGCGTACTCACAGAAGTGGTTCCTGTCTGTCTGGCGTCGCATAGAGCACGCCACCGCCATAGTAGGCCATGACTTTTTCCTCTTCCAAAAGAGTCACTCTTTCTGGGTGACTGGTTCCCGGAACCTGAGCAAATTGGCTGCCTAAAATTGACTTCACCCGAACGCCCTGACTGCTGATTCGACTGAAGTTGATGGGCAGCAAAACCTGCCTTTTGCCAGTTTGTGTTGCGACCGAGAGCTCAAGGTAACGAAACAGCATTTCTGACCGATCCACCCAAACATCCACAATGGTTCCACCTTCCACGCCGTCAGCACCATAGACTTTGAGGCCACGTGGGTCAGGATCACCTGCTGCAACATCAAAGTCAGCAGCTACACGGAGCGGCACAATTTTGACTTCGCCCTCCGCAGTCAAATCAGGAACATCAGGGCGGTCTGCGTAGGAACCCGGGCCCACACCGTCAAGCATCGGGTTTCCAGTAGGCTGCAATGGCGCACCGGGCCAGCCACCCGTTGGAACGGCCGCCAAAGTTTGCGGCGACTTGTTGTTGTTGGGCACCTTTCTTGTGCCACCATGAAGCAGTCGGTAGGTCTTAGGGCTTGGCATCGGTGGCCAACCCTCCACCCTTATATGGGCTGACCGATCTGATTCCAGCGGGTAACCTTCTCGTTTGTTTTCTTGCAACAAATAGTAGATGAGGCCCGCAAAGAATATCCAAAAAAGATAAAGCACCATTTGCGCCACATCGATGTAACCAGTAATCGCTCCAGTTCCCATGACTTTTCCCCTTATGTGAACATAACTAACCCGGCAAATCTGCCAGACCCAACCTGTTTGAAGTTTGCAAACGAGGCGAATTCGTTGACCTGACCAATGGCCCAATTGCAACCAAAGTCGCAAACAAAAGCACTATTTCGATGTGGTAGACAAAGCTATAGCCGACCGCCGGAGAGGTCAACGCAGTACCCAATGCACCTTGTTCAGCCAGCGCAGAAATAACGTCTCGCAATACGCCGCCAAGCGCAATCGCCAAGCCGCTGGCTGTCGCTTGAACCGCCCCCCATGCTCCCAAAGCCAGACCATTGTGGTCCTCAGATTGAAGGCTCATGGCCGCTGTCAATGTAGCCACAGAGAAGAACCCACCTCCAAAGCCAATGAAGATGGCCCCAAAACGAAATAGCAAAGCGGACTGAAATGGGTCCGCAAAAATGACAGCCCCAAAGCCCAACACGCCGAACAACAACCCTATGGCAGCCAGCCGAAAAGGGTCGCCTCCATGGTACAACCAACGCGATGCCAACAAGAATGCGCCTAGGCTCCCGCCAGCCATCAAGGCCGTGAGCGCTGAAGTAGCACCTACAGGCAGATTCATGATCTGGCCGCCGTAGGGCTCTAGTAAAACGTCCTGCATGCTGAAGGCTGCTGAACCTAAGCCAACTGCCACCAAAAGACGAATCGCCCGACCGCCCTGCATGAAAACGTTCCAAGACTTTTTGAAGGCCGGCCGTGGGCCATTGATGACCGTGCTGGTGCGCGAAGGGTCGCGGGCTTCCTGCTTCCAAAGGGCCACCATGTTGAGCACCATGGTGACAACTGCGGCGCCTTGAATCACTTGGATCAATTTCACCTGTTTGAAGTCGGCCAACAGAATTCCAAACAGCAAAGAACTGACAAGCATTCCGAGGAGCAGCATGACGTAGAGCAAAGCGACAACCCTAGGGCGCGACTCTGGCGTTGCAATATCGGTTGCCAGGGCCAGACCTGCCGTTTGGGTGAGGTGCATGCCCGCGCCCACCAACAAAAAGGCAAGCGCTGCCCCCACCTGGCCGTAGATCGGTGGGCCGTTGCTGTCGCCCGAAAGGACAATCAGTGCAAACGGCATGATTGCCAGCCCACCGAATTGCAGCAAACTACCCATCCAGATGTACGGAACCCGTCTCCACCCCAAAGCAGATCGGTGCGTGTCAGACCTAAAGCCCATCAATGCTCTCAGTGGCGCAAAGACCAGTGGCAATGCCACCATCAAGGCGACCAACCAGGCTGGCACATTCAATTCAACAATCATCACCCGGTTCAAGGTGCCATTGAGCAGCGCCAGTGCCATGCCGACCGAAACCTGGAACAAGGACAGCCTCAACAAGCGCCCCATCGGCAGCTCCTTGGTGGCGGCGTCTGCAAACGGTAAAAACTGTGCACTTACCTTGCCCCAATTGCTGGCAAGCGATGCATTCAGCCGAAAGATCGTGTCAACAGGCTTCATGTCTTCAAAAGCTCCAAAGCCTGTGATTTGTAGAAACCGCCAGACACTCGTTGGGTACGTGCAGCCCGCCAATCAAGCAACGTCTCATCCAGCGCCATAAGGCCCGCAATTTTTTCCGCGGCCATCGGCTCCAACCAAGGGGCCCGATCACCGCGCGGGAACAGGCGACCCACCGCAATCATGGTCGCCAGCATGGGTGTGCGAGGTGCGAAAGTGAACACTATCGATGTGGAAGTTCGTTTCGCAAGCTGCGAAAGTGCAGCCACTGCGTCTTCGGTGCAGTAATGAATGACAGAGTCCATAGCCACCACATGATCGAAGTTGCCAAGACCAGGGCTCAACATGTCGCCACTTCTAAAATCGATTGATCCAGGGCCGGAAATTTTGGGCTGGCGCTCACGGGCTAAATCAACCAGGGTCGGCGACAAATCGATTGCGACCACTTCTGCACCACGGGCCGCTGCCTCCACCGCGAGGGCGCCCGTTCCACAACCTGCGTCAAGAACACGCCGACCGCGCAAGTCCTGTGGCAACCATGACAGAAGGTTGGCCCGCATGGCGTCGCGTCCCGCCCGCACAGATGCGCGAATACGGCCTACAGGTGCATCGGACGTTAAACGCGCCCATGCGTCAACCGCCGTGCGGTCAAAGTACGTCTCGATTTGACCTTTGCGATCAGCGTAGGTTGAAGAAATCATCAATCAAACCCGAGAAGGTCGAAAATATCGCGATCCTTCATGGGAACTGCATTCAGTGGCTCTGTTCCCAACCAAAGGGAGGCCGCCAAACGCATGTATTCCTTTTTGACCGCGTCGAGTTCAGGTGAGTCTTCCATTTCAAAAAGAGTCGACTTTTTCAGCCGGCTTCGTCGAATCACGTCCAAGTCAGGAAAGTGAGCAGCCAAAGTCAAACCAATTTTGTTGTTGTATTTGTCAATTTGGTCTGTGTCTTTGCTGCGATTGGCAATGACGCCACCAAGGCGAACGTTGTAATTTTTGGCTTTGGCACCAATCGCCTGAACGATCCGGTTCATGGCGAAAATCGAGTCAAAGTCGTTGGCCGTGACGATAAGCGCCCGATCTGCATGCTGCAAAGGTGCAGCAAACCCGCCGCACACCACATCGCCCAGGACGTCGAAAATCACGACATCCGTGTCCTCCAGCAAATGGTGCTCCTTCAAAAGTTTGACGGTTTGACCCACCACATACCCACCGCAACCGGTTCCCGCTGGCGGGCCGCCCGCTTCAACACACATAACCCCGTTGAAGCCCGGAAATACAAAATCTTCGACCCTGAGCTCTTCAGCGTGAAAATCCACTGTTTCCAGCACATCAATCACGGTTGGGAGCATCTTTTTCGTAAGAGTGAACGTGGAGTCGTGCTTGGGGTCGCAGCCGATTTGAAGCACTCGTTTGCCCATCAATGAAAAGGCAGCTGAGAGGTTCGACGAGGTTGTGCTTTTGCCGATGCCGCCCTTGCCGTAAATCGCAAACACCTTGGCGTTTCCAATCTTCAGGTTGGGATCAAGTTCAACCTGCAAACTCCCCTCGCCATCGAGACGCAGATTAGTGCGCTCACCCGGTCGTTTGATGTTTGGGAAAGGGACGGTGGTAACACTCATACGGTGGCTCCTTCAAAAACGCCTTCAAGGCGATCCTCCAACTCTTCGCCTGCAAGACGCAGGGCTTCGAGCATCTTGGCATCTGGCTGCCAATACTTTCGTTCAAAGGCCTCAAGCAAACGGTTGGCAACCCTTGCTGAGGAGGTTGGATTCAGCTTGGCAAGGCGCTCTCGCATCGCTGGGTCCAACATGAATGTTTCGCTCAATTGCTCGTAAACCCAAGGTTGAACCTGCCCAGTGGTGGCAGACCAACCCATAGTGTTCGTGACGTGGACCTCAATTTGACGCACGCCTTCGTAGCCGTGCTTGAGCATGCCTTCGTACCATTTCGGATTCAACATCCGGGTTCGAGTTTCCAATGCCACTTGATCTGAAAGGGTACGAACCACACCACCACCGCTGCTGTCGCGGGTTTGGTCACCGATATAAACCGGAGCCATTTCAGCGGCGGATCCCATCTTGTCTGTTTTCGCCCGCTTAATAGCCCGACTGATCCCACCGAGCGTGTCAAAGTAAGTGTCAACCGTGGTGACTCCCAGCTCCACAGAGTCAAGGTTTTGGTAGGCCAACTCAACCCCTGCCAGCACGCTTTGCAGCAACTTGGGTTGCTGCGCGGCTCGCCCGGCGCGTCCGTAGGCAAAACCTTTGCGGCGGCTGTAAGTCTCGGCAAGCTCGTCACCATCCTCCCAGCGGCTGTTGTCAATCAGGCTGTTGACATTGGAGCCGTAGGCACCCTCAGCGTTTCCGAAAACACGAAGTGATGCAGTCTCCAAATCACCCCCATGCTCCAGCATGTATGCCTGAGCATGCTTGCGAATGAAATTCGCCTCCAGGGGTTCATCTGCGCTTGCCGCCATGAAAGCAGCCTCTGCCAGCAGTTTGATTTGAAGCGGCAACAAGTCGCGAAAAATACCCGAAAGAGTAATGATCACATCCACCCGAGGTCGACCCAAATCTGCCAAGGGGATCAACTCAGCCCCGGCCAATCGACCATAGCTGTCAAAACGTGGCTTGGCGCCCATGAGAGAAAGTGCTTGGGCTATAGGCGCACCCTCGCTCTTCAAATTGTCTGTTCCCCACAAGACCATTGCTATTGACTCTGGAAAGCCGTGGCCGTCACCCATGTGTTTTTGCAACAAGCGATCGGCCTGTCGAGCACCGTCTTTCACAGCGTAAGCGCTTGGAATTCGAAATGGATCAAAACCATGCAGATTGCGGCCAGTAGGCAGAATTGCTGGGTTGCGCAACAAATCCCCGCCAGGTGCTGGGCGAAGGAATCGTCCATCCAATGCTCGTAGAACCCCATTGATTTCATGGTCCTCAGCCATCAACGCGTCGGTCGCAGACAACTCTTGCAGAAGCGAGAGCAGCGTGGGATCGTCACTCTTACCGCTCGCTTTCAACGCCACCTGAGGTGAGTGCCCAGCCACTAGGGCCTCAATCAAAGCCCGTTCAGGCCTTTGACCGTGGGAAGCTTCAGCACAAGACAACAAAAGGTCGACGCGCTCAGGCACACTCGGAGCTTGGCCGACCACATGCAGTCCATAAGGAATCAGTGTGTATTCGACTTCCAATACATCCTCGGTGAGCTTGGCAATTTTGGATTCTGAATCGGCACCCCAGAAAGGCTCGGCCGATGCCAATTCCAACTCTGCCGCCTGACCTTGAATCATGGCACTCAGCTCATCGCGTTCGAACTGAGCTTCTGGCTCCAAACTTCTAAAACGTTCCAATGCATCCTTGAGATCGACCAAGCCTTGGTAAAGGCCGGCTTGGGCGACGGGCGGCGTCAGGTAACTAATGAGCGTCGCGGCGGCGCGGCGCTTGGCAATCGTTCCCTCAGACGGATTGTTCGACGCATAAAGGTACATGTTCGGCAGGTCACCGATAAGCCTATCTGGCCAGCACGTCGCGGACATACCGCTTTGTTTGCCAGGCATAAATTCCAATGCGCCGTGGGTGCCAAAATGCAGCACGGCATTGGCACCGAAATCTTCCCGCAACCACCTGTAAAACGCTGAAAAGGCGTGCGTTGGCGCAAAGCCTTTTTCAAACAGCAATCGCATCGGATCGCCTTCGTAGCCGAAAGCTGGTTGAATGCCCACAAATACATTGCCAAAACATTCACCCAAGACAAAAATACTGCTGCCATCGCTCTGTTGTTTACCAGGCGCCGGGCCCCACTGGCTTTCAATTTCCTTCAGGTGTTTTTCCCTGCGAACGTGATCATCGGCAGCAATGCGGGTGTACACGTTAGCCATCGCACCAAATCGCGCTGCATTGCCCGTGATGATGCGCTCGCGCAGTTCATCAACACTTGCAGGGACCTCCACTGTATAGCCACCCTTGTGCATAGCCGTCAGCACGTTAAAAAGCGACTCGAAAACCGACAAAAACGCAGCGGTTCCCGTGGCGCCCGCATTAGGTGGGAAGTTAAACACCACGGCCGCAACTTTTCTCTCAGCGCGCTGCGAACGCCGCAAGTCCACCAGCTTTCCAACCCGAGCCGCCAGCGTGTCAGCCCGTTCAATGCAGGAATGCATGTCATGGGAGTCCGGCGAATTTTTAAAGGTACAAGCGTGGGCGCAACCACTGCAGGCCAAATGCTGTGCGCTACCGCGACCTCCAAACACCATTGAGCCTGTCGCACCGTCCAACTCCGGAATTGCGACCATCATGGTGGCTTCGACCGGCAACAGTCCACGCGTAGACCCGCCCCACTGGTCAAGTGTCTGAAACTCAACCGGCGTCACCGCGATGTAGGGAACGTCGAGTTTGTCAAGAATGTCGGCGGCTGCAGTAGCGTCGTTGTAGGCAGGGCCCCCTACCAGTGAGAAACCCGTGAGAGAGACAAGCGCATCAATCGTTGGTTGACCATTTTTGTAAAAGAAGGCGTCGATTGCAGGGCGCTGATCCAAGCCCGTCGCAAACGCTGGCACCACGCGCATCCCACGCGCTTCGAGCGCGGTGATCACCCCGTTGTAGTGGTCGGCATTGCCAGCCAGAACATAAGACCGCATCAATAACAAACCTACGGTTCCGCGCTGACCTGTCGTGGCAAAACTTGGCAGCGATTCGATCGCGCTGGACATCTTCCCCACGGCACTGACATGGCTCATTTTGGGGTGATAAACACCGACTTCAGGGTACTCAACGGGCTCATGTGTTTTGAGGCTACCGCGCAAAAGCTTGCGTGGGCCTTCGGCGTACCGATCCACCAAAAAGTGGACCATATTGGAAATGTTTTCCTCTGAACCAGCCAGCCAATACTGAAGAGTGAGAAAGTAGGCCCGAACGTCTTGTGCCGTTCCCGGAATGAAGCGCAGGATCTTTGGCAACATCCGCAATGTTTTCATTTGCTGGGCCCCAGCAGTCGTTTTGCCGCCTGTGTCTGGGCCGGGAGGTTTCCCACGCAAGCGTTTAAGGAAGGCCATCGCCCCTGTGGCAGGTGCAGCCATGTCAAACTTGCCCATGCGAGTCAGTTTGGTCACTTCAGTCGCAGACATGGCGCATACCATCGCGTCGCAATGATCACGGCGTGCCTGCAAATCAGGCAGTATCGGCAGAAAATGATCTTCAAGAAACAGCATGGCGGCGATCACAATGTCACCGGCCGCAATATCAGCCTTGCAACGGGCCAGAGCTGTTGGATCATCGCCCCACTCGCTCGCCGCGTGAACACAGAGTTTCAGTCCAGGCAAAGACGTCGCCAAACTCCGATTGGCTCGTTCAGTTGCACTGGCCAAATGGCTGTCCATGGTGACAACAACCACTCGCATGGCAGCTGGCGTGGCATTGCTGTCAACGACTGAAGTGCGCTTTTGCATCATAAAGTGTCTCGATGGTGATCACCGGTACGCTATAGTTTTGTGCGTATCGCTCGGTGTTACGGCGTGCTTTGCCGCGCACGAAAAAGGGAATCTTTCGAAGCTCCTTCTCCGCATCAGGGGTCCACGTGGCCGGGATCGCGGCTGGTGGACTTTCTCCAGTATTTTTTTCTGCAACCGCTGGCACCGCAACATCAAGCGCGGGCGCGGCTGCCTCGACGAACGACTGGTCGGCGGTTGTCATGCTTTTAGTGCCACCAAGGTGCGACGGCGATGCATCCTCGTGAAATTCAAAATCGCCTCTGAACATGCCGATTAAATGTTCTTCCAGGCCCATCATCAATGGGTGCACCCACGTGTCAAAGAGCACATTGGCGCCTTCAAAACCCATTTGTGGCGAATAACGAGCTGGAAAGTCCTGCACGTGAACTGGCGCAGATATGACGGCGCAGGGGACTCCCAGACGTTTGGCAATGTGGCGCTCCATTTGGGTGCCCAAGACAAGCTCCGGCTGCAACTCCGCAACCTTAGCTTCCACTTCCAGGTAGTCGTCTGAAATCAATGCTTCAACGTCATACAACTTGGCCGCCTCTCGCACTTCCCGCGCAAATTCCCGGCTGTAGGTACCCAAGCCCACCACGGTGAACCCCAGCTCGGTAGCGGCAACCCGAGCTGCAGCCACTACATGGGTCGCATCACCAAAAATAAAGACACGTTTGCCAGTGAGGTAGGTTGAGTCCACTGACCTTGCGTACCAGGGTGCCCGCGAATTGAAATCGGCCAGCGCTTTGGCAGGATCCATGTTGGCAAGTGCTGCAACCTCAGCGATGAAATCGCGCGTGGCATTTGCACCAATGGGGATCGTTTTGGTACAGGGTTGCCCGAAATTTCGCGTTAGCCAACTCGCGGTGAGACCCGCAACTTCAGGGTACAACACCACGTTGAAATCTGCTTCGCCCAAGCGGGCCAAGTCATCAGCGCAAGCCCCAAGAGGAGCCACCGATTGCACGTCCACGCCCATTTGATCCAGCAGCCGAGTAATTTCGGTCACATCATCACGGTGCCTGAAGCCAAGCGCACTGGGCCCCAACAGATTGCATCGGGGCCGCCTCGTCGCGTCGGGCGGTTGGCGCGAATGCCCCGGTGGGGGAACATTGGGCCCGGCCAAAGTTCTGACGATTTGGTAAAAGGTTTCCGCTGCGCCCCAGTTTTCCTTGCGCTGGTAGGACGGCAGCTCCAGCGCGACGACCGGAATGGGCAAATCAAGCGCTTTTGCAAGCCCGCCTGGGTCATCCTGAATCAATTCAGCCGTGCATGACGCACCGACCAACATGGCCTTTGGACTGAATCTGTCGAACGCGCCTTGAACCGATTCTTTGAACAATTGCGCCGTATCGGAACCCAGATCACGCGCCTGAAAGGTCGTGTACGTCACCGGCGGGCGTTTAGGCAAGCGCTCGATCATGGTGAACAGGAGGTCGGCGTAGGTGTCACCCTGCGGGGCGTGAAGGACGTAGTGCACGTCTGTCAGTGCGGTGGCAACCCTCATAGCGCCAACATGGGGAGGGCCTTCGTATGTCCAAAGCGTCAGCTGCATGATGACTACCTTTTATGCAACCAAACGCAGTCGGCGCTGGAGGGGGCGTGTGAAGAGTTCGGCCAAATCACCGGCCTGGTCGTACCCCTGAATGGGGGTGAATACCAACTCAATAGACCACTTGGTCGTCATGCCCTCGGCCTCAAGAGGATTGGCAAGCCCCAAGCCACAGACAACAATGTCGGGCTGCGACTCCCGGCATCGATCAAGCTGTTTTTCAACATCTTGCCCTTCAGACAAAAACGTACCCGCGGGCAGCAGGGCAAGTTCTTGCGCCAGGTGTTGCCGGTGCAAATAGGGCGTTCCCACCTCAGTCAGTTGCATCCCCAACTCGCGGGACAAAAAGCGAGCAATCGGAATCTCCAATTGCGAATCTGGAAAGAAAAAGATTTTCTTGCCTTCAAGCTTCACACGATGGCGTCCTAGCGCCTGTTTAGCCCGCTCGCGGGCGCCCGAAATGGCTCGTTCGAACACCTCAAAATCAATGCCAAACGAATCCGACGCAGCACGAAGCCATAGGGTCGTGCCTTCCACGCCAAGTGGAAACGGAGCGGGCAAGCGTTTTGCGCCCCGCGCCTCAAGAGCCCGAGCCGTTTCTGCCAGAAAAGGTTGCGCCAAAAGAAACCGCGTTTTTGGCCCGACAGCATGCAATCCACCAGCGCGCCGAGGGGGGAAAAAGTGAACGGGACCCAACCCTATCTCAGCGAAAAGTCGAGTGAACTGATCCTCAACCACGTCGGCCAAAGTGCCAACAATCAAAAGGTTAGAGGCATCATCCGCTGAATCAACAACCTGATTTGGCAACTCTGGAACCATGGCGGACAAGCACGCATCCTCGCCTTGGGTAAAAGTGGTCTCGATGCCACTGCCTGAGTAACTCAAAACTCTGACCTTGGACACAAACTGTCCTGAAAGCCGTTGGGCCGCACGGGATAAGTCCAGCTTGATCACTTCTGACGGACATGAACCGACCAAAAACAAGAGTTTGATCTCAGGGCGGCGCTCAAGCAAGCGAGTGACAACACGGTCAAGTTCGTCGTTGGCATCCGCAAGCCCAGCCAGGTCACGTTCGTCAATGATTGCTGTCGCAAATCGGGGTTCCGCGAATATCATCACGCCAGCTGCTGATTGAATCAAGTGCGCACAGGTTCGTGACCCAACCACCAAAAAGAATGCATCTTGAATTTTTCGGTGCAGCCAGATGATGCCCGTGAGGCCGCAAAAGACTTCTCTTTGTCCGCGCTCCCGAAAAACAGGTGCATCAGTGCAGCCCTCGGTTGCGACCTGACGAATAGGAATGACCGCACTCATACTGCGAGATCTCCACGTTTGGCAATGAGCATATGGCGCGCGTGGTCCAAGCGTGCAGCACGCAGCTTCAATAAAAATTGAGTGGCGTTGATCACATAAGTCACGTAGGCGATCAGCGCCAAATACATGAGTTCACGAGCGCTCAACGCGTCTGTGTACAAGGCCCACAGATAGGCTGTATGCAGAGCCAGCACCAACATGCTGAAGACATCTTCCCAATAGAAAGCTGATGCAAACAGGTATTTGTCAAAAACCACTTTCTCCCAAATACAGCCCGTCACCATGATCGTGTAAAGCGTTAAGGTTTTCACGATGACCGATAGGTTGGCTTCCGCCTGACCCTCGCCTGTCCAAAGAAAGCGAAGCACCAGCACGACGCTGACCAGGAAGACCAAAAATTGGATCGGCGCAAGTATTCCTTGAACCAAAGTCCACACCGTTCCATCTCGTTTTTTTCGCTCTTCAGCGGTGTAGAGACTTTTAAATTCAGCCATTTCAGGTTGCCTGTTTACCAAAATTTGTCGAAATAGACTGCGCCATGGGAACGAATTTAACCCGCTATTTGGCTCGTGTCAACTTTTGTTTACGTAAATTTAAGTTGACATGTTTTTTGGAAAGAGTACAGTTTTAACAAAGCTTAGAACAGCATTTGGCTCACAAGCCCGTTAAACTGCGCTGACTGTCCAAGGCCGAAATGAAGTAAAAACGGAATTTGACAGTCCAAAACAACCCGAGACGATAGATTTCGGGGCCGATCAGGGCACACAAAATACGAACTGCGCGAGGAGACAAGCAATGAGAAGATTCACTCAGGAAGACTTGATCAATGACATTCAGACCGGATCAGACGGCGAAATGTTAGAAGAAATTCATTCGATGCGAGAGGCATCAGAGTCGCATTTGACTGGTCGCCGCGGCGAGCATGGTGCGTCTGGTGCCGTGCAGTCCAGGGCAGCGCTGCTGTCCAGGACGCTTGAAACAGAAATCATTCCAAGGTTGGTCAAAGCCCATCGGCCATTGGCGGACAAAGCTTCGGTTGTTGAGCTCGCGAGCCCTCAAATTGACACAGCCGAACTTGACCAGTTTTTCCGGCTGATTTCGGCGACAGATGATCAACCAGCTGAAGATTTTTTAAACACTTTGCGCCATAGGGCAATTTCAGTTGACGCGATTTACCTAGATCTTCTGGTGCCCGCTGCGCAGAAATTAGAGGCGCTTTGGGAGGAGGATCGGTGCGATTTCATGGAAGTCACGCTGGGTTTTGGGCGATTGCAGCATCTGCTGCGCGAGATCAGTCCCGCATTTTGTCAAACGCATGAGCGAACCGCAAACGGGCGTCGATTGCTGCTTTTGCAGGGGCCAGGACAACAGCAACCATTGGGTTTGATGCTGGTTGCTGAGTATTTTTACCGTGATGGATGGGACGTGAGCTTTGGCCCCAATGAAGATGGTGAAGACCCGGTTAAAACTGTCAAAAATGAATGGTTTGACGTTGTGGGTTTTTCGCGCGGAAAAGGCTCACACACAGCGGCCCTGGCAGAATCAATCAGCAAGGTTCGCAAATCGGCCATGAACCGATCAGTCCAAATCCTGGTGGGCGACCCAGTGAGCCCAGCAAACGATGACTATGCTCGCAAGGTCAATGCGGATGCATTGTCAAACGACGTGCGTTCTGTCACCCAAGTCGCTGAAAAACTCATTTCCAGTATGGTCAAATGATTGATCAAACCTTGGCCACGCACGTTCACTTCACTTATTTGTGATGAAAGAAGGCAATGCCCAGTGGAATTCAAGACACAGTGACCGGGAAATTTGAAACACCAGAGAAATTTCTTTCTGAGTTGGATCCGCACGTTGCTGGCGCTTTGGTCGCTGCTGCAGCCGATGTGGTTTTGGTGGTGGATGACCAAGGCATCATTCGCGATTTGGCCTTTGGAAACCCTGAGTTGTCCGCCTATGGACACAATGAATGGCTCGGGCGGCCCTGGGCACAAACCGTCACCGCCGACAGCCAGCCCAAGGTTGAAGCCATGCTGAGCGAAGCTAACGCAAACTCGGGCGTGAAATGGCGCCATGTGAACCACCTGACGAGCACTGGAGAAGTCTTGCCCCTCACCTATTCGGTTGTGACGGTGCGCCGCCCTGGCAAAACCAAGGGCAGTGTGACCTGCCACACCATGGCATTTGGACGCGATCTGCGCGCGCAAGTGGCCTTGCAGCAACGCTTGGTCAGCGCGCAATTGTCAATGGAGCGAGATTACTGGCGTTTGCGCCATGTCGAAACGCGCTACCGTTTGCTGTTTCAACTGGCGACCGAGGCGGTTCTAGTTCTCGATGCCACGACGGAAAAACTAGAAGAGGCCAACCCCGCTGCGTTCGCCCTGCTAGGCGACAAGCCAAACCGCCCCACCTGGACGCTGGATGAGAGCCTTGACGACAGTAGCAAGGCCGTCATCAGGCAATTATTGATCCAGTTGCGAGCGAATGGCCATTGTGAACCAGCGACTGTGCGCCTGGACAACAGCACTGAAGACCTGACGGTGTCGGTCGCCCTTTTCAGGCAAGAAAATTCAGCCCATTTCATGGTGCGTCTGATACCAGCCCATGGCGTCCTACAAAGCGACTCCAGCGGAATTAACCAGCTTAAATTGAATGCGATTGAAAACGCACCTGACGCCCTCGTGGTGACTGATTTGTTTGGCTCCGTGCTGTCGGCCAACCGGGCTTTCCTGGACTTGGTACAGATAGCCAATGAGCGCTTGGTGATGGGTGAATCGCTAGAAAAGTGGCTGGGTCGCACAGGCGTCGACCTCAGTGTGTTGCTGTCGAATTTGCGCCAGCGGGGCGTGGTGCGGCTTTACGCCACCAGTTTGCGCGGCGAATACGGGTCTACTGCCAATGTCGAAATTTCAGCAGTGTCTTTGACGGGTGGCGAAAAGCCCTGCCTGGGCTTCACTTTGCGCGACGTTGGACGGCGCATCGTGAGCGATGGGCGCACCAACAAGGAATTGCCGCGATCCGCTGGCCAAATGACGGAGCTAGTAGGCCGCGTTCCGTTAAGAGACATTGTGCGAGAAACCACCGACCTGATCGAGCAACTGTGCATTGAGGCGGCGCTGGATTTGACCGGTGACAACCGCGCTTCTGCGGCGGAGATGCTGGGGCTTTCGCGCCAGAGCCTGTATGTCAAGCTGCGCCGATTCAGCATCGGCGATGCAGTTCCTGAGGAATAAATCAGAGTGCCTGAGAACCTGTCGCTTGAGCTCAGGCAACAAACCAGCGACTTGCATCGCACTGTAGAAAGCAGACCCTTCATGGCGGCACTTCTGGCGGGGCAACTGAGCCAAAATGCCTACTGCCTGATGCTGCGCAACCTGGAACCGGTTTATTCCGCGCTTGAATCAGCTTTGAACCTGAATTTAAGCAGGCCAGCGATTGCCCGTTTGAACCTGCCCAACCTTTACCGAGCCAGCAGCTTGCAAGCCGATTTGCAAACCCTTCACGGCAACCCATGGCAGTCAGACCTGGCTTTGCTGCCCGCATGCGTGGCCTACTGCAGCCATCTTGAGAATTTGGGACAAAAAGCGCCCGACTTGCTGGTGGCACATGCCTATGTTCGTTACCTGGGAGACTTGAGCGGTGGCCAGATGATTCAAAAAATTCTGGTCAAAAGCTGGGGGATGTCGGCCTTGCGGGGCTCGCCTGGTTTGCATTTTTATGACTTTGGCGAACCCCAATCTGTAGCTCATCAGACCAAGGACTTTCGTGCCACGCTCGACGCCATGTCAGGCAATGACGACTTGGTAAGTGCTTTGGTTCAAGAAGCCAAACTGGCTTTTGCAATGCACATCACGCTTTACGATGAGTTGGGTGCGAGCCATCGAATGCAAGCTTCGACCCAAATCGTTTGACGCATCCAACGGCTCGCCTACGGGGCCAGCCCGCCAAATCAAAACGGAAAAACAGAGCCTAGGGCTTTGCGATCAAAGTCTGCATGCGGCCGTACAAAGCCGTGGCGCGACGGGTGGAACCGTCAATTTCTTCCAGCAGCGCAGCGACAGTTTGGGCCGCGCCACCGTCCGTGATGTCCATGGCCGCGACACTGGCGTTGGCCAAAACGGCGTACATCAGTTCGTCGGGTTCCTCGGTGCTGACCCGCATTTGCGACTCGCGGGTGGCGGCGGCGCGCGCGGCCTGCGACAGCGATTGCTCAAGCCGATGGCGCGCGGCGGCGGCGCGCTGATTGTGGGTCAAGTCGTCGAAAATTAAGAAAAAACCCAGCACCGAACCATCGCGCGCTGGCACCACTTCGGCTCGCACCGTCACGGCCAGCATTGAACCGTCGTTCATGCACAGTTCGAGCGGGCCGCGCCAAGACTGACGCTCTTCCGCCAGCGTGGTCAGCATGCTTTTAACCTGCGCGGGCTCGCTAAACAGCAGGGTAATTTCATCCAGGCTCCGCCGATCGCCTGGCGAGCGTTTGGCCAGTTTGAAGAACGCTTCGTTAGAAAAAAGCACCTGCCGCTTCATGTTGGCAATGATGACTGGCTCTTGCGAATTGGCGACCGTGGCACGCGTTTGAGCCGCCTGATGCTCGGCGATCAGCAAACGCACAGCATTCACTTGGAGAATGATGTCGATCAGCGAGGCACCAAAAGCCCGGGCCAAAGCCAGCTCGCTGCTGGTCCATTGCAAGGCTGAACCCCGAACGATTTCAGACCAAGCCGCAAAAGAACGCCTGGGAGACAGCTCAAGGGGGTCGTTGCCCACAATGGGTTTCGACGGGTCGCCCGCCCAGGTGACGGTGAGCAACTGTTCTTTGCGAAACCACATTAGGTAGTCAGCCCGCGAAGCAGACAGCCGCACGGCCAACACGCCACTGGCGGTGGAGGTCAATGAATCAAGGCTCGGGTTGGCCCGTGACACCGAGGAGCAATTGAACAAGTCCTCGCCCTGCTGGCTTTGAACCCATTGCACCAATGCCCGCATTTCAGGCGTTGACGGCACTTCACCCGCAGTCAAAATTTCGCCCTCGTAAAACAAAGCGGCTCCCGTGGCTTCCAGCGGTTGCAGCAAGGTGTGCGGGTTGCGAAAAAGCGCCAAACGCCAGTCGCCCTCGGTCGAGGTGGCTTCAATCAGACGCTGCTCAAGGCGGCGCACTTGCATGGCAACTTGCGCATGCGCGTAGTTTTCAATGGCGGCAATGCGGGTTGAGATAACTTCGGCCAGAAGTTCGGTGGCGGCCCGAATTGAAAACCGCAAATTGCGTGGCGCGTAGTGATGGCAAGCGATCAACCCCCACAGTCGCCCGTCTCGCACCAAAGACACCACCAGCGTCGCGGTGACGCCCATATTTTTGAGGTATTGCAGGTGCAAGGGCGACATGCTGCGAAGGTGGCACAAAGACATGTCGAGCTCTTCGTGGCTGCCCGGCAAACGGCGCGGCACCAAGGCGGCGGCTTCGTAATGAACATCAACCAAAACCCGCAACCGGGTGCGAATGTACAGCTCGCGCGCGCGCTGCGGAATGTCGGTGGCTGGGTAATGGTGGCCCAAAAGCGAATCGAGCTTGGGCTCCCGGGCCTCTGCGATGATTTTTCCATGGCCATCGGGGTCGAATTTGTAAACCATCACCCGGTCGTAACCCGTCAGGTCCCGAACCCGTTTGACCACCAAATCTGCCAAAGTGCCCACGTTGGTTGCCGCGCTGATGCGTTGCACCGACAGTTCCAGGTGCTCCAACAACTGCTCGCTGGACAAAGACACGGTTTCAATACCACCCGGCAATATTTGACCAGGTTCTGTCACAGGTTCGATCTCGAGCAGCAAGACGCCGTCTTGAATTCGGTGCACCGTGCCTTCAAAGGTCGCCAGCTGCGCCCCCACCTTGACGTTGCAAATGAAGTGCGAGGGTTCGGACAAGTCAGACCCTGCCATTTGCTTCACAAGGTCGTCCAAATTGCCGCCCAGCATGCTGATGGGGTGCATCAGCAAACTGCGAGACTCTAAGCCCAGCAAGTTGCCAGCGTTGGCGCTGGCTTGAATGATCTGCAAATGCGGTTCCAGCAAGGCCAGCAACAGACCGTGTGGCTGAATCGAGCCTGCCAGGTGAATCAGCTCACGCTCGCAGTTCGTCAGGTCTGCCTGACCAAAAGCCGGACCACCCGTCATTTAGACGCTGCCCGTCGACAGCTGGCCATCGCCAGAACGAGGCAGGTCGAGGCGGTCTGGCGACACGCCCAGCAGGCCCGCCGCAGCTACTGGATCATCACCCGAGCGATTCAAGGCCACTTGAACAAAATGGCGCTCAAGCAAGGAGCCCGCAAGGCGCAACAGCTCGGGCAAAGGTGCGCTGCCAATGCGCAACGATAGTTGCTCAACGGCTTCTTGCAGGTTCAGATTGGTTTGGGGGGGCATGACGGCCAGCATCGGCGCGACATGAATCGTGAAGCCAATGCATTCCTGGTCACCTTCGGTCAACAAGGCCGCTGAAATTTCAACCTGGGTGATTTGGGCGTCATGCGCCAACAGCCGGGTACTCAAGCGCCGCGCAATGCCCTGCCCTCGCACCTGCCCCAAGAGCGTGGCGAACTGGTCATCGGACATGCCAATCCAGTCCATCAGCGGGCGGCCTTTGGCAGCCGCTTCGGTGTTCATTTTGACCAGCTTCAAAAACGCTGGGTTGGCCACCATGACGCGACCGCTGGAATCGGTGACCACCACGCCATCGCTGGCGCTGTCCACCAGCCGGGCCAGTGTGGTGCTGAGCTCTGCACCCGCGCCCGGCATGTCCATGGTACGAACGCGAACCAAAAGCCGCATGGCACCATCCGCGCGAAACGGCGTGGCCGCCACGCTGGTGGTGGTGATCTTGCCGCGCATGCGGGCGCGAATTTCAGCGGGTTGTTTGCTGGTGCGCGAAGCCGTTAACAGCTCATCGATATTGGCCCGAGAATGGCGCTCAAACCCAAATGCCGCTGGGCGACCCAAAATTTGCTCCAGGCTCATTTCAAACAAGTCGCTGGCGGCTTGGTTGGCCTCCAAAATCTCAAAGGTTTGGGCGTCCACCACCATGACTGCGTCGGTGGCGACCTGAAACAGCAAACGGTAACGCGACTCAGCCTGGCGAATGCGCCAATAGCCGCGCTCAAGCTCTTGCTGCGCTTCCAAAAATCGTTCTTGAATGGCGACCACGGCCCCCAAGTCGCGCCCCACTGCCAAAAGCGGGCCGTTTTGGCCCAACCGGATGGCGGTGTAGGCCATGGCCACGTTGCCGCCTGCCTCGGTCGCGTGGTTGATTTCACGGCGACGGCCCAAGCCGGTTGCGGTGACTTCTTTGAGCAATTGCTCGACTTTGCCACGCGCTTCTGAAGCGACAGTGTCGGCCCATGACTTGCCAATCCAGGCGTGGGCAACAGGCGTCAAATGGGTCGAACCACCCGAGTTGCCTTGCGCCACATTGCGGATGATGCCGTTGTCGTCCAGCACCAGTGCGATGTCGCTGGCGAGGGTCACGAAGGTTTGCGCCAACTCAGGCGCCCATTCGGACAAGCCACCCAAATCAGGCGCGGTGGCGGGATTGAGCTTCACAGGGCAAGCCTTTTTGACATTCCGAAGTCTGATCCGAAAACCGCATCGAATCTGACCCAGATTTGGAACCCAATTTTCATAGCACCATTCTATTACTCTATTTGAATCCTGCAATGCTTAACTTAACAATAAACGCAGAAAACACCCGGGAAATCAAAAAATATTAACCTGCAGGTTACTTTTTTGCAAAAACCATCGTTTTGACATCAAAAATGACCTAAATAGCCATCCAGCTCTCGTAAAATATAGATTTATTGCTACTTATTTAGTAGCAAATGAAATCCAACTACCGATCCGCCTAGTGTAAATTAAAGTTGACACTTGTCAATGTCAATGTAAAAATACATTCAATGGCTCGACCCCAATTACGTGTAGTTCTGGAACTCTTTAAACCCATCACCTGGTTTCCGCCCATGTGGGCGTTTGCTTGCGGCGTGGTGGCGTCTGGCGTGCCGATTGCTTCCAAATGGGGGTTGGCCTTGATCGGCATTGTCCTGGCTGGGCCTTTGGTTTGCGCCACCAGCCAGGCCGCCAACGACTGGTACGACCGCCATGTCGACGCCATCAACGAACCCGACCGACCCATTCCATCGGGTCGCATGCCGGGGCAATGGGGCTTGTATTTGGCAATTCTTTGGACATGCGTTTCACTGCTGGTTGCCAGTTTGCTGGGCCCCTGGGGCTTTGGCGCCGCCGCCGTGGGCTTGCTGCTGGCCTGGGTTTACAGCGCTCCGCCCTTGCGTTTGAAAGAAAACGGTTGGTGGGGCAACGCGGCTTGCGGCATCAGTTACGAGGGCATTGCCTGGACGACTGGGGCTGCGGTGATGGTCGGTGGCGTGATGCCCGATGGCAAATCGCTGACGCTGGCAGCTTTGTACAGCGTCGGCACCCACGGCATCATGACTTTGAATGACTTCAAGGCGGTAGAAGGCGACCGCCAAATGGGCGTGCGCTCGCTGCCAGTGCAACTGGGCGTGCAAAACGCCGCGCGGGTCGCCTGCTGGATCATGGCTTTGGCGCAATTGGCGGTTATTTTGCTGCTGATTGTTTGGGGCCGCCCGCTGCATGCCGTGTCCATCGCCTTGTTGCTGGGCTTGCAACTGCTGCTGATGGATTACTTCATGGACAGCGTCACGAAACGCGCTCTGCTGTACAGCGGCTTTGGCGTGCCGCTGTTCGTGGCGGGCATGATGGTCAGCGCCTTTGCCATCCGCACGCTGTGATGCACGCTTTGCACCTTCCCACATCATCTTCTGGTCTATTTTGACCCGAGAGATTCCTACTGAGGTACCGCTCTGTGAATTCAACAATCGCGAACCCAATTGAAACCTTTGACGTGGTCGTCGTCGGCGGTGGCCCGGCAGGTGCTACTGCGGCAGACACCCTGGCTCGCCAGGGCCGATCTGTGCTGCTGCTGGACAAGGCGGGGCGTGTCAAACCCTGTGGCGGCGCGATTCCGCCTAGGTTGATCAAAGACTTCGCCATTCCAGACAAGCTGCTGGTCGCTCGTGCGACGGCAGCGCGCATGGTGTCACCCAAAAACAAGTGCGTGGACATTCCCATCGACAACGGCTTTGTCGGCATGGTGAACCGCGAAGATTTTGACGAATGGCTGCGCGAACGCGCTGTCGAAAGCGGTGCGGTGCGCCGGGTTGGCACGTTTGAAAAGCTGGAACGCGACACCGACGGCGTGAGCCTGGTGCATTTTCAGGGCCGCCCGCAGCATCAAAACCGGCAACAGCGAGGCGACGCCATCCCCACTTGCGTGCGGGCGCGGGCCATCATTGGCGCTGACGGCGCCCGCTCGGAAGTGGCCCGCCAATCTGACGTGCCGGGGGCTGCCCAAGTGAAGTGCGTTTTTGCGTACCATGAGATCGTGCAGGCACCGGCTCAAAAACCGGCCGGCTACGACGCCGCCCGCTGCGACGTTTTTTACCAAGGCACGCTGTCCCCTGATTTTTACGGCTGGGTCTTCCCCCACGGCGACACCCTGAGCATTGGCACTGGCAGCGCTGACAAGGGGTTTTCGCTGCGCAAAGCAGTGGGGCAATTGCGTACGGCAGCGGGCCTGGCCGATGCGCCCACTTTGCGCCGCGAAGGCGCACCCCTGCCCATGAAGCCGCTGCGCCGCTGGGACAATGGCCGCGACGTGGTGCTGGCGGGCGATGCAGCCGGTGTGGTGGCCCCTGCGTCGGGCGAAGGCATTTACTACGCCATGGTCGGTGGTCAATTCGCTGCCGAAGCGGTACAGGAACTGCTGCAAACCGGCGACGTGCGGGCTCTGAAATTGGCGCGCAAACGTTTCATGAAAGCCCATGGCTTGGTGTTTGGCGTGCTGGGCATCATGCAATGGTTTTGGTACCAAAGTGACGCCAGGCGGGAGCGTTTTGTCAAAATCTGCGAAGACCGCGACGTGCAGCAACTGACGTTTGAGTCCTACATGAACAAAGAGCTGGCGCGCAAAAGACCTATGGCCCACGTGCGCATCTTCTTCAAAGACATGGCGCATTTGCTGGGGCTTGCCAAGGTATGAGCGACTGGCTGTCAATGGCGCAATTGACTCAGCTGATTGAGCTGGTGATCGCCCTGACAGCGCTGGAAGGGGTGGCGCTGGTGCTGTACCACCGCGCAACCGGGCGGGGCCCTGCATGGCGCGATTTTTTGTTGAACCTGATCTCGGGTCTGTGCCTGATGCTGGCTTTGCACAGCGCGATGACCCAATCAGGCTGGACGGTGATTGCCCTGTGGCTGCTGGCCTCTGGAATCGCGCATTGGGCTGGCCTGTGGCAGACCTGGAAGCCACGCGCCACTGGCTCTGCAAAATCGGCCTGAAATGACATAAAAAGAACCTGCAGGTTCTTTTTTTCTCAAAACCAGTCCAAAGCACCAAAATATGAATAAAATAAGCCTCTAGATCTCAAATAATATAGATAGTTTGCTATTATTATAATAGCATTTAGAATCTTCTGCGCGTCCCACCAAAACTCCAACCAAGCCCCTTCAAACCCCTCAAACCCTATGGCCCAAGCCTTTCCCTTCTCAGCCATCGTCGGTCAGGACGAAATGAAATTGGCGATTTTGATTTCAGCCGTGGACCCGTCCGTGGGCGGCGTTTTGGTCTTTGGCGACCGTGGCACCGGCAAATCGACCGCCGTGCGGGCGCTGGCCGCGCTGCTGCCCAAAATGCGCGCCGTGGTGGGTTGCCGCTATGGCTGCGACCCTGATGCCGTGGCCCGAGGCGCGGGCTGCGAAGACTGCGCTGCGCAATACAGCAGCACGCACCTGCCAAAAAGCCATCTGGTCACCGTGCCCGTGGTGGATTTGCCCTTGGGTGCCACCGAGGACCGCGTGGTGGGCGCGCTGGACCTGGAACGCGCTTTGTCCCAAGGCGTCAAAGCGTTTGAGCCCGGCTTGCTGGCCCGCGCCAACCGGGGCTACCTTTATATCGATGAGGTCAACCTGCTCGAAGACCATCTGGTTGACCTGCTGATCGACGTGGCCGCATCGGGTGAAAACGTGGTGGAGCGCGAAGGCCTGAGCGTGCGCCACCCGGCGCGTTTTGTATTGGTCGGCAGCGGCAACCCCGAAGAAGGCGAGTTGCGCCCCCAGTTGCTGGATCGATTTGGCCTGTCCGTCGAAGTCAAAACCCCCGGCGACCTGCCCGCCCGCATCGAGGTGGTGCGACGGCGCGACGCGTTTGAGCGCGACCCCATCGCCTTTGCCGCCGCCTGGAAGAAAGAAGACGAAAAAACCCGCAAACGCATCGTCGCCGGTCGCACCCGGCTGCAAGCCGTTGACATCGATGACCAAGCCCGCGAATTGGCCGCCAAACTGTGCACCGCCTTGGGCACCGACGGCCTGCGCGGCGACCTGACCCTGATTCGCGCCGCCCGCGCCCTGGCCGCGTTGCAAGGCGACATCCAAGTGCAAGCCACCCACCTGCGCCAAATCGCTGCGCCCGCCCTGCGCCACCGCTTGCGCCGCAACCCGCTGGACGACTCCGGCTCCACCGTGCGCGTGGATCGGGCTGTGGCCGAAGTGATGGGCGGCTAAGTGTTGACGGCAGATCAGAACCTGTCAGCGGCTCTGTTCGCCGTCAATCCAGTGGGCATTGGTGGTGTAGCCCTGCGGGCACCAGCGGGCGCGGCGCGAGACGAGTGGTTGGCGCTGCTTCGCAGTTTGCTTCCGCCCGGCAGCCCGGTTCGGCGCATTCCGCTCAACATCAACGACGCGGCGCTGTTGGGCGGGCTGGATTTGGGCGCGACGCTGCAAGCAGGGCGGCCCATTTCGCAAAAAGGGGTGTTGACGCAAGCTGACGGTGGCGTCGTCATTTTGGCCATGGCCGAGCGCGTGCCTGCTGGGCTTGCGGCCAAATTGGCGGGCGTGCTGGACACCCGCAAAGTTGCCGTGCAACGCGATGGCCTCTCCTTGCAACACACCAGCCGTTTGGGGCTGGTGGCGCTGGACGAAGGGGCCAGTGACGATGAGCAAATGCCCGCCGCCTTGCTGGATCGCATGGGTTTGCATCTGATTTTTGACGGGGCGCTGAACGGCAACCCTAGCCCCAACCTCAACCCCAATTCCAACCCCGATGCCACCGCCACCGTCCACTGGCAACCCGGTGACATCGAAGACGCCAGAGCGCGGCTGCCCCAGGTGCGCGCCAGTGACGACACCCTCACCGCCCTGTGCGCCACCGCCGCCGCACTGGGTGTGCTGTCGCTTCGGGCACCGTGGTTTGCCTTGCAAGTCGCCCAAACCGCCGCCGCCCTGGCGGGTTTGTCAGAAGTCGGGCCGGATCAAACCCAGCTGGCTGCCCGCCTGGTTTTGGCACCCCGCGCCACGCAAATCCCTGTGCAAGCCGCCGAAGATGACGCTAAATCGGCCAGCCCACCCGATGACCAGCCTAATGATTCGGCCGACCCGCCAGAACCCCAGACCGACTCCGATGAACCCAAATCAGCCGACGATCCAGCCAAAGACGAGGACGGCGACCAACAGGACAACGACACACCTGACGCGCCGTCTGAGGACGAACTAGTAGCCCAAGGCGGTAATTCATTGTCTGACACCGTGCTGGAAGCCGCTGTGGCTGCCATACCGCCAGGCCTGCTGGCCGCGCTCAAGGTTGGCCAAGCTGCCAAAGTCCGCGCCCAGGCGATGGGCAAGTCGGGTGCGGTGCAAAAAACCCTGACCCGTGGCCGCCCGATGGGCTCGCGCCGTGGGGAACCTCGGGGTGGCTCGCGTCTGAACGTGATCGAAACCCTGCGCGCCGCAGCGCCTTGGCAGCGCTTGCGCCAGCGCGAGGTTCAGCTGTCTGGCGCCAAGCTGCCGCCGCCTGAGCCGGTTGACAGCCGCAACAAGCCGAAGGGTCATGCGGCGCAGCTCGAAGCGTCGCCCAGCACCCCAGAACCTGCGCGCATTCAGGTGCGGCGCGAAGACTTTCACGTCTCGCGATTCAAGCAAGTGGGGCAAACCACGACCTTGTTTGTCGTTGATGCATCGGGCTCATCGGCACTGAACCGCCTGGCCGAAGCCAAGGGTGCCGTTGAGCTGCTGCTGGCCGATTGCTACATTCGCCGCGACAGCGTGGCCGTGCTGGCGTTTCGCGGCAAAGCCGCCGAGCTGCTGCTGCCACCCACCCGGTCTTTGGCCCGCGCCAAACGCAGTCTTGCGGGTTTGCCGGGTGGCGGTGGCACGCCGCTGGCCAGTGCGATTGACGCCGCCCGCGAACTGGCCGATCAAATTCGCCGCAAAGGCGCCACCCCCATAGTGGTCTTGCTGACCGATGGGCGCGGCAACATTGCCCGTGACGGCACGCCCGGGCGGGCCAAAGCGGCCGAAGACGCGCTGGCCGGTGCCAAAATGATGCGCATAGCCAACATCACCTGCCTTTTGATGGACACCTCACCCCAACCGCAACCCGCCGCCCGTCAACTAGCCCAAGAAATGGGCGCCACCTACATGCCTCTGCCCTACGCGGGTGCGCAGGCTTTGTCGCAAGTCGTTCGCGCCGCATCGGCTGCTGGTGCGGGTTCGCGCTGAAAGCGTGGCCTACGCTGACTGTTTAGCCATGGCTTGCTGCCCCGCCCCGCCATGAGCCAAGCCATGCAATGGGATCTGGAAGGCCTGCATTGGCCGCACCGCCAGACTAGCCGTTTTGTCACTGCGGCGGGCCTGCGCTGGCATGTGCAACAGTTTGAAGGCCCATCCAAGCTCTCCAAGCCAATCCACGCCACCCATCAACCCGCAAAACCCATGGCCTTGCTGCTGCACGGCACGGGTGCGTCCACCCACTCGTGGCGCGGTTTGGCCCCCCTGTTGGCCAAAAACTTCAGCGTGGTGGCGGTGGACTTGCCGGGCCATGCTTTCACCAGCATGCCAGCGGGCGGGCCGAGTTCGCCCCGCCTGTCCTTGACCGGCATGGCCAACGCGGTACAAACCCTTTTGAGCACTGAAAACTTCAAGCCCGACTTGGTGGTTGGTCATTCTGCCGGGGCGGCGATTGCCGCTCGAATGTGCCTGGACGGTGGCATTGCACCCCACTTGCTGGTGGCCCTGAATGGCGCGTTTTTGCCGTTGGGCGGGCTGGCCGGGCAATTTTTTTCACCGGCTGCCAAACTGCTGGCAGCCACGCCGTTTGTGCCTACGTTTTTCTCCAAACGGGCGGCCAACCCGGTCGTGCTGCAAAGGTTGATAGACGGCACGGGATCCAAACTGGACGTGCAAGGCCTGGCGCTTTACAGCCTGCTGGTCAAAAACGCCAGCCACGCAGCCGGCGCTTTGGGCATGATGGCCAACTGGAACCTGAACGCGCTGGGTCGCGACCTGGCGCAATTGACCACCCGGCTCAGCCTGGTGGTGGGCAGCAACGACCTGACCATTCCCCCCACGCAGGCCAGCCGCGTACTGGCCATGCTGCCGCCTGAATCGGGAAGCTTCTTAACATCACTTAAGGGTTTAGGTCACCTGGCCCATGAAGAACGCCCTGAACTGGTGGCCGATCTGATCATTGGGCAGTTTGAACGTCAGGCAGAAAGTCATATCACCGGTGATATGACTTTGACCCAAAATCACTGAAACCACCGAATTTTTGGTCTAATACGCCTCTAGATCGCGAATTTATTCAATAGTTTGCTATAAATTGAATAGCACTAGAGCATTTCAAGGCTGTACCGCGTCGATGGCGATTTTCAATTGCGACGTGCCAACTTTCAACGGCCCCATTTGCCCCACCAAGTCGCCGCTTTGGGGCATGGCGTTGCCCGATTTCGACACCCGTGCGCCGACCACCACCTGCGGGAATTTGGACAGCTTCATTTCAGGGGCCATGGCCGTGCTGTCGTCCAGCTTGAAGGTGATGGGCAGGTCGCTGACCTTGCGTTTCAAAATCGCCAAAGGCATGCGCGGGCCTTCTGCGGCGCGGGCAAAAATAAACACTGTGTCGTCGGGTGAGGCTTTGCCAGCCAATGCGGGCGACAGGCTGACCACGCCGCTGACGGTGCTGGCACTGCTGATTGGGGCTGCAGGAGCAGCTTGCGCGGCCTGCCCGGCCTGTCCCACCTGAGCGGCAGGAGCGATTGGTGCCGAGGGTGCGGCAGCGGCAACTTGCCCCGTTTGCCCACTTTGCCCTGCCTGTGCGGCTTCCAGGCTGCGGTCCAGCCCAGCGGCAAATTCGCTGCCCACAGGGGCCAATTTTCGTGCTTGGCTCCAAGCTTGGGTAGCGCCAGCAAAGTCTTTGCGCTCGTACGCAGCGCTGCCCGCCAACGCCAGGGCTTTGATATTTTGCGGGTCGAGTTTGAGTGCGCGAGCAATCAGCGCTTCAGGCGCTCCCAAGGCGCTTTGGCCTTGCAACATCGCCATCACGTCAGCATGGTCGGCCCACAGTTGGGCGTTGTCGGGGGCAAGTTCAGTCGCCCGTTTGAAGGCACGGTCGGCTTCAGCAAACCGCTGCATGGCCGCGTAGGTGCGGGCCAACATTTCCCAAGCTTTGGGGTCAACGGGTTGGCCAGGTTCAGGGTTCTCAAGCCGCTGTGCCAGTTTGGCCACCATGGCTTCAAACTGCTCGGCTGTGACCTCGCCCTCGGGGCCGCCCGGCGCATTGGCCGCGACGGTCTGACCGCTCAGGGCCTGCGGATTGCCCAACAGGCCATACAAACCGCCCGCCATCGCTCCCACCACCAAAGTCACAACGGCGGCTGTCCGGGTGGATCGGCTTGCAGGCCCGCCCACGGGGGCGGTCGTGGCAAGCTGTCGGTCAGGGGCCGATTCTTCCAGCGCGCGGCGTTCAATTTCGGCCTTGGCTTGGGCATGCTGAACCAGGTCCAATCGACCCGCTTGCAGGTCGGCATCAATCTGCAACAACTGCTCTCGCAAAATCGCCAAACTGGTTTGCTGCGGGCTGTTGGCGACGAGGTCCGTAGAAGCGTTTATATCGCCCTCACGGCCCAGCGCTAGCGAACCGTTTGGCTCTGGGTTGCGCCGCTTTAAAAGTGTCGGCAACACCATTGCCAGAGCCAGCAGCACCAGCGCCGCGGCGTAAATCCAAAACAAACTCATGGTTGACTGCTTTCCCGCCCTGTGTGAGATGCGCCGCTCAAAAGCCGCTGCGCTTCGATTGATTCTTCGGCACTCAGGCCTTCTGGCTGCAGAGTGGAGCGCCTGCGCCGCACATTGAAAAACAACACGGCAATGGCTACCAGCAGCAGCGCAAACGGGCCAATCCAGAGCAACAGCGTGGTGGTTTTCAGCGGTGGCCGGTACAGCACAAAATCGCCATACCGTTCGACCATGAAATCCAGAATTTGCTGCTGCGACTGGCCCTGCATCAGCTTGATGCGAATCTGTTTGCGCAAATCGACTGCCAAGTCAGCGTGGGACGCGGCAATGGTTTCGTTTTGGCACACCAGACAGCGCAGTTCTTCAGAAATCGCCATCACGCGGGCCTCAAGCGCCGGGTCGGCAGCCATGGGCACGGCTTCTTTGGCGGCGATGGACTGTCCCAGGGCGATACCCCACAACAGCATCAAACACAGGGCAAATTGTTTGAAATAAACCCTCAACTCATGCTCCCAGCTTTTTGATGAGCGGCAGAATCGTGCCTGCCAGCACTTCGGGTGTGACCGGGCCGATGTGCTTGAGGCGAATCACACCTGCCTTGTCGATGACGAAAGTCTCTGGGACGCCATACACCCCAAAATCAATGCCCACCAAGCCTTCGGTGTCAGACAGCGACTGTTTGTAGGGGTCGCCAAAATTTGCCAGCCAGCGCTGGGCGTCATCGCGTTTGTCTTTGTAGTTCAGCCCATAAATCGGCACGGTGGTGGTTTTGGCAAACTCGACCAGCAGTGGGTGCTCTACCCGGCAGGCCACGCACCAAGACGCCCAGACGTTCAAAATCCAAACTTGGCCGCGCAAGTCTTGAGCCGACAGCGTTTTGTCAGGTGCGGCCAGCAGCGGCAGGCTAAAAGCGGGTGCGGCTTTGTTGATCAAAGGCGAAGGCACCTCGCGCGGCTTCAGCTGCAAACCCACCGCCAAAAAGCCGACCATCACAACAAACACCAGCAGCGGCAAAAAATATCGTTTCATCTTGGTCGAGTCAGCTTTACGGAGAGGTTCGAACGATCATTTGGACGCTGAAGGGGTTGCCATCGACGGTGTGACCAGCCCGGGCAAGCCCGGCGCCGCAATTGCGCCACTTGCCGCGCCAGACCCACTGCTGACCTTGTTGCGGCTGGCCTTCAGCACGCGGTAACGGCGATCGGATATGGCCAGCACGCCGCCCAGTGCCATCAGCACGCAGCCACCCCAAATCCAGTTGACAAAGGGTTTGTGGTGAACGCGAATGCTCCAGGCGGTGGCGCTGACGGGTTCGCCCAGTGCCACATACAAGTCGCGGGCAATGCCACGGTCAATGGCGACCTCGGTCATGGGCGAGCGGCTCACGTTGTACACGCGCCGCTCGGGCGCAAGAGTTGACACGGGCTGGCCATCGCGGCTGACCACCAACTTGGCGCGGGCGGCCGTGTAATTGGGGCCGCGAATCTGTTCTATGGCGTCCAATCGGAAGGTGTAGCCACCCGCAGTGGCGGTTTCGCCGGGCTCCATGCGAACGTCACTTTCGGTCTGAAAGCTGCTGACCACGGTGACCCCCACAATGAAAACCGCCACGCCAAAATGTGCCAACAGCATGCCAAAGTAACTGCCAGGCTGGGCTGCCAAACGCGCCCACAGGCTTGGAGCCGGGTGCTCGCGCAGGCGTGTGAACAGATTGAGAATCGCCGTGCTGGCCACCCAGCCCGCCAGCAGCAAACCCAAGCCGGTCATAGGCGTCCAGTGGCCCAGCACCATGGGCGCAATGATGCCGCTGGCAATGCTGACCAGCAAGGCCCAGCGCAAACGGCGGGCCAGATCAACCGCGTCTGCTTTGCGCCAGCGGGTCATGGGGCCGACGCCCATCAAAAAGAGCGCAGGTGCAATCAAGGGCACAAAAACCGCGTTGAAATAAGGCGGGCCGACCGACAACTTGCCCATGCCCAGCGCATCAATCACCAAAGGGTAAAGCGTGCCCAACAGCACGGCACCGGCAGCGACCACCAGCAGCACATTGTTGGCCAGCAGCATGGACTCGCGGGACACCAGCTCAAAACTGCCGCCCATACCCACACGTGGGGCGCGCCAGGCAAACAGCGCCAAAGATCCGCCAATCACCACGACCAAAAACCCCAGGATGAAAACCCCCCGGGCTGGGTCGGTGGCAAAAGCATGCACTGAACTGAGCACCCCCGAGCGCACAATGAAAGTGCCCAAAAGTGACAGCGAAAACGCCATGATGGCCAACAGCGCCGTCCACATTTTGAAGCCGCCGCGCTTTTCAGTCACGGCCAGTGAATGAATCAGCGCGGTGCCGACCAGCCAGGGCATGAAAGACGCGTTTTCAACCGGGTCCCAAAACCACCAACCGCCCCAACCCAGTTCGTAGTAGGCCCAAAAGCTGCCCAAAGCAATACCAAAGGTCAAAAAACACCAAGCGGCGGTTGTCCAGGGGCGTGACCAACGCGCCCAGGCGGCGTCTAACCGGCCCGACAGCAGCGCCGCAATGGCAAACGCAAAAGCCACTACAAAACCGACGTAACCCATGTAAAGCATGGGCGGGTGAATGACCATGCCGTAGTCTTGCAAAAGCGGGTTCAGGTCGCGCCCATCAGCGGGGGGCGGAAACATGCGCTCAAACGGGTTGGACGTGAGCAGGGTGAACAGCAAAAAGCCGCAGCTGATCAGGCCCATCACCCCCAGCACCCTGGCCACCATGCGGTCGTCGAGCTGCTTGGAGAATATCGACACGGCCAGTGTCCAGCCTGCCAATATCAGCGACCACAGCAAGATAGAACCTTCGTGGTTGCCCCACACTGCGGTGATTTTGAAGACCAAGGGCAGGGTTGAATTGGAATGCTGGGCTGCCAGCAACACCGAAAAATCGTTGTTGATGAAAGCATGGGTCAGGCTGGCATAAGCGATCAGCACAAACAGAAACTGCCCACGCGCTGAGGGCCGCGCCAGCGCCATCCAGGCGGTATTGCCGGTGTGCGCACCCCAAAGCGGCAACACGCTTTGCGCCAACGCCATGGTGAGCGCCAGAATGAGGGCGAAATGTCCTAGTTCGTAAATCATGGTTCAAGCATCAGGGTTCAAACGTCTGGGTTCAACGTCAGGGTTCAAGTGTTGGGCAGCGACTCAGGGTTTGGCGGACAACGTGGCGCTGGATTGGGGGCCGCCGGGGCCTGCGACCACTGCGGTGCCCGCTGCAGCCGCGCCATTATTGGCTTTTTGAGCATTGGCCAAGGCAGCAACGGCCTCGGGCGGCATGTAATTTTCATCGTGCTTGGCCAGCACCTGATCGGCGCGAAAAATTCCGTCCTGGCCAAGTTTGCCTTGGGCCACAACGCCTTTGCCTTCTTTGAACAAGTCGGGCAGCAAACCGGTGTACGAGACGGGCACGGTTTTGGCCAGATCTGTCACGATGAAATTGATCGTCAAGCCCTTGGCATCACGCTTGATGCTGCCTTCTTGCACCAAGCCGCCGACCCGAAAACTGCGGTCGCGCGGGGCTTCGTTGGCCACCACCTGCGAGGGGCTGAAAAAGAACACCAAGTTGCTGTTGAAGGCATTCAGCACCAATGCGCTGGCAACCCCCAAGGCTGCCAGACCGATAACGATGGCCAAGGCACGTTTTTGACGGGGCTTCATGGTTTTGCTTTGCCTGGGGTTCACTTTGTATTGAGAAAATCTGATTCCGAATTGTCGTGCTGCATTTCACGCGCAAGGCGGGCACGGCTGGCTTTGATGGCCCAAACTTCAGCCAAAAGAACCACCGCGCACATGCCGATTGAACCCCAAACATAAAGCCCGTAGCCACCCATGGCCCAAAAATCTGCGGCGCTGTTCCAGCTCATGCCGCCACCAAGGTTTGGCGCGCCCAGGCGGTGTGGCTTTCGCGCTCCAGCAAAATCACCCGCGCCCGCATCAACGACACGGCAATGCTGTAGGCCCAAAACGCCAGCGCCATGACCAGCATGGCCAGCAACATGGGCGTGGCCATGCTCGATTTGGTCAAACTGACCGATGCGCCTTGGTGCAGGGTGTTCCACCATTTGACTGAAAAATAAATGATCGGCACGTTCACCACGCCCACCAGGGCCAACAGGCCTGCGGCCCGGTCAGCGCGGCGCACATCGTCAATGGCGGCATGCAGCGACATGAAACCGATGTACAGAAAAAGCAGCACCAATTCAGACGTGAGACGTGCGTCCCAGACCCACCAGGCTCCCCAGGTGGGTTTGCCCCACAAAGCGCCCGTCCAAAGCGCCAAAAAAGTCATCAGCGCACCCGTGGGGGCCAAGGCACACGCCATCATGGACGAAAGCCGGGAGTTGAACACCAGCCCCACCCCCGCCCAAAACGCCATGGCCAGGTAAATCACCATGGACATCCAGGCGGCAGGCACATGAACAAAAATAATGCGGTAAGAGTCGCCCTGCTGCGCATCGGTGGGGGCGAGCCACAGCCCCAGGTAGAGCCCCAGCGCACCCAACACGGCAGCCGCGACCGCAAACCAGGGAACCAGGCGGCCCGCCAGTGGGTAAAAACGCTGCGGCGCAGCGTAGGCGAACCAATTGAACTTAGAGGACGCCATGACAACTCACTTCAAAACCCTCAATTTGCAAAAATAAAGTCATTGTTCACATTCAACCCAGAGCCAAAGCCCCTATTGTCTTTCCATCGCTCATTCCATCGCGATCCGCAACGCCGCTGCCGCCACCCAAGGCGCACCGACCAAAGACAGGATCAATATGGCACCCAAGAGTGAAAAATGCCCTGTCACATCCATCCCAGCGCTGTATGCCTCGACCGCGCCAGCGCCAAAAATCAACACCGGAATGCACAAAGGCAGGACCAGCAGTGACAGCAACACACCTGCGCTGCGCAGACCCACAGTCAACGCGGCACCAATCGCCCCCACCAAACTGAGTACCGGCGTGCCCAGCAGCAAAGTGACCATCAAAACACCCGTTTGGGCAGCCGAAAGGCCGAACTGCAGCGCCAAAACAGGCGAAATCAGCACCAGAAGCAAACCTGACCCCAGCCAATGGGCGACCACTTTGCCCATCACCAGAGGTGCCAAGGGATGGGCTGACAACAAAAGTTGCTCTAAAGTTCCATCTTGATGGTCGTCTGCGAACATTCTGTTGAATGACAGCATGGACGCCAACAGCGCGGCGACCCACACCACACCCGGCGCGATGGTGCGCAGCAATTGAACCTCGGGGCCAATGGCGAGTGGAAACAAACTGACCACCATCACAAAAAACAAAATTGCAGCCAGCGTGTCAGACCGTTGGCGCAGGGCGATGCGAAGGTCTCGCGCCAACACGTCCCAAGTGCCGCGCAAGGTTGCCACCAGAGCCCCACCCTGCCCCGCGGGAAGTGGCGGTTCAATCACCGGGGCTTGCGCCTTGGCCAAGTGAGTCACAGGAGTCACAGCGCCAGCAACTGGTGGGGGGTGTCTTGCAAAGCCACGGGTTGGTGGCTGGTCAGCACCACAGTGCCAGAGCGCTTCAATTGCGATTTGATCAAACCCAGCAGCCAGGCGGTGGCGGCCGTGTCCAGCGCATTGAAGGGCTCATCCAGAATCCAAAGCGGCGCCCAGCTCTGCGCAACAGGGGCCAATGCCAAGCGAGCCAATGCACTGCGGCGCCTTTGCCCCTGCGACAGTCTGCGCACCAAGGTGTTTTGGTGGCCGCGCAGGCCCGCCTCGTCCAAAGCACGTCGTGCATCGGCCAAACTGACCCGGTGCCCCGCCAGGGAGCAAGCGGACAGCAGGTTTTCTAGCGGCGACAAGCCGTCTTTCAGGGCGGCGGCATGGCCCAGGTAAATCAGGTCCCGGCCAAAATCTTCACGAAGCTCTGATATAGCCTTGCCGCGCCACAAAATTTGTCCCTCGGTGGGGTCAAGCAGGCCGCACAGCATGCGCAGCAAACTGGTTTTGCCCGCGCCATTGGCCCCTTGCAGCAGCAGCAGTTCGCCCGCACCCAACTGCATTTGCAACCCGCCGAATAAACCCCGGCCGTTGCGGATGCAGCTCAGGTTACTAAACTCCAGCCCTGTCGCTGCGCCAGACGCTGCAATGGGGCTCACGCGGGCTGTCCTTGCACGGTCATTTCTGCACAAACCTGCTGAATGTCAATTAAAGTGTACAAAGTGATTGTCAATTTTGATTGACACTTATATCATGTGCCACCGGATGACTGATTAAAACAAACCGAGACATTGTGAGCCTTACAACCGATCGCCGCCAAGCAGCAGGCCACCCAAGCGGGCCTGCCGCTGCAAGCCGCCCTTCCGGCAGCCTATCTGGCAACCCGCCAGGTAATCCTTCGATGCTACCGCATGCCGTTGTCATTGGCAGCGGTTTTGGCGGTTTGGCGGCCGCCGTGCGCCTGGGAGCGCGCGGCTACCGGGTAACGGTGCTTGAAAAATTGGACCAACCGGGCGGACGCGCCTACGTGTACCGCCAGGACGGTTTCACCTTTGACGGGGGCCCTACCGTCATCACCGCTCCATTTTTGCTGGAAGAGCTGTGGGCACTTTGCGGTAAGCGCCTGGCAGATGACATTGACATGCGCCCCGTGTCACCGTTTTACCGTATTCGCTTTGACGATGGCGCAGTTTTTGATTACACCGGTGACGCGGCCGCCATGCGCGCGGAAGTCGCCAAATTTGCGCCGGGTGATGTGGCGGGCTATGAGCGGTTTTTGGAAGCCAGCGAAGCCATTTACAAAGTCGGCTTTGAAGAACTGGGCCATGTGCCTTTCAGCAACTGGTCGGACATGGCCCGCGTGCTGCCCGCGCTGGTCAAGCTGGAAAGCTACCGTACCGTCTACACGCTGGCGGCCAAACACGTCAAAGATGCCCGCCTGCGGGTGGTGTTGACCTTTCAGTCGCTGCTGGTGGGCGGCAACCCGTTTGCTACCACGTCAGTTTATTGCCTGATCGCGTTTTTAGAACGGCAATGGGGCGTTCATTTTCCGATGGGCGGCACAGGCAAGCTGGTGACTGGCTTAGTAGGGCTGATTGAAGGCCAGGGCGGGCAAGTGCTGTGCAACCAGGCAGTGGCCGAAATCACCGTGGCATCGGGTGCGGCCACGGGTGTGCGCATGAGCAATGGCGACCTGCTGAAAGCCGATGTGGTGGTCTCTAATGCCGACTCTGCCACCACCTACCGCAATTTGGTCGCCCCCGAGCACCGAACCCGCTGGACTGACAAGCGAATTGAAAAAGCCCGCTATTCCATGAGCCTGTTCGTTTGGTACTTTGGCACCCGCCGCCAGTACCCCGACGTGGCGCACCACACCATAGCGCTGGGGCCGCGTTACCGCGAATTGCTGACCGACATTTTTGACCGCAAAGTGCTGGCCGAAGACTTCAGCCTGTACCTGCACCGCCCCACTGCCACCGACCCCTCATTGGCACCACCCGGTTGTGACACGTTTTATGTGCTGTCGCCTGTGCCGCATTTGCAAAGTGGCACGGACTGGCGGGTGCAAGCCGAACCTTACCGGCAGGCGATTGAAGCGCGTTTGCAAGCCACTTTGCTGCCCGGTTTGAAGGACGAAATCATCAGCTCCCACCTGCTGACGCCGCAAGATTTTCAAGACCGCTTGTCGTCGTTTAGGGGGGCCGCGTTCGGGCTTGAGCCCGTGCTGACGCAAAGCGCCTGGTTTCGGCCGCACAACAAAAGCGAAGAGCTTCGCAACCTGTACTTGGTCGGTGCGGGCACTCACCCAGGCGCTGGTTTGCCGGGTGTTTTGTCATCGGCACGGGTGTTGGACACGGTGGTTCCGCATGCCAACACTTACAAAAAATCGCAGAATGTCTCAGCCACTCTCAACCCAGCGCCCATTTGAAATTATGACGCCAACTCCAGTTTTTGCGGCCTCCTTCCACCCTGCTGGCAGTGCCGCAGCGCCACCTCAGCGGTCAATGCGCGATCAGGCCAAGACCGACATGGCCGAATGCCGTGCCGCCCTGCGCGAGGGGTCTTACACGTTTTTTGCGGCGTCCTTGATTTTGCCGCGCGCTGTGCGCGAGCCCGCCTCGGCGCTGTACGCCTTTTGCCGTCTGGCCGATGACGCGGTGGACAACGGCTTTGACAAACATGCGGCCGTTGCCCGCCTGCGTCTGCGCCTGGACGCTGCCTACAGCGGGCACGCCTGTCCCGTTGCGGCAGACCGGGTGCTGTCGTCGGTGGTGGCGCAATTTGCCATTCCCAGGGCTTTGCCCGAGGCGCTGTTGCAAGGGTTTGAGTGGGACGCCAATGGCCGCTGCTACGAGTCAATTGAGGCATTGCAAGACTACGCCGCGCGGGTAGCAGGTAGCGTGGGCGCCATGATGGCCTTGCTGATGGGCGTGCGCTCAAGCGACGGCCTGGCGCGGGCTTGCGACCTGGGTGTGGCCATGCAGTTGTCGAACATCGCACGCGACGTGGGAGAAGACGCCCGCATGGGTCGCCTGTACCTGCCCTTGCAATGGATGCGGGAAGCTGGACTGGAGCCCCAGGCTTGGCTGGCCCGACCCGTCTTCAACGACCAGATTGCCCATGTTGTGAGGCGAGTCTTGCTGGCCGCTGAAGGGCTGTACCGTCGGGTCGATGCGGGCGTGGCGCAGTTGCCGCTGGCCTGTCGCCCCGGTATCAATGCGGCGCGTTTTTTGTACGCCGAGATTGGCCATGAAGTTGCCCGCCGAGGGCTGGATTCAGTGTCGCAGCGGGCCGTGGTGGCGCGTTCGCGCAAGCTGCATCTGCTGGGCCGCTCGGTACTGACGTTGTTTCCGGCAAGCGCTTTGCAGCCCGCGCCCTGCCTGGCTGCCAATCAATTTTTGGTGGATGCCGCGGCAAAGCCGCTGGTGCTTCCTTCGGCTTTGAAAACTCACCACGCGCCGGTTGCGGCGGCATTTCAGGGTCAAGTCAAAGCGCCCAAAGCTGCGTGGTGGCATTTGACGCAGAGGCTTGAAGACCGGGCGGTTTGGGTGATTGAGCTGTTTGAGCGCCTGGAACGCGTTGAGCGGCACGAGCGTTTGCGCCAAGCCGCGCTGTAGCAAAACCATGAGTTCTGGCCTTCTGATTACCCTGGAAATGGCTGGCGTGTTGGGCGTGGTGCTGGCATTGGGTGGCTGGGAGCTTTGGACGCTACGAAGAGACAAATTGCGCGATGCAGCCAAAGCCGAAGCGGAAGATCAGCAGCAAAAGGACTGACTGGGCGAATCACAGGCGCATAGCAAGCGGTGAACACACTCGGGTCACGCTCACATCCCGATGGTTACTACTTTATTAATAGCAAACTATCTATATAATTCATGAGCTAGAGGTCTATTTTAATGATATTTTGGCTGTTTTGAGGCATTTTTAGAAAAAAAGAACCTGCAGGTTATTTTTTCTAAAAGTCGGCCCAAAATCAATCCAAATTGACAAAACGCTGGCTCTAACTCCAGCGCGGCATGCGAAACGGCAACATCGCCTGCACCAACGGCTGTTGCCAGCGCTTCAGCGACAGACTTTCATGCACCGCCGTGGTCGCCTCGCCCAACAGGCGGGTGCGCAGCAAAGAACGGGAATAAAAAGGCCCGTCCTCCAGATCTTGCTCAATGTGGGTCGCCGTGGCGGATTCGCTGCGGGTGCTGCGCGGCAGCCGCCACGCGGTGGGCGGCAGCGCCAGTGAAGGCGGTGGTGCGATGCTTTTCACATGACCCGCCGCGTCGGCCAGCAGCGCCAGCGACAGCGGGCTGCCGTCAATTCGGGTGGCGTCGTAGAGCACGGCGGTCCTTTGTCCGCTTAATTCAGCACGCGACCAATCCCAGCGAATGAAGTCTTTCTCAAGCGGGCGCGCGCCCCGGTTGGTGTCCAGGTAGGCATTGCCCTGCCACTGCACGTCGGGGGCGCTTAAATCGACCGTCACACGGGCGCTGGGCGCAATCGGGCACCAAGAGTGCAAGCCAGCATCGTCCAGCGCATAGCCCGTCGATAAAACTGCCGACGGAAAAATCCGAACGGTCCCTTTCAGGTGGCGTGCCCAGGGCACAGTGACTTCGTCGATGTCAATGGTCAGCACGCCGTCTGTCCACGCCAGTTGGCTCGGGCCAATGCGAAGCCGGGTAGGTTTGCACGCCACGCTGATGCGATGGCGCTCGGTCATGGCCCACGCCGTCGGGGTCGCGCTGCCATTGCGCGAGTACAGCGCCACATTCAGCGCGCAATGGTCCAACGGCTCTGCCAACCCAGGCGCATGCCTGCGGGCACTAGCGTAGTAGGGAGAAAACACGCTGCCAATAAAGGCGATGATCGTGAGGCCAAATCGGCCATCGTCACTGAGCGCGTCCACATACCACCAAGCGTAGCCACCAGCAGGCACGGGAACGTCAAAACCCGTTGGCATGGCGCAAGTGGCGGCTTGGGGCGAAAAGGCAGTCATAGCGGGGCCTTCAGCCACGGCTTTTTTGCAACTGGGCGGTCAAGTCATCGCTCACGCTGACGGCAGCCTGATGCCCCGACAGCGCCGCCATCGGAACCCCAGGGCCTGGGTGAGTGCTGCCACCGGCCAGGAACAGCCCCGCCACTTGGCTGCGAGCGCCAGGCCGGGCAAAAGACGCCATCCAGCCGTGCGACGCTGGGCCATACAGGGCACCCCCGGTGGCGGGGGACATCTGGTTGAAGTCTTTCGGCGTGGATCTAACCGCCGCAGAAGGGCTGCCGTGCAGCGTCACGCCAAAGCGTTCCAGTCGGTCAAAGGTGGTTTGCTCACACCGCGCAAGGTCTGCCTGGGTCAGCTGGTCGCTGTCGTTGGCATCGCCGCTTGCGGGCGCGTTCACCAGGCATAGCAGGCGTTCGGCACCGGGTGGCTGCGGGCCATCGGCGTCGCTGCGATCCTGCGCGCAAAGGTAAATGGTGGGCTCATCAGGCAAACGGCTTTGTTCAAAAATGCTGTTGAACTCGGCTTTGTAGTCTGACGAGAAAAACACGTTGTGCCGCACCAAAGGAAACCCGGCGGTCTGCAGCACCAGGTTCCAGGTGACCGCAGACAAAGACCGCTTGAAAGCCGCAGGCTGCACTGCCTTCGGAACGGCTTTTTGACCCGCTTCGCCCAACAACCCGGCTGCCAAAGCCGCCGCATCGCCATTAAAAACCACAGCGTCGGCCGCTAATGACTCGCCATTTTGCAAACGCACGCCCACCGCGCGGCCTTGCCGCGTCAAAATCTCGCTGACCTGAGTGTTGTACCGAAACGCCGCGCCACGCTGCTTTGCCAGACCTGCCAGCAGCGTGGCCAGGCGGTGCATGCCACCGTCCATCAGCCACACGCCACTTTGCTCGACATGGGCGACCAACATCAGGGTGGGAGGCGCCAAAAACGGCGACGAGCCGCAGTAAGTGGCATACCGGCCAAACAATTGGCAAAGGCGCGGGTCACTGAAATAGCGCCCTAACTCGCCCCAAAGCGTCCCAAACGGCGAAATGCGCCCCAAACCACCCAAGCCCTGCAGGCCAACCCGCAACGACAGCGACACCGGGTTGGGTTTGCTTTGGCACAAAAAGGGCGCTTCAAGCGTTTGGTAAATTAGCCGTGCGCGCTTGCAAAACGCCAAGTAGGCCACCGCCTGAGAGGGGCCAGCCAATTCGCCTATGGCGTCAGCCGACTGGTGCAGGTCTGCAAACAGGTCCAGCCGCTGGTCGGGCAGCCACGCGTGGCGGGCCAGCAGGTTGACCGGGCGCAGCAACAGGTGATCTGACAACGACTCTCCCACGCGGTCAAACAGCGCCTCAAACACCCAGCGCATGGTGAACACCGTAGGGCCCGCGTCCAGTTGGGCATCGCCAATTTGCACCTGGCGCATTTTGCCGCCGGGTTGGCGGGCGGCTTCGCAAACCACCACGTCAAACCCCTGATGCGCGAGTTCAAGCGCTGCCACCAGGCCGCCCACCCCTGCACCCACCACGATCACGCGCTGAGACTTCATGGGGCACTGGCTGCTTTTGGGGGCATTGCAAGGCTTTCGGAACAGGGATCTGGCAGGGGCACGAAAACGACAATTGACGTGACACGAATAGGTGTCTATATTACTTGACACTATCAAGTGACAATTAATTCTGACAATATTTCCATTCCAAGCGTCCCGTTCCACCCACCGGAGTCCCCCATGAAAGCCATCACGCGAATTGAGCAATCCTTAGCTGCTGCCATTGCCATGGGCGAAGACCCCAGTTGCCCACCCAAACTCGCGGACGCAGTGCGCCATGGCGTGTTTCCGGGCGGCGCGCGAATTCGGCCCCTGCTTTGCCTGGCCGTGGCCCAAGCCTGCGGCGATGACGACCCGCTGTTGTCTGATGCGGCCGCCGTCGCCATTGAACTGCTGCACTGCGCGTCCTTGGTGCATGACGACCTGCCCTGCTTTGACGACGCCAAAACCCGTCGGGGTCGGGCGTCGGTGCACTGGGCCTTTGGCCAAAACCTGGCCGTGTTGGCAGGCGACGCGCTGATTGTGCTGGCATTTCAAACTTTAGGGCTGGCTGGTGGCAAGTCTCCAGCGCGCATGGGGGCCGTACTCGGAACCATCGCTAAGGGCGTGGGCATGCCCAATGGCATCGTGGCCGGGCAAGCCTGGGAATGCGAATCCCGGGTGTCTCTGGTGGATTATCAACGCGCCAAAACCGGCGCGTTGTTTGTGGCAGCCGTCAAAGCCGGTGCCCAAGCGGCAGGGGCCGACCCCGCGCCTTGGCAAGAACTGGGGGAGCGCCTGGGCGAAGCCTACCAGGTGGCCGACGACATACGCGATGTCGCTGCAGACCCTGAGCTTCTGGGCAAACCCATTGGCCGGGATGTCGCCCTAGGGCGGCCCAGCGCGGCGATTGAATTGGGTCTCGTGGGCGCACTGGAACACTTCAAAGCGCTGATCGCCAAGGCCAGTGCCTCAGTGCCAGATTGTCCGGGTGCGCCGCAATTGCGCGCCTTGGTGCAGATGGAATCTGAACGGCTCGTGCCTTTGGCTATGTCTGAGGCTCTGCTGAAATCGACGGCGGTGCCCAGCATTTGACCAAGTTCCATGCAGCGCACTATGAACCGTGCAATGCGTGGCCCTGCTGCGCAAGGAGGCGGTAACTTGATTGACCGCTGGACCGATCGCTGGTTTGGTTGGCGCAACCGTTTGTTGGCCAATCCAGACTTTCACCGAATCGCCTCGGCTTTTTTGCCCACCCGGTTTATCGCCAAGCGCCGCGCGATGGATCTTTTTGACTTGGTCGCCGGGTTTGTTTACTCGCAAGTTCTGTTGGCCTGCGTTCAGCTTGATTTGTTCAATTTGCTGGCCAAAGGCCCGCAAACCCTGACCGCTTTAGCCACGCGCTTGGGCCTGACAGAAGTTGCAACCGAGCGCCTGCTGGTCGCTGCCGTGTCACTTCAATTGATCGAACGGCGCAGTGGCGAACGCTACGGCTTGGGGCTGCTGGGCGCACCCATGGCCGGTAACGCAGCCTTGGCGGCCATGGTTCGACACCACAGTGCGCTGTACAGCGATCTGGCAGACCCGGTGGCGCTGCTGCGTGGCGAGGCCAGCAGCACCCAGTTGGCGGGCTATTGGCCTTATGCAGGCGCGCAGCCGCCCCACACCCTTAAACCTGAGCAAGTGGCTGAGTATTCAGCGCTGATGTCGGTGTCGCAGACTTTGGTTGCCCGTGAAATTTTGGATGCCTACCCGCTGAAACACCACGCGCACCTGTTGGACATTGGCGGCGGCGAGGGGACTTTTTTGATGCAAGCGGCAACCTGCTCAGAGCGGCTGAAGTTGTCGCTGTTTGACCTGCCTGCAGTGGCCCTGCGCGCCAATGAGAAATTAGCCGAAGCGGGCCTGGCTGCCAGGGCGTTCGCCAGCGGGGGCGATTTTTTCAGCGACCCGTTGCCACCCGGTGCCGACATTGCCACCTTAATTCGCGTGGTGCATGACCACGACGACGCCCGGGTGGCCATTTTGCTCAAAGCAGCCCACGCTGCGCTGGCCCCAGGCGGCACCTTGTTGCTGGCCGAGCCCATGGCCGCGACCCCAGGCGCGCAAGCCATGGGCGATGCCTATTTTGGCTTTTACCTGCTGGCCATGGGCCGAGGCCAGCCCCGATCAGCCGAGCAACTCACCGCCCTGTTGCACAACGCAGGTTTTGTTGACGTGCGCTTGCTGCCCAACCGCATGCCCTTGCAAACGCGAATTCTCCTTGCCCAAACTCGGCACTGATGAATACCCTAATAAATTACTGTAAATTTAAGTTGACAACTTTTTTAGTCAATTTAAACTGACACTATGAACCGGAATTCAAGCGACAACGTGAATGCCCTGGCGGTAGTTTTAGAACGGCCAGAGCATTTGGTATTGAGTCGCTTGACCTTGACCCAGCCCACGGAAGACGATGTGGTGGTCGATATCGACTGGAGCGGCATCAGCATTGGCACCGAAAAACTACTATGGTCGGGCCGCATGCCCACCTTTCCGGGCATGGGTTATCCCTTGGTGCCGGGCTACGAATCAGTGGGGCGCGTCAGCGCAGTCGGTGCCAATTCGGGCCGCAAAGAAGGCGAAATGGTCTTCGTGCCTGGCTCCAGCTGCTTTGGCGAAATTCGCAGTTTGTTTGGTGGCGCTGCCTCCAGGCTGGTGGTTCCCGCAGCCCGTGCGCTGAAAATCGACGAACAACTTGGCGAGCAAGGCGTTTTGTTTGCTCTGGCCGCCACGGCCTACCACGCCAATTCCGCCCCTGGCACTCAGCAGCCTGATTTGATCATCGGGCATGGCGTTTTGGGCCGCATGATCGCACGCCTCGCCGTCGCGGCGGGGGCAGCCCCCACAGTTTGGGAAACCAACCCTGGCAGACGCGCGGGCGCAGTCGGCTACGACGTTATCGACCCGACAACCGACACCCGGCGCAACTACAAATGCATTTGCGATGTCAGCGGAGACAGCTCGCTGCTTGATTCCCTGATTGGCCGTTTGGCCCCCAGTGGCGAAGTCGTATTGGCTGGCTTCTACGACCAACCGCTGTCTTTCGTTTTCCCACCAGCCTTCATGCGCGAAGCGCGAATCCGCGTGGCCGCGCAATGGCAGCCCCAAGACTTGGTCGCGATTCGTGAAATGGCCGAATCTGGTCGGCTGTCGCTAGACGGGCTAATTACCCACCGCAGTGATGCGTCAGATGCCGACAAGGCCTACCGCACCGCTTTTGGCGACCCCGCCTGTTTGAAAATGATTCTCGATTGGAGAGCTTGCTCATGAGTTCCAGCACCATCCCTGCAGTTGCCCCCATTACTTTCATGATGAAAGAAAGCCTACGGGCCGAAGCCGCCATCGAACCCTCGCCGGTGGCAACGGGCCCGGTCACCAAAGAAACCCAAATCATTGCGATTTATGGCAAGGGTGGCATCGGCAAGAGCTTCACCTTGGCCAACCTCAGCTACATGATGGCCCAGCAAGGCAAGAAGGTTTTGCTGATTGGCTGCGACCCCAAAAGCGACACCACGAGCTTGTTGTTTGGCGGGCGGGCCTGCCCGACCATCATTGAAACCTCGTCCAAGAAAAAACTGGCTGGCGAAGCCGTCGCCATTGGCGACGTTTGCTTCAAACGCGATGGTGTGTACGCCATGGAGTTGGGTGGCCCTGAAGTCGGGCGCGGCTGCGGCGGGCGCGGCATAATTCACGGCTTTGAACTGCTCGAGAAACTCGGCTTTCACGAGTGGGGTTTTGACTACGTGCTGCTCGACTTTTTGGGCGACGTGGTATGCGGCGGGTTTGGCCTGCCGATTGCCCGTGACATGTGCCAAAAAGTCATTGTCGTCGCCAGTAACGATTTGCAATCGCTGTACGTGGCCAACAACGTCTGTTCAGCAGTTGAATACTTCCGTAAATTGGGCGGCAATGTCGGTGTGGCCGGCATGGTCATCAACCGCGATGACGGCACTGGCGAGGCCATGGCCTTCGCTGAAAAAGTTGGCATCCCTGTTCTGTCCGTGATTCCAGCGAACGACGACATTCGACGCAAAAGCGCCAGCTACGAAATTATCGGACGGCCTGACTCACCTTGGGGCCCCATGTTTGCCGAGCTTGCAGAAAACGTGGGTACATCGCAACCCATTCGGCCAAAACCCATGACCCAAGATGCCCTGCTTGGCCTGTTTTCCGCCGACAGCGTGGGACGCAACGTGGTGCTCGAGCCCGCGACCCAGTTCGACATGTGCGGCAAAACAGAAAACAAAAAAGAGACGCTTGAAGTCGTCTACGACGAAGTCTGAGCAACACTTTTATGTCTGCCATCATTCCTATTGTTCCGGTTCAGTCTCTGGCCGTTCCCACCGCCATCGAAGGCGATGGCATGGGATGCCATTCTGGTGGCGACACCATGCTGGCGGCTGCCAAATCGGCGGGCAAATCAGAAATTTTGGACCAATACGCCAAAGACTATCCAAAAGACCCCAAAGCTGGCCCCCACGACCAACCGCAAAGCATGTGCCCTGCATTTGGTGCTTTGCGAGTGGGCCTGCGCATGCGCCGCACTGCCACTATTTTGTCGGGTTCGGCTTGTTGTGTTTACGGCCTGACCTTCACCTCGCACTTTTACGGTGCCAAACGCAGCGTCGGCTATGTGCCGTTCAATTCAGAGTCCTTGGTAACAGGCAAGCTCTTTGAAGACATTCGCGAGGCTGTCTACAAGCAGGCCGACCCAGCGCTTTACGACGCCATCGTCATCATCAATCTGTGCGTGCCCACGGCCAGTGGCGTGCCTTTGCAAATTTTGCCCAAAGAAATCAACGGGGTGCGCATCATCGGCATCGACGTGCCAGGCTTTGGTGTGCCGACCCACGCAGAGGCCAAAGATGTTTTGGCCGGGGCCATGCTCAAGTACGCCCGCACCGAAGCGCAGGCTGGCCCGGTGCAAGCGCCACGCAATGGCAAGTCCAGCAAACCCACCATCACCTTGCTGGGCGAAATGTTCCCGGCCGATCCGGTCATCATCGGGCGCATGCTTGAGCCCATGGGTCTGGCGGCGGGGCCTGTCGTCCCAACTCGCGAATGGCGTGAGCTGTACGCCGCTCTGGATTGCGTCGCCGTTGCAGCCATTCACCCTTTCTACACCGCCAGTGTCCGTGAGTTTGAGGCGGCAGGCCGCACCGTCATCGGATCGGCCCCTGTCGGCCACGACGGCACCGAAGCTTGGTTGCAAGCGATTGGCAACGCCGCCAATGTGCCGCAAGCCCAGATCGACGCTGTCAAAAACATGATGTTGCCAGCCATCAAGGGCGCTTTGTCCAAAATGCAAATCAAGGGACGCATCACGCTCAGTGGATACGAAGGCTCTGAATTGTTGGTCGCCCGTTTGCTGGTTGAAAGCGGTGCCGACCTGCGCTATGTGGGCACTGCTTGCCCCCGGACAATTTGGAGCAACGCCGACCGCGAGTGGCTTGAAGCCAAAGGCGTGCAAGTTCAGTTCCGAGCATCACTCGAGCAAGACCTGGCCGCCATGCACGAATTCAAGCCTGACCTGGCGATTGGCACGACGCCGATCGTGCAGGCGGCCAAAGAGCTTTGCATCCCTTCCTTGTATTTCACCAACCTGATTTCCGCCAGGCCCTTGATGGGGCCAGCAGGTGCGGGTTCGCTTGCAACCGTGATCAATGCCGCCATTGGCAACAAATCGCGTTTTGACGAAATGAAAGCCTTTTTTGGCAACACCGGCACTGGACACACAGCGGGCGTGTGGGAGCCTGCGGCAGGCGTGCCCCAAGACCGACCCGAGTTCAAGGCAGACACCAAGCGCCAGGTGCTAAAAATGATCAAAAAGCGCAAAGCTGAGGAAATGATCTGATGCTAGTTCTAGACCACGACCGCGCGGGTGGCTACTGGGGCGCTGTGTATGTTTTCACGGCGATCAAGGGCTTGCAGGTGGTGATCGACGGCCCTGTGGGGTGCGAAAATTTGCCAGTGACATCGGTTCTGCATTACACCGACGCCCTGCCCCCGCATGAACTGCCGATTGTGGTGACAGGATTGGCTGAAGAACAGTTGGGTCGCGAGGGCACAGAAGGCTCGATGCGCCGCGCCCATGCATCGCTTGACCCTGACCTGCCCTCAGTTGTGGTGACAGGCTCTATCGCAGAAATGATTGGCGGCGGAGTCACCCCGGCTGGCACTAATATTCAGCGCTTTTTGCCGCGCACCATCGACGAAGACCAATGGCAATGCGCCAACCGAGCGATGTACTGGTTGTGGTCTGAGTATGGTCTTCGCGAAGTTCCTGCCCGAAAGCCATTTTCTGAGCGGCCAGCAGGCGAGAAGCCTCGCGTGAACATCATCGGCCCTTGCTATGGCACGTTCAACTCGCCCAGCGATTTGGCAGAAATTCGCCGCTTGGTTCAAGGAATCGGGGCTGACATCAACATGGTCTTCCCGCTGGGCAGCCACCTGGCAGATGTCTCGCGGCTGGTCGAAGCCGATGTGAATGTTTGCATGTACCGAGAATTTGGCCGGATGCTTTGCGAGGCGCTGGAAAGGCCTTACCTGCAAGCGCCCATCGGCCTGCACAGCACCACCAAATTTCTGCGCAGCTTGGGCCAATTGCTCGGACTCGACCCTGAGCCATTCATTGAGCGCGAAAAGCATTCCACCATCAAACCCATTTGGGACTTGTGGCGTTCGGTCACCCAGGATTTCTTTGGAACCGCCAGTTTCGCCGTCGTGGCCAATGAAACCTACTCTCGCGGGATTCGGCATTTCCTTGAAGGCGAAATGGGGCTGCCCTGCAACTTTGCGGTCGCGCGCCGTGCTGGCGAAAAAACCGACAACGCTGAAGTGAGAAGGTTGGTGGCCGAAAAAACACCCTTGGTACTTTATGGCAGCTACAACGAACGCATGTATTTGGCTGAGTGTGGTGGCGGCGGCATGATGAAAACCACGTTCATTCCGGCGTCTTTTCCATTGCCAATCATTCGACGTCACACCGGCTCGCCTTTCATGGGCTACTCGGGCGCAACTTACATCATTCAAGAATTTTGTAACGCCTTGTTTGATGCCCTCTTCCATATTTTGCCGCTGGGCATTGAACTTGACCGAGTCGATCCAACGCCCGCAAGGCTTGGCGAGCAAGAAGGTCGCCCGTGGGATGAAGACGCCCAAGAGCTGTTGAACGATTTTGTAGAGAGCGAGCCCATCCTGGTGCAAATTTCAGCCGCCAAGCGCCTGAGAGATCGCGCCGAGCGCGATGCCAGAACGGCGGGCGAAGAACGGGTGACCACCCAGCGGGTCAATCAGTCGCGCGATGCACTTCGCCGAGGAGTTGCTGCATGACTTTCGCCAGCTGCTTGGACATCTTTCGAGCCAACCCAATTCAAGAAATCGGCCAAATAGTTTGGCCGCAACCAATGTCGCGACATCCGTTGCGGCAGCCCCACCGCGGGGAAAATTTCGCGGCAACTGCCGAAAGGCATCTCAGGAGAAAGCACTATGGCTGATAACAGCAAAGGCTCTCTGTCCGGCTTGACGGATAGCGAAGCCAAGGAGTTCCACGGCATCTTCATCACCAGCTTCATCATGTTCACGTTGATTGCTGTTGTCGCGCATTTCCTTGCGTGGCAATGGCGTCCGTGGCTTCCAGGTTCGAGTGGCTATGCCTCCATCATCAATGACGCCAAAGATGTGACCCTTGCGTACATCGGTGTCGCATTCAACGTTTAAGGAGAACTCAACATGTGGCGCGTTTGGACTTTATTTGATCCACGCAGGACGTTGATCGCCCTGTTTACCTTCTTGTTCGCTCTTGCACTGGTGATTCACTTCATCTTGCTGAGCACTGATCGATTCAACTGGATCGAAGGGACCTCTAAGGTTCGCAGTGCTCCTGGGCAGATGTCGGCGATGCCTGCGCCCGCAGTCGCACCGAAGCAGTAATTGGGTTACTTAGGTTACCTTGGTTAAGGCAGACATAACAGGGGCAATTGGCCCTTGCTATGTCTAACAATTAAAAGTCAAAGAGTTTGCCCAGCTGGCAAATTCAGATATCGAGGGCTTGAACATGGCCATGCTCAGTTTTGAAAGAAAGTATCGCGTACGTGGCGGAACCCTCATCGGAGGAGATCTGTTTGACTTCTGGGTAGGCCCGTTTTATGTCGGCTTTTTCGGAATCACCACGATATTCTTCGCGGTTGTCGGAATCATGATGATTCTTTGGGGTGCGTCACAGGGGCCAACTTGGAACCTCTGGCAAATCAGCATTGCGCCCCCCGATCTCAGTTACGGATTAGGAATGGCGCCGCTGATGCAAGGCGGCCTTTGGCAGTTGATCACCGTATGCGCCATCGGCTCATTCGTGTCCTGGGCACTGCGAGAAGTCGAAATTTGCCGAAAACTTGGCATGGGACTGCATGTTCCGTTTGCATTCGGCGTCGCAATTTTTGCGTATGTCACCCTGGTGGTGATTCGACCCGTTCTGATGGGTGCTTGGGGACATGGTTTCCCCTACGGCATCATGAGCCACCTGGATTGGGTGTCTAACACCGGCTACCAATACCTTCACTTTCACTACAACCCAGCGCACATGTTGGCGGTCAGCTTTTTCTTCGCGACGACGTTTGCCCTCTCTTTGCATGGTGCCTTGATACTCTCGGCGACCAACCCGGCCAAGGGCGAGACCGTTAAAACAGCTGAGCATGAGAATACTTTCTTTCGCGACACCATTGGCTACTCCATAGGAACACTGGGTATTCACCGCTTGGGACTTTTCCTTGCTTTGTCTGCTGGTTTCTGGAGCGCTGTTTGTATCGTCATCAGTGGCCCTTTCTGGACACGCGGCTGGCCCGAATGGTGGAGCTGGTGGCTGAACCTGCCCATCTGGCATTGATTCGGCACCCATCCCACTGACTTATCGTTGCGCCCCAAAGGCTAGGAATACTAAAAATGGCAACAGAATATTTGAATTTATTCACCCGAGTGCAGGTGCAAGCACCCTCTTACCCCGGCATTCCTTTGGAGCGGGGAAACAAGGAGCGCGAGGGCCCACCTTTTCACATTCACCTGCTTGGCAAGATAGGCGATGCGCAAATTGGCCCGATTTATTTGGGCTGGTTTGGTTTGGCATCTCTGATTTGCTTCCTGATCGCCTTTGAGATCATTGGGCTGAACATGTGGGCCTCTGTCAATTGGGATCCAATTCAGTTTGTCAGGCAGTTCTTCTGGTTGGCGCTTGAACCCCCAGCACCCGCATATGGACTGCGAATTCCACCGCTGAACGAAGGCGGCTGGTGGTTGATGGCCGGTTTCTTCTTGACGACATCGCTGTTGCTCTGGTGGGTGCGCATGTACCGCCGCGCTCGCGCATTGGGCATGGGCACGCACGTCGCTTGGGCCTTTGCCGCCGCCATCTGGTTGTATTTGGTGCTGGGTTTTATCCGCCCGGTGCTGATGGGAAGCTGGGGCGAAGCGGTGCCGTTCGGCATCTTCCCACACCTCGACTGGACCGCCGCATTTTCCATTCGCTACGGCAACCTGTTTTACAACCCGTTCCACATGTTGTCGATTGCCTTCTTGTACGGTGCCACCCTGATTTTTGCCATGCACGGTGCAACGATTTTGGCAGTCAGCCGCTTTGGTGGTGAGCGCGAGATCGAACAAATCGTTGACCGGGGCACTGCGTCTGAACGGGCCGCCCTGTTTTGGCGCTGGACCATGGGCTTCAACGCCACCATGGAATCGATTCACCGCTGGGGCTGGTGGTTTGCGGTGCTTTGCCCATTGACGGGCGGCATTGGCATTCTGTTGACTGGCACCGTGGTCGACAACTGGTACCTGTGGGGCGTCAAACACCACATTGCACCCATGTACCCGGCCGTCTTCGCACCCGTGATAGATCCAGCGCTGTTGCAAGGAGTCAAACCATGAGGCTACACACTGTTCACTTGGGCGCTACCGTAATTGCGCTGAGCGCTTTGTTGACGGGCTGTGAGCGCCCGCCGATTGACACCGTGCAGCGCGGATACCGTGGCACAGCGATGGTAGAGGTTTACAACCCGCGCACACTCGCTGTTCAAGCCCCTGGCAACCAGCCGCCCGCCATGACGCCAGCCACCGCAGGTGCGGCTGATGGCCCCAAATCGGGTCAGGTCTACCAAAATGTGAAGGTGCTGGGCGACACGGGGGTTGCGGAGTTCACCCAGCTGATGGTTTCAATGACTGCTTGGGTGTCTCCCAAAGAGGGTTGCACCTATTGCCATGCGGCTGAAAATTTCGCATCTGACGCCAAATACACCAAGGTTGTGGCGCGGCGCATGTTGGAGATGACCCGCCACATCAACAGTGACTGGAAAACCCACGTCGCCGGAACAGGCGTGACCTGCTACACCTGTCACCGCGGTGAACCCGTACCTGCCAAAGTGTGGTTCAAGCCAGAGCCGCAGCGGCAGGCCAAAGGCATGGTCGGCAGCAACGCGGGGCAAAACTCTCCAGCTACGACAGTCGGTCTGACCTCTTTGCCCTACGATCCGTTCACGCCTTACTTGTTGCAAGCCAACCCCATTCGCACGGCTGGCAAAACAGCCTTGCAAGTGGGCAACCGGCAATCAACCAAGCAGACTGAATTCACCTACGGGCTGATGGTTCACATGTCCGATTCCCTGGGGGTCAATTGCACGTACTGCCACAATACTCGTTCGTTCAGTTCGTGGGATCAAAGCACCCCGCAGCGTGGCACGGCCTGGTATGGCATCAACATGACGCGCGACCTGAATGTCAACTACCTGGTGCCTTTGACGGCTACCTTTCCAGACGCGCGCCACGGCCCGACAGGGGATGTTGCCAAAGTGAATTGCGCAACCTGCCACCAAGGCGCATTCAAACCGCTTTACGGTGCCAAAATGCTGACCAATAACGACGCATTGACTGGGTTCAAAACTGTGGCTGCCAAAGTTGAAACCGGTCTGCCTGCAACCATTGCCACGGCTGAAGGGGCCACCGTGTTTTTTGGTCTGGGTTCTTCAACCATTGCAGGAGACGCAGTGGCTGCCATGAAGGTTCTGATTGACAACTTGAATGCCAACCCCGCCGTGAAGGTCAGCATCTCTGGCTACCACTCGGCGACGGGCGACCTGACTCAAAACCAGGAACTTGCCAAAAACCGGGCGATTGCAGTGCGCGACTCGCTTCGCTCTGCGGGCTTGGCCGAGGGTCGTTTTGAATTGCAAAAGCCGTTGTCTGCTGAAGCCAATCTTTCGGATGAAGACCCAGGCGCCCGGCGCGTAGAGGTGCTGGTCAAGAAGTAGTGCATTGCGCACCAGATTGAAAAAGGCGGTCTCAACCGCCTTTTTTTATTTCAGTGACAATCCAACGCATCCTCTGACACCGGGTTTGCCTGCTGCCTATCCCTTTAGCACACGGCTGTTATGTCAGATTCAATCAGCTCAACCTCCGCATTCAAACCATGATCGTCGAACGCATCTGGACTGGCAACGCCTACCGCAATTTCAATTACCTGATCGCCTGCCCCGAGACGGGCGAGGCCCTGGCCATTGACCCGCTGGATTCTGAAAAGACCTTGGCCACAGCCAAAGTCAGAGGCTGGCAAATCACCCAAATTCTGAACACCCACGAGCACCATGACCACACGGGCGGCAATGAAGCCGTGGTCGCAGCGACCGGTGCCAAAGTGATTGCACACCACCAGGCAGGTGAAAAAATTGCCGGCATGAGCCGCGGTGTCAAGGCAGGTGATGTGATTAAGGTCGGCAAAACCGTCGAGCTTGAATGCCTGGATACTCCCGGCCACACGATGTGCCACATTTGCCTGCTGTCACACACTGAGCAACCCGCGCTTTTTTCCGGCGATACTCTCTTCAATGCAGGCGCGGGCAATGTGCACAACGGCGGGAATGTGAACGACCTGTACGCCAGTTTTGCGGGGCAACTGGCCCAACTGCCTGAAAACACACTAATTTACCCAGGCCACGATTACATCGAGACCAATCTCAAATTCACGCTGGCCCGCGAGCCGGACAACGCCGCTGCTGCGGCCTTGCTGGCCACCGTGGCAGGACACGACCCAGCCCAATCGGTGGTGACCACGCTAGGCCAAGAAAAGCAGCACAACACTTTTTTCAGGTTGGACAATGCCAGCCTCATTGCCAAGCTGCGCGAGAATTTTCCTGATTTGGCGCCCCACCTGGATGCCAAAACCGTGTTCACCAAACTTCGTGAGTTGAGAAACACCTGGTGACTGCAGTGCGAAGGCGCTGACTTCACGCGGGCTCTGGCAGCGTGGAATCGCCTTGGCCGGGCATGGCACGTCATGTCTGGTCGCGTCGTGTCGTGTCTTGCCATCTCGTGTCATGTCATGTCATTTGCTATTATATATATAGCAAACTATCTATATTATTCGAGAGATAAAGGTATTTTTTATCAACAATTTGGTGAACACTCGGGTTTTCACCAGACTTCATATCACCGGTGATATGACTTTGAATAAATTCAGCGTTCAGCCAAGTAATGTTGCGTGGTGACGGCGACACCTTCTAATTGCAAAGCCCGCACATGGTCTTCCAGCTCTTGGTCGGCCAAAGT